>JAWVYU010000070.1:0-16717 GCA_033722575.1 Ketobacteraceae bacterium | reverse complement strand
GGTGAAAAGCTGCTGGAGTCGCTGCAGAGCGGTATTACCGTGGACCTGGAAGAGGTGGAGCAATCCAGCAGTGTGGGTGTGTCTGTGATGCTTTGCTGGTTAAGGTCTGCCAGGGCAGCTGACAAGGATATCCGGTTCCGGGCCATGCCGGCAAAAATGTTTGATGTTGCCCGGGTCAGTGGTCTGGATGACGTACTGCCCCTGATCGAAAACGGCCAGTCTGACTGACCACTCTTATTTTGCACACCGTGTAATTCAAGGCCCGGCTGGCCTGCGTCCACGGTTCTATTGTATTATTTCCGGCCCTGTTTTGCCCGCCACAAACGTCAAGAAGGTTTATTAATGGACGCAAATACGATTAAACAGCGAATTGAAGACGGTATCGAAGGAGCCGAAGCCCATGTGCAGCTGGAGGGTAATAAATGCCACGTGATCGTGGTATCAAGCGCTTTTGACGGCGTTCGATCCGTGAAAAAACAGCAAATGGTATACGGTTGTCTGAACGATCTGATCAGCAGCGGCGAGCTGCATGCCGTTACCATGCAGACCCTGACGCCCCCGGAATGGGAGCAACAGAAAAAATTCGGCAACCCCATGGCCTGACCCCGGAGACTCCCGATGGACAAATTGATTATCACCGGTGGCAAGCAGCTGGATGGCGAAATCCGTATATCCGGTTCCAAGAACTCATCCCTGCCGGTGCTGGCGGCAACATTGCTCACTGACGGCCCCATGACGGTCTGTAACCTGCCGCATCTGCAGGATATTACCACCATGATCGAGCTGCTGGGGCAGATGGGGGTGGACCTGATCATCGATGACAAGCTTAACGTGGAAGTGGAAGCAGGCACCATCAAGGACCTCACCGCCCCCTATGAGCTGGTGAAAACCATGCGTGCCTCGATTCTGGTGCTGGGTCCCCTGGTGGCCCATTTCGGTGAGGCTCATGTGTCCCTGCCTGGCGGCTGCGCCATTGGCAGCCGGCCCGTCAATATTCACCTGCATGGCCTAGAGGCTATGGGGGCCGAGATCAAGGTAGAGCAGGGCTATATCCACGCCAAGTCACCAGGCCGCCTGAAAGGCGCCCATCTGGTGCTGGACACTGTGACGGTAACCGGCACCGAAAATCTGATGATGGCGGCGGCGCTGGCGGAGGGTGTTACTATCCTCGAGAACGCTGCCCGGGAACCGGAAGTGGTGGATCTGGCAAACTGCATCAACAAAATGGGTGGCGATGTCCGCGGCGCGGGCACCGATACCCTGGAAATTCACGGGGTTGAAAAGCTTCATGGCTGTGAATACACCGTGATACCGGACCGGATTGAAACCGGTACTTATCTGGTGGCTGGTGCAGTCACCCGGGGGCGGGTCAAAGTCAAGAATACCAACGCCAAACTGCTGGAATCCGTGCTGCTGAAGCTGGAAGAGGCGGGGGCCCATGTGTCTACGGGCGAAGACTGGATCGAAGTGGACATGAAAGGCAATCTGCCCAAAGCGGTAAATATCCGCACTGCTCCCTACCCCGCATTTCCCACGGACATGCAGGCCCAGTTCACCACCATGAACGCCATTGCAGAAGGCACCGGTACCATCATAGAAACCGTGTTTGAAAACCGCTTCATGCACGCCTCGGAACTGTCCCGGATGGGTGCGGATATTCAGCTGCAGGGCAACACCGCCATTATTCGTGGCGTGAAGCGGCTGAAAGGTGCTCCGGTAATGGCAACGGACCTGCGTGCTTCCGCCAGCCTGGTGCTGGCCGGTCTGGTGGCCGAGGGGGATACCCTGGTGGATCGCATCTACCACATTGATCGCGGCTACGAGTGTATCGAGGAAAAACTGCAGTTGCTGGGCGCGCAGATACAGCGTGTGCCTGGTAGCCGACGCACCCAGGCAGCACCATGAGTACCGACGCACCGCTGACAATTGCCCTGTCCAAGGGGCGCATTCTGGAAGAAACCCTGCCGCTGCTGAAAGAGGCGGGGATTGAGTTGCTGGAAGATCCCGCCAAGAGCCGCAAGCTGATTTTTCCCACCACCCGGGACAATGTCAGTATTGTCATTATTCGCGCCACCGATGTGCCGACTTTCGTGGAGCATGGTGCCGCGGATGTGGGCGTGGCGGGAAAAGATGTTCTGATGGAGCATGGCGCAAGAGGGGTCTATGAGCCCCTGGATCTGGACATTGCAAAATGCAAGCTGATGGTGGCGGGCCCGAAGGATGCCGCCCCTGTCGAAGGTCGCTTGCGCGTGGCCACCAAGTTTGTGAATATCACCCGTAATTATTATGCGTCCCAGGGGCGGCAGGTGGATGTGATCAAACTTTATGGCTCCATGGAGCTGGCGCCGCTGGTGGGGCTGGCCGACCGTATTGTGGACGTGGTGGACACCGGCAACACCCTGCGGGCCAATGGCCTGGAGCCCACCGAACTCATTGCCTATATCAGTTCCCGTCTGGTGGTGAACAAGGCGAGCATGAAAATGAAACACGGCCCGGTTCAGCGCCTGATAGATCAGCTGGCGGCGGCGGTGAAATCCCGGCAGTCCTGAGCGCCCTGTATTCATATCAAAACGGAAGGTTTTTAACGTTATGGCATCCTCTGTGATTAATCGACTGGATCAGACACAGGCAGATTTCAATGATCAGCTTGATGCATTGCTGGCCTGGGAGTCGGTATCAGACAGCCGTGTTCTTGAGCAGGTTACCGGGATTGTGAACGGAGTCCGGGAGCGGGGTGACCAGGCGCTGGTGGAGTACACCAACCGTTTCGACGGCCTGTCGGTGCAGGATGCGCAGGAGCTGGTGGTTCCCCAAGCGCGCCTGCAACAGGCGCTGGAGGCCATTGCACCGGATCAGCGGGCAGCCCTGGAAACCGCTGCCGAGCGGGTGCGCCGCTATCATGAAAAGCAGAAACAGGATTCCTGGCATTACCAGGAAGAAGACGGCACGTTGCTGGGGCAGAAGGTGACACCTCTGGACCGGGTAGGAATCTATGTACCGGGCGGCAAGGCCTCCTATCCCTCTTCAGTACTGATGAATGCGTTGCCAGCCCGCGTGGCCGGTGTGGGGGAGGTGATCATGGTGGTTCCCACCCCCAAAGGCGAGGTAAATGAAATGGTGTTCGCCGCGGCGGCTATCGCCGGAGTGGACAAGGTGGTGACCGTGGGCGGCGCCCAGGCAGTGGCGGCACTGGCCTATGGCACCGACACCGTACCCCGGGTGGACAAGATCGTGGGGCCGGGCAATATCTATGTGGCCACTGCCAAGCGCATGGTATTCGGTCAGGTAGGCATTGATATGATTGCCGGGCCTTCGGAAATACTGGTGGTTTGTGATGGCCAGACCGAACCGGACTGGATTGCCATGGATCTGTTTTCCCAGGCCGAGCACGACGAAGACGCCCAGGCGATTCTGGTAAGCCCGGACAGGGCGTTTCTGGACGCGGTGGAAGCGGCTATTGAAAGGTTGCTGCCTACCCTGGATCGCTCGGGCATTGCGGCTACCTCCCTGAAAAACCGTGGCGCGCTGATACTGGTGCCGGACATGGACGGAGCCGTGGACATGATTAACCGGATTGCACCGGAGCATCTCGAGCTGTCGGTGGAAAACCCCCAGGCCCTGTTGCCCAAAATCCGCCACGCCGGCGCAATTTTTATGGGGCGCTACACCGCGGAAGCGCTGGGAGATTACTGTGCCGGGCCCAATCACGTGCTGCCGACGTCTGCCACCGCGAGATTTTCGTCGCCGCTGGGGGTGTATGATTTTCAGAAGCGCAGCTCCCTGATTATGTGTTCTCCAGAGGGTGCCAGCGAACTGGGTAAGGTGGCGTCCATGCTGGCGCGCAGTGAAGGTCTTACCGCCCACGCGCGGTCAGCGGAATATCGGATCAAAGAAGAGTAACCTTATGGCAAAGCTGATTGAGCGCTGGATTCGTGAAGATATTCAGGCGCTGTCTGCCTATCATGTGGCAAACCCCTCCGGGCTGATCAAGCTCGACGCCATGGAAAACCCCTACCATTGGCCGGATTCCCTCAAAGAGGAATGGGTGAACGTACTCAAGGAGTGCGAGCTGAACCGCTATCCGGATGCCAGCGGGCAGGATGTCAAGAACTCCCTGAGGGCCTGTTTCAATATTGATGAATTGCAGGATGTTCTGCTGGGGAATGGCTCTGATGAAATTATCCAGTGTATTGCCATGAGCATGGCAAAGCCCGGCAGCAAAATTCTGTCGCCGGAACCCAGCTTTGTGATGTACAGAATGATAGCCACCTTTGTGGGCATGGAGTATGTGGGCGTGCCCCTCACCCGGCAGTTTCAGCTGGATATGCCGGCCATGCTGGAGGCTATTGAGAAACACCAGCCGGCGGTAATCTTTCTGGCCCAGCCCAATAACCCCACAGGTGCAGCCTACAGCGAAGCGGATCTGAGGCAGATTATCGAAAAGGCGGAAGGCCTGGTGGTGATCGACGAAGCCTACGTGGCCTTCACAGACTGTAATTCCCTGCCGTTACTGAACGACTATGACAACGTGGTGGTGATGCGGACCTTGTCCAAGGTGGGCCTGGCGGGATTGCGGCTCGGGTTTCTGGTGGGCAGCCGGGCGTGGCTCACGGAGTTCGACAAGGTACGCATGCCTTACAACGTCAATGTGCTCACTCAGGTCAGTGTGATTTTTGCCCTGAAAAACTTCGATACCCTGAAACGTCAGACCGATGCCATTAAAAAAGACCGCAATATGCTGTTGCAGCGTCTTGAGGGTATCGGCCTGGAATCCATCTGGCCCAGCGAAGCCAATTTTATTCTGGTGCGGGCACCAAAGGATACGGCCAAAACCATCTTTGCCGATATGAAGGAACAGGGGGTGCTGATCAAATGCCTGGACGGTGCGCATCCGTTGTTGAAGGATTGCCTTCGCATAACCGTTGGTTCGCCCAAGGAAAACGAGGCCATGTTCCTGGCCCTGCAGAAATGCCTGCAGTCAGTGCTGAGAAAGCGCTGATCCCGCAGTATGGGCCGCTGCCTGATCAGATGTGATCTGATCAGGCCTGGGGTGTTGGCCGCTCACCGACCACCGCATTGATGCGGTAGGTTTCGCCTTTTCGAATAACGGTAATTTCCACCCGTTCACCGGGACGCTTGGTGGAAATAAATGACAACGCATCCCTTGGGTCCTGAAGGGCTTCGCCGTTGATGGCTGTGATCACATCACCGGGGGCTATACCCGCCTGGTAGGCGGGGCCATCCCGAAATACACCGGACACCAGAATACCGGGTACAAAAGGCATGCTCAGGGCCTTTGCCAGGCCCTGGGTGAGAATGGTTGGCTCTATGCCCAGCCAGCCTCTTACCACCGAACCATGCTGCACGATCTGCATCATCACCTGCTTGGCCAGATCCACCGGAATGGCAAAGCCAATACCGTGGGAACCGCCACTGCGGGAAAAAATGGCGGTGTTGATACCGATCAGGGCGCCGCGACTGTTTACCAGGGCGCCGCCGGAATTACCCGGATTGATGGCGGCATCTGTCTGAATAAAGTCCACAAAGGTGCTCAGATTCGCCTGGTTGCGCCCCAGAGCACTGATAATTCCCTGGGTTACGGTCTGGCCCACCCCGAAGGGGTTACCAATGGCCAGTACAATGTCACCCACCCGGATATCATCGGGGTCCGCCAGCACGATGGCCGGCAGATCCGGCATTTCCATATAGAGCACCGCGAGGTCTGTTTCCGGATCCGCTCCCACCACGGATGCCAGTGCTTCACGGCCATCCGCCAGCGCCACCTTGATTTCATCCGCACCGGCTATCACATGATTATTGGTAAGCACATAGCCCGAAGGACTGATAATGACGCCTGAACCCAGGCTGGATTGCATGCGCTGGCGTCGCGGCACGCTGTGCATGCCGAAAAAACGGCGGAAGGCCGGGTCATCATACAGGGGGTGATATTGCCGGGTAATAATCTTGCTGGTGTAAATGTTCACCACGGCGGGCTGGGCGGACGCCACTGCATCGGCGTAACTTCGGACATTGACTGGCGCATGAACGGGGTTGCCCGGATTCAGCATGCTGTCTGTCGGGTTTCCGGATGCGGGAGCAGATGATTTGACCGGCGTTTCCGGTTTCTGCGATTCTAGAAAGACCACTTTCTGCGTTGCTGGCTGGTTTTCCGGTGACAGTGCGATGATGATGATCGCAACAACCAGCCCGGTAATGGCTGGTACAATGGCAGACTTGAGCACACTCATGATTGCAGTTCAGCCTCTGTATTCAAATTCACAGTCTTCAGGAAGCAATTCGTTATGGTATCAAGAATTGAAATCGATGCGGCATTAAAAGGGCTTCTGCAGCCGGAATTTTTCAAGGATTACGCCCCTAATGGTCTGCAGGTCGAGGGGCGTGAGAGCATCGAAGTGCTGGTGTCCGGTGTTACCGCCTGTCAGGCGCTGGTTGATGAGGCGGTGGCCGTGGGTGCTGATGCGATTTTTGTCCATCACGGCTACTTCTGGAAAGGGGAGAGCCCTGCATTGGTAGGCATGAAGCAAAAACGGGTCAAAACCCTGCTGGAAAACAACATCAATCTGTTTGCCTATCATCTGCCCCTGGATGCCCACCCCGAGCTGGGAAACAATGCCCAGCTGGCCCGCAAGCTGGGCATTGAAATGACCGGTCCGCTGGAGGTTGGCAACCCCCGCAGCGTCGGTAATGAAGGTCGCCTGCCTGAAGCCTGTAGCGGTGAGGTGTTTGCGCGTCATATCTCCGACTGCCTGGGGCGGGAAGTGCTTCATGTGGCGGGCACTGATCGCCCGGTACGGCGGGTGGCCTGGTGTACCGGCGGCGCCCAGGGGTTTATCGAGCAGGCAGTGGCATTGGGGGTTGATGCCTACATTACCGGCGAGGCGTCGGAGCAGACCACCCATATTGCCCGTGAGTGCGGAATTCATTTCTATGCTGCCGGTCATCATGCCACTGAGCGCTATGGCGCCAATGCGGTGGGTGCCTGGCTAGCGGAAAAATTCCAGGTAAATCACAGGTTTATCGATATCGACAATCCGGTTTGAGCCCGTATTTGCCACAGTTGTAAAAAAACGCGCTCAAGCCATGTATAATGGCGCGCTCTCAAGATTGTCATTGCCACGGGAGGCCTCCCGTGGCTGCTATGTGCCACTAACTCAATTTGATGGAATAACTCATGTCGAAACTCGTCAAACCTCATGGTAGTGATGAACTCAAGCCCCTGTTGCTGGAAGGCGAAGCACTGGAAGCGGAAAAGGCCCGTGCGGAAAGCCTGCCCAAAATCAATCTCAGCTCCCGGGAAACCGGCGACCTGATCATGCTGGGTATCGGTGGGTTTACACCGCTGGATGGCTTTATGGGCAAAGTGGACTGGCAGGGGGTTTGCGACAATATGACCATGGCCAGCGGCCTGTTCTGGCCCATTCCCATTACCAAGTCTGTATCGCAGGAAGACGCGGACCGCATTGAGGAAGGCTCTGATATTGCGCTGGTGGACCCGGAAACCGGCACCATCATGGGTACCATGACGGTGACTGAAAAGTACGGCATCGACAAGGCCCATGAGTGCGAGACCGTATTCAAAACCACGGATCTGGATCACCCTGGTGTGAAAATGGTGATGGAGCAGGGTGAGGTGAACCTGGCCGGGCCGGTTAAAGTGCTTTCCCAGGGCGAGTTCCCGGAGAAATACAAGGGCATTTACATGACGCCTGCGGAGACCCGTGCTCTGTTTGAGGAAAAAGGCTGGAACACCGTGGCGGCGTTCCAGACCCGTAACCCCATGCACCGTTCCCACGAGCACCTGGCAAAAATTGCCATTGAAATCTGCGACGGCGTGATGGTGCACTCGCTGCTGGGCAAGCTCAAGCCCGGTGATATCCCTGCTGAGGTCCGTCAGAAAGCTATCTCAACGCTGATTGACAAATACTTCGTGAAAGACACGGTGGTCCAGTCCGGTTATCCTCTGGACATGCGTTACGCCGGGCCCAGAGAGGCGCTGCTGCATGCCCTGTTCCGTCAGAACTACGGTTGCTCCCACCTGATCGTGGGCCGCGACCACGCCGGTGTGGGGGATTATTACGGGCCTTTTGATGCACACCACATCTTTGATGAAATTGCAGAGGATGCCCTGCTGACGCAACCGCTGAAGATCGACTGGACCTTCTGGTGCAACAAGTGTGGCACCATGGCATCCATGCGTACCTGTCCCCACGAGGCGGAAGACCGGGTGCTGGTGTCGGGCACCAAACTGCGCAAGGCGCTGTCTGAAGGTGGTGAGATTCCGGCTAATTTCAGTCGCCCGGAAGTGCTGGAAATCCTCAGCGAGTACTATGGCAGCCTGGCGGATCACGAAAAAGTGGAAGTCAAGCTGACCGGCCACTCTGCTAAATAGCCACAGAAGCAGTCATAAAAAAGCCCGGCAAATGCCGGGCTTTTTTGTTTCGTGGTGGAGTGTCAGGGTTCCACCTGTTGTCAGTAGCGATCTAGCGGGATTCGATAGCGATCTGACGCGGTTGCGCCTTCTCTACCTTGGGAATGTCCACCTGCAGCACGCCGTTTTCGAATTTGGCGGCAATGGCGCTTTCATTGGCATCCTTCGGCAGTTTGAAGGTGCGGTTAAACTCGCCGAAAACCCGTTCGCTGTAATGCACCTTGGCGGATTCATCGCGTTCAACCTGCCGGCTGCCTTTGATGTACAGGCGCTCTTCTTTCACTTCAATGGTGATGTCTTCCGATTTCATGCCTGGCAAATCCAGCGATACCCGGTATCCGCTTTCACTTTCAGTAATGTCGGTGGCCGGATGCCAGCGACGGCTCTGTTGGGTGAATGCTTCTTTCTGGATCTGGTCCAGTACTTGCCAGGGATTCAAAGTTGCTAATGTCATGGTCGTGTCTCCTAGAATTTGGTCGCAGTTCTCTGCTCAGGGACACATATTTGGGTCGGGTATTTTTTTTCAAGCAGCGGATAGACAAAAAAAACGAAAAAAAACCAAAAATATTTCAGCCACAGAAAAAGGCCTTGAAAGCTGTATTCGAGGCCTTATATAGAAAGGTTCAGGGTGCTGAATTCCGGGCGCCTGGCTACCCCAAAGCGCTATTTCAGCCCTTCCTGAAACCCGTAATCCTCCGACAGTGTACCTTTGTCTTTCGGGGATTTGGGGGCGTAGTCCTTGGGTGGCTCCACGGTCAGGTTGCTGTCGAACTCGGCATCCCGGTCCTCTTCAGCGGGCCTGGTCTCCAGCGGCAGTAAAGATTCCCGCTGACTTTCCAGTTTTGCCTTCGCGTCCTCTTCCAGCTCAAAGCTTTTCGGTGGCTGGGCAAAGGATTCGGCCGCTTCATCAAGATGCTTCTGCACGGCGATGTAGTTTTTGGTAAGATCGTTCACCAGCTTGGCGGTCTGGTTGAAGTGCTGGTTCACATTCTCACGGTAGGCGGTGAATTCTTCCTGCAGTTCGCGCAGCTGCTTTTCAATGGATGATTCATTGCGTGTCTGGTGAACTACCAGCAGGCACCCCGCAACCCCCAGCGCAGCACCCAGCAGAAACATAATCACACTGACTAGATCCATGTTTTACCCCTACTCAAGATTCACTCTGTTCGTGAACTGTTTATATGATCTCAAACAAGCTGATATTATAACGAGTTTTCAACAGAATACAGGGGTTGGGAAGCGTAACCAAATGCTACATGGGCGTTTTCGAACCGGTGTGGAGGTTGTTCATGGAATCCTTTCCCGACAAGGAAACTCGGTTATTTATTCCCGGTCCGGCCGGTCAGCTGCAGGCCATTGCCACACCGGGAAAAGTCAGCGAGCCGGAACAGGCGTCAACGTCTGGCAACAGCGTTAAACAGGTAGCGATCGTGTGTCATCCCCATTCCCTGATGGGGGGTACCATGAACAACAAGGTGGTGCACACCCTGGCACGGATGCATCGTGATCTGGGGCGGGCGGTGATTCGTTTCAATTTTCGGGGCGTTGAAAAAAGTGAAGGCGAATATGATGCCGGGGTCGGAGAAACCGATGATCTGCTGGCGGTGATGGCCTGGGCGGAATCCTGTTTTCCCGGTGCAGCGTTCCATATCGCCGGCTTTTCCTTCGGGTCTTTTGTGGCTGCCCGCAGCCTGGCTCAGGCGATTGACCAGGGTTTCAATGTGAAGCATCTGATGCTGGTGGCCCCTGCGGTGGAAAATTATGATTTCGGAAAACTAACCCGGTTTGCTGTTCCTGTCGCTGTTATCTATGGCGATGCAGACGAAGTTGTGGATCCCCGGGCCATCCGGCGCTGGATTGATGCCATTCACAGCCCCAGTCAGGTGGCCTGCCTTGAAGGGGCGGGGCATTTTTTTCACGGCCGCCTGACGGAGCTCAAGGACCGGGCAGAGCAGCTGCTGGACTGAGCAGGCCTGTTGGACACCTTACAGGCCCTGGGGTAAAGTGGCGCGCTCCAACACCGTGCCGCCGCATTAATGGGGCGGCACGAGCCGGTCAGGTACAGCTGCCCCGAAGCAGATTTTCACGAATTACCGGGTTTTTACGGATTAATAGTTGAAGGTAAAGCAGTTCAATGACTCCGCTAGAGCGTTATCAGAAAGACCTTGAACGCGCAGACTTCAGTTACGATGCCGCACAGGAAGAAGCTGTCCAGCACCTGGAACGGCTGTACCACGAGCTGATGTTTCGCTATGAAATGCGCCCCCGTACCTGGATATCCCTGCTCAATCCCAAACAACGTGCCAAACAGAATATACCCGTCACCGGGCTGTATTTCTGGGGCGGGGTAGGGCGCGGCAAAACCTATCTGGTGGATACCTTTTTCGAAAGTCTGCCATTTCGCCGCAAAATGCGCGTTCACTTCCACCGTTTCATGCAGCGGGTCCATCGTGATCTGCGCCAGTTGCAGGGTGAAAAGAACCCCCTGGAAATCGTGGGCGAGCGCATCGCCAGTGAGGCGCGGGTGCTGTGTTTCGATGAGTTTTTTGTGTCCGATATCACCGATGCCATGATCCTGGCGGAGCTGCTGGAGCAGCTGTTCAGACGTGGCGTAACGCTGGTGGCCACCTCCAATATTGTGCCTGAGCGCCTGTATGAGAACGGTCTCCAGCGGGCCCGTTTTCTGCCGGCCATTGACCTGATAAAAAAATACACCCAGGTGGTGAATGTGGATTCCGGTATTGATTACCGCCTTCGAACCCTGGAGCAGGCGGAAATCTTTCATTACCCCCTGGATGAACAGGCCGATATCGGCATGCGTACCAGTTTCGAGTCCCTGGCACCGGAGCCGGGCAAGCGTAATGTCAATATCGAAATCGAGGGCCGCAATATACCGGCCCGCCGGGTGGCTGATGACGTGCTCTGGTGCGATTTTCGTGCGCTGTGCGACGGACCCCGCAGCCAGAACGATTACATCGAACTGGCCAGGATCTACCACGCGGTGCTGGTGAGTGATGTGCCTGTGATGAGTGGGGCGGCGGATGATATGGCACGCCGCTTCATTAATATGGTGGACGAGTTTTACGACCGCAACGTGAAACTGATCCTGTCAGCCGAGGCCGACCTGAACAACCTTTATAAGGGGTCCGGCCTAAGATTCGAGTTCGAACGCACCAAAAGCCGGCTGATTGAAATGCAGTCCCACGAGTACCTTGCCAGGCCTCACAAACCCTGAAGGTCAGGGCGCCGGTGACGGATGCCGGGTATGGACCGCCTCCAGATCTTTCAGCACATCTTTGGACAGCGTGATACGCGTACTGTCCAGGTTCGTTTTCAGTTGTTCCATGGTGGTGGCGCCGATGATATTGGCGGTCACAAACGACCGGGAGGTGACATAGGCCAGCGCCATCTGGGCGAGGTCCAGGTTATGCTTCTTCGCTACTGTCATGTACTCCCGGGTTGCCTCCATGGCCTGTGGGTTGGTGTAGCGGGAAAACTGTCTGAACAATGTCAGCCGGGCCTTTTCCGGCCACTGGTTATCCAGGTATTTGCCTGACAGCATGCCGAAGGCCAGCGGCGAGTAGGCCAGCAGGCCCACCTGCTCCCGGTGGGCGATTTCTGCCAGGCCCACTTCGAATGACCGGTTAAGCAGGCTGTAGGGGTTCTGGATGGATACCACCTTCGGCCAGCCGCGCTCTTGCGACAGCTGGATAAACTTCATGGTGCCCCAAGGGGTCTCGTTGGACAGGCCGATATGCCGGATCTTGCCGCTTTTGACCAGCTCATCCAGCACTTCCAGGGTGTCTTCGATGGGGGTGATCGACTCCCGCTGGTTATGGTGATATCCGAGTTTCCCGAAAAAATTGGTATGGCGATCCGGCCAGTGGAGCTGGTACAGGTCTATGTAGTCAGTCTGGAGGCGCTTGAGACTGCCTTCCAGAGCTTTGGTCAGGTGTTTTCTGTTGAAGCGGGTTTTGCCCCGCCGAATATGGGGTAGCCAGTTGCCCGGTCCACAGATTTTGGTGGCCAGTACAATCTTGTCGCGCCGTTTGCCGCTGGCCAGCCAGTTGCCAATGATGGTTTCAGTGGCGCCACAGGTCTCGGCGCGGGTGGGCACCGCGTACATTTCCGCGGTATCGATAAAGTTCACGCCGCAGTCCATGGCGTAATCCAGCTGCTCAAAGGCCTCCGCCTGGGTGTTCTGCTGTCCCCAGGTCATGGTGCCGAGGCAGATTTCAGAGACCCTGATCCCGCTGGTGCCCAGTTGTCGCTTGCGCATGTTGTTGAAACCTCTCGAAAAAAACCTTTGGATTGCTGACGATCATAGCAACCGCTGTGCTGATCGCAATACACGGTTGCCTAACTGCCGTAATCTCCTGTATCTTTGCTACACTTTGACAGCGGCCACCGTTCTGTGGCCCTTGCAGGGCGCCCGCCGCGCTGCTGCTTTGAAATCCATGAATTCGCGAATAACTGCTTGTAAATCCAAGTGAGTTTGGGTAGTATTCGCGCTCTTTTAAATGAGACACTGGATCTCTATCAGGTGTTCTAGGGCAGAATCAATGAAAACGTATAGCGCCAAAGCTGAAACAGTTGAACACGACTGGTATGTCGTTGATGCGGCAGACAAGACTCTGGGTCGTCTGTCCACAGAAATTGCACGCCGTTTACGTGGCAAGCACAAGCCTGTTTACACGCCACACGTGGACACAGGCGACTATATTGTTGTTGTTAACGCTGACAAGGTAAAAGTGACCGGTAACAAGCGCAACGACAAAATGTACTACCGTCACAGCGGTTACCCTGGCGGTATGAAAAGCATGAATTTCGACAAGCTGATCGCTCACGACCCCAAGCGTGTGGTTGAGCTGGCAGTCAAAGGTATGATGCCCCGCAATCCGCTGGGTCGGAAAATGCTTGGCAAATTAAAAGTTTATGCGGGTCCCGAGCATCCTCATGCGGCCCAGCAACCCAAAGAACTTAGTATCTAAGTACAAAACGGAAGGCGAATAACGTGGAAACAAATTACGGTACAGGTCGTCGCAAAACCTCGACAGCACGCGTATTTCTGAAGCCTGGCTCAGGCAACATCACTATCAATGGTCGTACGCTGGACCAGTATTTTGGTCGTGAGACCTCCCGGATGGTGGTTCGCCAGCCCCTGGAGCTGGTGGATGCGACTGAGAAATTCGACCTGAAGATCACCGTAAAAGGCGGTGGTGCCAGCGGACAGGCCGGTGCGATTCGGCACGGTATTTCCCGCGCACTGATGGAATACGACGAAGAGCTGCGCTCCCAGCTGCGCAAAGCGGGTTATGTTACCCGCGATGCGCGCCAGGTTGAGCGCAAGAAAGTGGGCCTGCGCAAAGCACGCAAGCGTCCCCAGTTCTCCAAGCGTTAATTCGTCTTTACGGATTCCGTTCCGGAAAAGAGCACCCAAACTCTGGGTGCTCTTTTTGTTGTTTATAAAACTTCATGTTTTTCATCTGGTTACGGCCAAAACTGTATCCCGTCCTTGTAACTATTCGGTAATTTCATTACTATTGCGGCGTTTTTAATTTAGGGTCCGCGGGAAGAGTGCGTCTGTTGACTGCATCCTGCGCTTCTTTGGGGAGAGACAATTAATGAGTACTGACGGCGTAAACGAGGGGCGCCGCCGATTTTTGATCGGTGCAACCTCTGTTGGTGGAGCTGTTGGCGCAGTGGGTGTTGCTGTACCGTTTGTTCAGTCATGGTACCCGAGCGCAAAAGCTAAAAACGCAGGTGCTCCAGTAACAGCTGATATCAGCAAGCTGGAACCTGGTCAAAGAATGACCGTTGAGTGGCGCGGCAGACCGGTATGGATTGTCAAACGCACCGAAGAAGCCATGGATACCCTGGATGCCATCACGGAAAAGCTGCGTGACCCCGCCTCTGACGAAAGCAAGCAACCCGAGTACGCCAAAAACCAGCATCGCTCCCGTGACAGTCACCCCAATATTCTGGTGCTGGTGGGGCTGTGTACCCATCTGGGCTGTTCACCACTGTACCGTCCGGAAATTGGTGCCGCAGATCTGGGCAATGACTGGATGGGAGGCTTTTTCTGCCCCTGCCATGGTTCCAAGTTCGATTTTGCAGGCCGGGTGTTCCAGCAGGTGCCGGCACCAACCAACCTGGACGTTCCTCCGTATTACTATGTGTCCGACACAGTAATCAAGATTGGTGAAGATGGGGAGAGCGCATAATGAGCATGTTCCAGAATTTCATGGGATGGGTGGATGAACGTTTCCCCGCAACCAAAATGTGGGAAGACCACCTCACCAAGTACTATGCGCCGAAAAACTTCAATGTCTGGTATATTTTCGGCTCCCTGTCGCTGCTGGTGCTGGTAAACCAGCTGCTCACCGGTATATGGCTTACCATGCTTTACAACCCGACCGCCGAAGGCGCGTTTGCATCCGTTGAACTGAACATGATGCGCGACGTGGATTACGGCTGGTTGCTGCGATACCTGCACTCCACCGGGGCTTCAGCCTTCTTTGCTGTTGTGTATCTGCACATGTTCCGTGGCCTGATGTACGGCTCCTACCGCGCACCCCGTGAGCTGGTGTGGATTTTCGGTATGACCATTTACCTGGCGCTGATGGCAGAGGCTTTCCTGGGTTATCTCCTGCCATGGGGTCAGATGTCTTACTGGGGTGCCCAGGTTATTGTGTCATTGTTCGGCGCGATTCCCTACATTGGCGAAGGCCTGATGGAGTGGATTCGTGGTGACTACCTGATCTCCGGTATTACGCTGAACCGCTTCTTTGCCCTGCACGTTGTGGCATTGCCCATCGTGATTCTGGCGCTGGTGGTAATGCATATTATTGCGCTGCACGAAGTGGGTTCCAATAACCCGGATGGCGTTGATATCAAGAAGAACAAGGATGAAAACGGCGTACCCAAAGACGGTATTCCGTTCCACCCTTACTACACCGTGCATGATATCCAGGGGGCGGTTGTTTTCCTGATTGTGTTCTCGGTTGTGGTGTTCTTTTTTCCTGACGGCGGTGGCTACTTCCTGGAGAAACCTAACTTTGAGCCGGCAAACCCGCTCAAGACGCCGGATCACATCGCGCCGGTATGGTACTTCACGCCTTTCTACGCCATTCTGCGGGCGATACCGGACAAGCTGCTTGGCGTTATTGCCATGGGCGCAGCGATAGCGGTGCTCTTCGTGCTGCCCTGGATCGACCGTAGTCCGGTCAGGTCCATCCGCTACAAAGGGCTGATCAGTAAAGTGATGCTGGCACTGTTTGTCGTGTTCTTCATTATCCTTGGCATCTGTGGCGTCAAGCAGCCTGATGCGCACGTGGGCTTCCTGCCGTTCGAAATGACCTATCGTGTCCTGGGCCAGATTGGCACGGCGTTTTACTTCGCATATTTTCTTTTGATGCCATTCTGGACAGCAAAAGAAACCTGTAAGCCGGTTCCGGAAAGGGTAAGGATGTCGCACTGATGAAACAGTTAATTATCGCTTTAGTTGCCATAGCTATCCCGACACTTGGCCAGGCTGCCGGTGGTGGAGATAATCCGTATATCGTGAAAGCGCCGATCAATCTGGAAGACACGGTTTCACAGCAGAAAGGCGCACAGATTTTCGTCAACAATTGCCTGGGGTGTCACTCAGCCCAATATATGCGCTACTCGCGCGTGGCCGAGGATCTGGAAATTCCTGAGGAGATCATGCTGGAAAACCTGGTGTTCACCACCGACAAGATTGGTGAAACCATGAAAACCGCCATGCCCGCCGATCTGGGCAAGAAGTGGTTCGGCACGGTGCCTCCTGATCTGACTCTGGAAGCACGCCTGCGTGGACCGGACTGGTTATACTCCTATCTGATCAACTTCTACGAAGATGAATCCCGCCCCTGGGGGGTTAACAACCATGTGTTCAAAGACGTGGGTATGCCCCATGTGCTGGAAAACATGCAGGCCGAGTTGAGTGAGGAAGAGTTCAAGGAACGCATGGCTGACCTGACCAACTTTATGGTGTACATGGCAGAGCCGGCACGATCCGACCGTTTATATATCGGCAAGATTGTGCTTATTTTCCTGTTTATTCTCCTGATTCCGGCTTATTTCCTGAACCGGGAATACTGGAAAGACGTACACTAGGATCGGCAGGTTAACGTCACACTGAAAGAAGGGTGGCCTGTTTCGCTGGGCTGCCCTTTTTGTCTTATAGAAAGTCAGCGAAATGACTGATTCCCGTAGCTTCGTTATTACTCAAAAGGGGAGTAAATT
>JAWVYU010000069.1:0-16926 GCA_033722575.1 Ketobacteraceae bacterium | reverse complement strand
TGGGCCAGCCACATAAACAGCAGATTGGTTGCCACTGTTAAAAAGGCCCCCAGATACAGGGTTCGCATTACCCCGAAACGCAGCGCCAGAAAACCACCCAGAAAGCCCCCCAGAATGGTCATGAACAGACCAAAAGTTTTCACCACCGTGGCAATTTCATTCTTGGTAAAGCCCATGTCCTGAAAAAACACATTGGATATTACGCCCAGCACAATATCCGAAATTCGGTAAAAGCCCACGAACAGCAATAACAATACCGCCAGCTCAACGCCGTAACGCCGGAAAAAATCCAGCACCGGGTCAATGTAGGTTTCCTGCACCAGATTGCGCTCGTAAAGGGGTGTAAAAGACGACAGTCTGACAAGCCATGCCGCCACACAGAATGCGCTCAGGAGCCGCCAGGATTCCACCAGGAAATTTGTCACCGGCCCCAGTACATTTTCCAGGGAGTTTTCCGTCTGCCACAGCTGCAGCCACTGTTTTATAATGCTGGCGGCGTCACCGGCAAAAACATAAAAGCCCACGAACGCACCAATGGACATGAAAAAGATTGACAGAAACCGGGCATATTGCGATGAACGATAGTGATGCTCCAGAGGTTTGCTCCGTACCGGTTCGCCCACCACCAGCGTGGTGGTTAAACCCACCAGCATGGTGAGCGCCATACACAGATAAGTCATACGCCAGGCGCTGTAATCATATACATCAGCGGTGGTTCCGAAATAACTGGCCAGCACCAGGGCGCCGGCGCCTGAGGTGAGCATGCCGATTCGATAACCGGCAATATAGGTGGAGGACAACAGGGCCTGGAATTCCTGGCTTGCGGACTCAATCCGGAACGCATCAATCACAATATCCTGGGTGGCGGCGGAAAACCCCAGCATAATAACGGCCGCGGCCATCCAGTTAAGGGCTCCGGGATCAGACGGGTCCACCATTGCAATCAGCCCAATGGATGCAGCGATGGATAATTGCGACACCAGCAGCCATGCCCGGCGCCGCCCCAGCCAGTTGGTCAGCAGTGGCAACGGCATGCGATCCACCAGCGGTGCCCAGAGGAACTTGAAGGAATAGGCCAGAGCTGCCCAGCTGAAATAGGTGACCGTGGAGCGGTCCACGCCGGCCTCGCGAAGCCACAGGGAAAGAGAAGAGAAAATGAGCAACAGGGGTATACCCGCAGAGAACCCCAAAAACAGCATGGTTAACACCGGCCTGGTTAACAGCATACTGACGGAGGTTTTCCAGTCTTTTGCAGGTGTTTGTCCTACTGGACTATCGATGGCTCAATCCTCAGCGGAAGCAACAGTTGAGCGCAATTGAATCACAGACCGGTGAATTTCTGCAAACCTTTAAAACAGATCTATGCTGCCTCCACCGTTGCTGTCATCCGTATCCATACTGGTGTATTGCATGGTAAGTTCACGTACCTTTGACAGCGAATCAATCACCGAGTGAAAGTAACTTTCCAGGGCATCATTGGTCATGTACAGAGTTTCCAGCGACTCCAGCGCCTGATTGGACAGTTTGAGCAAATGGTTTTCCTGTTCCTCGGACAAATCCAGGGATACTGCTGCCACTTCCAGATCATTGGACAACTTGTGCATGATATCCCTGGTATTATTCTGGGTGTCCACCGACAGCCGTCGCATCATGTTCATGATATCCATCAGATTGGTGTGCTGCGCTTCCACCAGCTGATTGACCATCACGGTGCGAATCCGCGACTCCACCACTGGCCCCATCTGACACAGGAAATCCTTGACCCTCCCGAAACGGGCGTCGTCCTGCCAGGGGGCGTTGGTGACCATCAGAATCATCAGGTCCATGCGCACCAGCAACAACCGTTTATGCTCTATCAGACGCACCGTTGACGCTCTCGCATTAGCCATAACGTGCTGGATGGAATCGGTTACCTGTCCGCGGGGAAAATAATATTCGTCCGTCTCGTCATGCATCATCATAAAGGCTTTCAGCCCCAGACTTCCGCATACCGAAAATACCTGGTCGGCAATAGCCTCATGGGTGGTGGCGTATTTGAGGGAATCCACCAGCTTCATGATAAAACCGATTTCCGATGCGGTTTCCATGGCGGTCATGGCGGTGGCAGAGGCCCGTTTGAACTGCTCCTGCAGTTTCAGATACTGGCGGTGATACTGATAGCCGGCCGCCAGATTCACCTGCATCTGTTCATTGGTGTAGGGAGTGAATAGCAGCGTATCTATCTCCAGCTCGCCAATATTCCTGATGGCCTGTTCCTGGGAGGAATTGTCACTGACCGCCACAAAATACGGAGGGTGGTCTGTCAGGTTGTTTCGCAACACCCGGATCAGCTCCTGAACCTCCAGGGTATTGAACAGAGACACCACGACCACATCGGGACGATATTCCCGGGCGCTGGCACAGACCGCGGAAAAATCCCCGGTACCACGATCCAGCAATTCGATTTTTGAGTCAAATACCCCCGTAGCCACTTTCAGTGTCTGGGCATCCAGCCTGGAGCTGGTAACAACAAATACACGTATGTCGGTGAGATCTGTCATAACGTGGGTCTTCCACTATCCAAAAGGTAATAAGTTTCCATTATGGGGTATCGCACGGGGCTTATATATTTAGTGTAGACACAAAACCGCACTGTCCACGCGCCTTTTGTTGGCCCGGGCACCCCTTCTTGCAGGAACACCGGCATTCCCATCATAATGCGCCATCCCTGCCTTCCCGTGTGGCACCACCGGCGTCAAATGAATAGACAGAATTCCACCTGTAAGCCACACTGGATATAAATGATTACAAAGTAGCAAAACCTGCCAAACGACCATGCCTAATGCTGATCTTCCGATATTGATTGTTGATGACGCCAAATTCAGTGGTGCCGTTATCAGCCGCACGCTGAAATCCGCCGGTTATACCGACGTCCGCCTGGCCAGCAGTGCCCAGCAGGGCCTTGATATGCTGGAGGAGCGCCCGGTGAGTGTGCTCATTGCCGACTGGCTCATGCCGGAAATGGACGGGCTGGAGCTGGCAAGCCGGGTGCGCCAGCTGGATGAAGCCAGTAACCACTTTACCTACATCATTCTGCTGACCGCAAAAGAAGGCTCCAAGGCGCTGGTGCATGCCTTTGACAATGGCGTGGATGATTTCGTGAACAAGTCCGGTATGAACCAGCAACTGCTGCCCCGCATTTATGCTGCGGACCGCATTGCCGCCATGCAGAACCGTCTGCTGAGAGAAAACCAGATGCTGGTGGAATCCAATCAGAAGCTGCGCCGAAACAACCTGCTGGACCCCCTTACCGGCCTTGGCAACCGTCAGTATGCCATTCGCCGCCTGCGGGACACGGCCCGCCACGCCGAACAACGGGGCGGAGCCGCCTGCCTCATGCTGATTACCCTGGACAATTACGAAGAACTCAAGCAGAGGCACGACAAGGAAATCCTGCGCCAGGTCATTACCTCCCTGACCCGCCGGATCCGCCAGCTGGTGCGCCCTCTCGATATCGTATGCCGGGTAGGTACAGAGCAGTTTGCAGTCATTACCCATCAGCCGGATATCAGCCAGTGCAATGCCTCCACCTATCGCCGCATTTATGACGCTCTGAACATGCGCGAGGTGAAAACCTCCAAGGGCTATATTGGCATCAAGGCCGCCATGGTGATGTCAGCGGCGGACAGTGCCACCGGATTTCCCTCCCCGGAAAAAATGTTTTCGGTAACCAACAGCCAGATAGCCCAGGCCCGCTCCAGTGGCCGCCTGGTTGTGGTAAAGTGGCGTTCCAGCAAAAAAACCGGCTAATCACAGGACTTTTTCTGCCCCCTCATGTCTTCCTGGACCATTCTGGGCGCAGGCGCCATTGGCGGCCTGTTTGCCTGCCAGCTAGCCCGCGCCGGTATTCCGGTACGCCTGTCCACCTCTCGGCGGCCTGCATCCGGGCATTATCGCCTGACACTGCTTGAAGGCCGTCAGGCAACCCCGTTTCATTTCCCGGTATTAACTCCGGATCAGGGCATTGATCAGCTGATTATCGCCACCAAAACTTATCAGACCCCTGCTGCCATTGGCCAGATACGGCAACAGATCAGGCCAGGGGGCAGCATCATAGTCATGCAGAATGGCATGGGCACCAGTGAATGGCTCAGGTCAGAAATTCCTGATGCCCGTGTGCGGGCCGCCTCCACTACCCACGGCGCCTATCGCGAAAGCGACGGGCAAATCGTCCATGCCGGAAAAGGTGATACCTGGCTGGGGCCGTTGCAGGAGCGGGATATTCCCCTGGCCCGGGCAATCTGCGACCAGTGGCAGGGAGCAGGTGTACCGGTCCGCTGGGACGCCAGCATCCACCAGCGCCTGTGGCTGAAACTGGGCATCAATTGCGCGATCAATCCTTTGACTGTGATTTACCAGTGTCGTAACGGCGAATTGCTGGAAAAGCCCGAGGCCCTGGGGCGGATGGAGGGGATCTGCAGCGAGTTCACGCAGACCTTTCAGGCCGTGATGGGTGGTCTGCCGGGGGAAGATGTATTTCAAACTGCAAAAACTGTGGCAGAAAAAACAGCGGCCAATATTTCGTCCATGCGCCAGGATGTCCTCAAGGGAAATCCGACAGAAATTGATGCCATTAACGGTTATCTGATCACCCAGGCCAGAGCCCGGGGTATTCCCTGCCCGGTGAACGAAGCGACGGTGGCTGAGCTGAAGCGCGTTACCGGCCGTCAACCGGACTGAGGATAACCGGCTTGCCGGTCAGAAGGCCGCTGGCTGATCAGCTCCATCCGGTCAATAGCTTCGGCAGCCAGTTGCTGACAGTAGGCCTCGAATTCGTAGTCCACCTTTCCGGCAGCCAGAATATAGGCGGTATTAGCGGCAGACTCCAGCTGCCCCAGTACGTAAAGCTCCCGGGGTTTGCCGCGATGGGACCGAGCGGTGCGGACAGCGGCGTCCAGCAGCGCTCTCAATAACTCGATATCAACTTCTACTCGGGACATCGCCTCACTTATCTCTTGGTTATATGTCTTGGTTATGACGGTTAGCGTTCTCGGGGCAAATTCGTGTAACATTCCTCAGCCTAGCTGGCACGTGGAAACTTGAAATCAAATTGAGACTTTTCCTACACAGATTTGTGTCAGGGTCGACAAATCACAGGGCATTGGCGTTATGGGTCACAGACTTTCCAAGATTTACACCCGAACCGGCGACAGCGGTACCACAGGGCTCGGCGATGGCACACGGGTCGAGAAAGACCACCTGCGGGTGGAAGCCTACGGTACCGTGGATGAGCTCAACAGCAGCATCGGCATGATTCTGGCCGAGGACAGCGTGCCGGAAGATCTGCGAACCTGGTTACTGGAAATCCAGCACGATCTGTTTGATCTGGGCAGTGAGCTTTGTGTACCCGGTTACACCGCCATCCGCGAGAAACACGTGGAAATGCTGGAAACCAATCTGGATGCAATGAACGAAAACCTGCCCATGCTCAAGGAATTTATCCTGCCCGGCGGCAACCGAGCCGCCACCACCTGCCATCTGGCACGCACCATCTGCCGGCGGGCCGAACGCCGGGTACATACCTTGTCCAAATCCGAGGACATCAACCAACTGGGACTGCGGTATCTGAACCGGTTGTCAGACTTCTTATTCGTTGCTGCCAGGGTGCTGGCCCGGGCGGACGGTGGCCAGGAAGTGCTCTGGCAGCGAACCCGGGATTGATTAAAACGCCATGATCGAGCTGATTCTGGGCGGAGCCCGATCCGGTAAAAGCCGTCTGGCCGAACAGCGGGCCCTGAATTCCGGGCTGCCGGTAACCTATATAGCCACCGCTACCGCGGGGGACGGCGAAATGGCCGCACGCATTCAGCATCACCGGGAGCGTCGCCCGGAGCACTGGCACCTGATTGAGGAGCCGCTCCATCTGGCGGCCAGAATCAACCATCATGAGCCTGAGCCAGCCTGTCTGCTGATCGACTGCCTGACCCTGTGGGTCAGCAACTGGCTAATGGAAAACAATGCCACAGAATTTGCCAATGCGCGGGACCAGTTGATTCAGGCCCTGAGCGACACCCCCCACCGGGTCATTCTGGTGAGCAACGAAACCGGCATGGGCGTTATTCCCATGGGAAATCTGAGCCGGGATTTTGTGGATCACAGCGGCTGGCTGCACCAGCGGATTGCCACCATGGCGGATAATGTGATCATGACGATGGCAGGGTTGCCACTGCCGCTGAAACAAAACGGCAGAGCCTGCTTTGATATATGAACAACTGACGCTGAGTTAACCGACCAGCAGCACCGTAAACGAGGAATGCAATGGGCGCACAGAGCCACTGGTGGCAACAGGAAGTACGGCCCCTGGATGCCGGTATTATCGAGGCAGCCAGGGACCACCAGAATCAGCTGACAAAACCACCGGGTTCCCTGGGGCGGCTCGAGGCCATCGCCATTCAGCTGGCGGGCATACAGAACCGGCTGCATCCGCAATGCGACCGGGTGGCGATCACTATTTTTGCCGCTGACCACGGCGTTGTGGAAGAAGGCGTGTCAGCCTTTCCCCAGGCTGTTACCGGCGAAATGCTGAAGAACTTTGTGGCTGGTGGAGCCGCCATTGCCGTACTGAGCAAAAGCCTGAACGCCTCGCTGCAGGTGGTTAATGTGGGCAGCGTCGCCGACCCGGAGACATTAGCCGGTGTCAGCCACCAGGTAATCGCCAGAGGCACCCGGAATTTCGCCACAGATCCGGCCATGACAGAAGCGCAACTGTGGCAGGCCCTGCAGGTGGGTAAGGATGTGATGGACGACTGCGCCGCACACGGGATCAACCTGTGGGTTGGCGGCGAAATGGGAATCGGCAACACCACCTCCGCTTCTGCCATTATCAGTGAGTTACTCCACTTTGATCCCGCTCAGGTGACCGGGCCGGGCACCGGCCTGGACAGCGACGGCGTTTCCCGCAAAGCAAAAGTAATTGCAATGGCCCTGAGCAAACACCAGGGGCAGATGGATTCACCGGCCCATGTGTTACAGATGGTGGGCGGTTTTGAAATTGCGGCCCTTGCAGGGGCCTATATTCGCGCCGCACAACTGAATATTGCCTGTGTGGTGGATGGCTTTATCTGCGGTGCGGCGGCGCTTGCAGCCATTCGCATGAACCCGGGCATAACGCCCTATCTGTTTTACAGCCACCGCTCTGCAGAGCCGGGCCACCAGGTGTTACTGGATGCGCTGGGTATGGAGCCCATCATGGACCTGACCTTGCGCCTTGGCGAAGGCAGTGGTGCAGCCCTAGTGGTCCCTCTGATCCAGATGGCAACCCGGCTGCACAATCAGATGGCCACCTTTGCCGATGCCGGCGTGTCAGAAAAACTGCAGGACTGATCCCGCCGGAGCCGAGAGAGAGTACCCATGCAGCCTGTGTTCAACCCGTCAGAAAAAACTGTGATTGATATGCTCCGCCATGGAGAACCGGAAGGGGGCGTCAAATACCGTGGCAGCCTGGATGATCCCCTGTCGGAAACCGGCTGGCAGCAAATGTCGGCCTGCCTTGAGCAATGCAAGACGCTGGGATATGCCTGGGACCGGATCATTGCGTCCCCCATGCAGCGCTGTCTGGCCTTTGCGGAACAGACCGCCACTAAAATGGAGCTGCCCCTGACAATAGTGGGTTCGTTGCGGGAATTGTGCTTCGGTGATCTGGAAGGGTTGCGACCCAGGGATGCCTGGGAACAGTACCCGGAGCTGCTCAGCGATATGTGGCGGGACCCCGCCCGCCATACCCCTCCGAATGGCGAATCCTTTGTGGATTTTGCCGCACGTGTGAACACTGCCATCAACCAACTGCTCGCAGACCATGGTGGCGAACGCCTGTTGCTGGTGGTTCATGGTGGCGTGGTGCGGGCAGCATTGCACAAGCTTATTGAAATCCCGCCCTCATCCACCTTCCGGTTCGATATTCCCTACGCCAGCATGACCCGCTTCAAGGTTTACCGAAACAGCGACAACACTTATGAAAGTGCGCTTTCCTTTGTCAACGGGGTGCCAGCTACATGAACGGGCTGTGGTTCGCCATTCAGTTTCTGACCCGTCTGCCCCTGCCGGTTGCATACCGGGCGGATAACGAAACCCAGCGTCAGTCTCTGTACTGGCATGGCACGGTTGGCCTGCTGATCGGCCTGGTCCTTGCCCTTGTGTCCTGGCTGGGCCACTGGCTGTTCAGGGAGCCCTTGTTGATTGCTGCACTGGTACTGCTGACCTGGGTACTGATCACGGGCGCACTGCACCTGGATGGCCTGGGCGACAGCGCCGATGCCTGGCTGGGGGGGTACGGTGACCAGCATAAAACCCTGGCCATCATGAAGGATCCCACCAGCGGACCGGCTGCCATTGTCTGCATCACCCTGCTGCTGTTGGTCAAAGTAGCGGCGATCACGGCACTGCTCAAGCAACAAAGCACCTGGGCGCTGCTGTTTGTTCCCGCCATGGCCCGCTTTGCCGGCATGTGCCTGCTGGCCTCCACCCGTTATGTGCGCAAGCAGGGGCTGGGCGCTCCCCTGGCGGATAGTATCGACACCACCCACCTGGTCATACAGGGATTTGCCCTCACCATTGCCGCGCTGGTGTTTTTCAGGGTTGAGGCACTGGTCAGCATTCTGCTGTGTATCGCCGTCTGGTTTCTGCTGCGGCAACTGATGCTGACACGTATCGGAGGCACCACCGGCGATACTGCCGGTGCACTGATTGAAATCATCGAAGCCGTGGCACTGCTGGGGTTTTGTGTGAGCCTGGGTCAGTGACCCGTCTGCCGGATCGGACTGAATCCTTTGCGGGTCTGGCCGGGTTTACTGTCAGCCCGGACTGGTGCCGGCTTGCCTTTTCACAGCCCATGGACTGCTTCAGTAATGCCCCCTGGCTGGTGGGTGTTACAGCGAGTGGTATTGCAACCATAAATTGGCCGATTTGGTCAGTTTATGGTTGCAAGGTAAAGCCAAGCTGTCCGCTTCTGTAGAAAAGTGCTTCTGATACGATTGTTTCGAGCCTCAGCTTTTATCCCAAAACGTGAGCTTTGTCCTTAGATTGCTTATATCAAATTTTTCTTCGAAATAATCAACAGAGGAAAAAACGCTCTTTTCCGAAAGGAAAACCGATCTTGATCCAGAGTACAAGCCGAATAACGTATTGAATACACCAGGCTTTCGCGTCGCTTCTTCTTCCACACAATGCATCACGGGCGTTAGAAAATAATAGCAGGTATCATGCTTTCCTGTTCTGTAGGAGTTGTTTTCGCTTTCTGAAAACAACTTTTCACCGTCTACGTTGTAAGTTCTGTAATGGACGCCGGATTCTTCCCGATAAGAATAAGAAGTCCCCAAAACACCTGAATGACTGATGGCATTTTCCTGGGCCAGGGCAAGACCTATAGAGTCTTTGGCCAGAATCTGCGAATGGTAAACTGTATTAACTCCAGCGATCTCCAGATCCAGCTTAAGACACCACTGTTGCCTAAACCCGTGGCTGTACTGGCAAAGCTCTGTGCGATGCGCCTTCGCGGGGCCATAGTAATTATCATCTGATTCTTCAGAGATTGGCCAGGGCATATCGCTTTCATCAACCTCTAGCCAAGGATTTATTGAATAAAATACATTGTCTCCCCAGCGGTAGTCTATCAGTTCGGAAAGCCCTTCCTCTGCGTCATAACCTGGCCAGCTGTAGTCAAGTTCGGTGGCATTGTTGCCATTCAGATCGAATGTGAAAAGCGTTTCCGGATAGTTCTTGCGATAACCCAGAAACTGGTTTTCTGAGACAAGCAAAGTCACCAGTTCGTCCTGGTGATTTGTTTGATTATTCAGATTCAGTTGCGCATCGAATAAGTATATCGCGGTTTTTCCCTGTGCTTGTTCTGTGTGTCTTCCATTTAGGAAAAAGCCCGAGCCGTCTTTAATCTTGTCAAAGAAGATAGCAGAGAATTGTGGCATCAGGTGCAAGTTAATCAGCTCGCCTTCTTTGGTGATCTGGCCCACCAGCGGAATATTTTCGGATTCGGGGTTTAAAACACCTGAAAATATCAAATCGTCATAGCCATTTATAAAGCTTTTTTCCACCGTGACGTGGTCGTTCGCATCTAATAAAGAAGTTGTCACCCCCTTCCAGAAAGTCTCGTTAACCGGGTCAATCAGGGTGAGTGATGCCACGTCGCCCAAGTCTATAAAAACTGCATCGTTTGTTAAGCTGTGAACTTTTATGCGGTGCGGCCATTCAGGTATTGCAAGGTCAACCTGAAATTCGTTTAATGGATTGGCGTTGAAATCATAACTGGCTACTTGATAGGCTTGGGAGATCGTGTTGTAGGACAGACTATAAAGGGTTTCGCTGATCTGGCTTTTGTAAACATGCTCCAGCTGGAGTTCCTGAACAACGTGATCAAAGGGTCGGGATTCGCCGGTTCTGGCATTTGAGGCCTTCCCGATATCCAGTTCCCACAATGGTCCAGTGGCCACGCAGCCTCCTATGACGGCTGCTCCGATCAGAAAGCTGAACTTCCCTGTAAATTTCATAATAAGTTCCTTCTTGTTTTTTTATATAGAAATGTTGTTTCCGGGTTTGATTCCAGGCAGGCGATATTCTACTCAATCGAGGTTTACTTTACCCAAGACAGGGTTATTGTCAAATCTGGTGTTGAGCCAGCTGATCGCGCACCTTCATGGCCGACAGTTGTCACCTCTTCTTCACCCATGAATTTTAACACCCGGGCCACCTTGGTCAGGTAATCAAATCCTCGCTGTTTCGCCAGTTCTTCTGAGCAAACTCACACAGATTGTATATCATGTGCAGCATACTGCCATGACTCATTCAACCTTTCGATCTGGATGGGCCACTGCCGCCTTTCTTCTCGCCCCGTAATCCGTCAACATAAGCGTGTTCCAACTACGAAGGATGGTCTATGCAACGGGAATGGCGTTTCTGGCTGGTGGGCGCGATGGTGCTCATCTTCTTGCTCTGGTTACTGCACGGCATTCTGCTGCCCTTTGTTGTCGGTATGGCCATCGCCTACTTTCTCGACCCGGTGGCGGGGCGACTGGAAGCTCTCGGCCTGTCTCGCCGCATCGCGGTGGGCCTGATCGTGCTTTTCTTTACCCTGCTGGGGTTGGCGGTCACCCTGCTGGTGCTGCCCATTGTGCTGACTCAGACGCTGGAGCTGTTGCGCCAGATGCCGGATTATATGGAGCGGGCCCGTGCCTGGCTGGACGCCACCGCCGGCGGCCGGTTGTCCCCGCTGCTGGGTATTGAGCCGGGCGATTTCCGTAATGCACTGAAATCCGCTATAGGCCCAGCCATGCAGGTACTCGGCTCCATGTGGAACCAGGGCATGGCCCTTGTGGGCCTGGGATCGCTGCTGCTGGTGACGCCGATTGTCTCCATCTACCTGCTGCTCGACTGGCACCAGATGGTGGCGCGGGTAGACAGCCTGGTCCCGCACAGGCATCGTGCGGAGGTCCGCAAGGTCTTTGTGGAAATCGACCGGACGCTGGCCGGCTTTGTTCGCGGACAGGGCACCGTTTGTTTGCTGCTCGGCATCTTCTATGCGGTGGGCTTGTCATTGGTGGGCCTGAGGTTCGGCTTACTGGTGGGGCTGGCCGCCGGGCTGATCAGCTTCGTGCCCTATCTGGGCGCTATTATCGGCGGGCTTGCTGCGGGATTGCTGGCAACACTCCAGTTCTGGCCGGACCATATCGCTATCGCGCTCGTCGTGGCGGTATTCGCGTTGGGCCAATTCCTTGAGGGTAATTTCCTGACACCGAAACTCATCGGAGATCGTGTCCGCCTGCACCCGGTGTGGGTGATGTTTGCGCTATTTTCTTTCGGCTATCTGTTCGGCTTTGTTGGCGTCTTGCTGGCAGTGCCGGTGGCGGCGGCTCTGGGTGTGCTGACCCGCCATGGCTTAAGGCATTATCAGGAAAGCGAACTGTTTCTGGGTGGTGATGGTAAACCGTGACACGTGCACTTTCCAGCGCCCTCAGGGCAGTTTGTGGCCAAGTTATGCATACTCAGCCACGGATCTGGACAATGCACCCCGTGTGGGGGACCGGGCCGATGACCCTTTGCTGCATTGCGGCACAGAAACGTCGCGCCGCCCTGCGGGCACCATCAATCTGTTTCTGGTGATCGCGGCATCACGCCAGCCATCGTATTCTATATTACGGCAAACATACGCTGCTGGGAGAACGCATCGGACAATGCGCCTACGAGATTATCGCAGACAGCCTTCAGGCCTGTGTGGCGTCCCGCTGAAATTCTTTCAGCTGCTTCACCAATGCCTCCATATCCAGGGCATCCTCAAGGGCGTCGGTGAGCTGATCGAAAGCCGCTTCCCGCGCTGCCACGTAATCAAAGGGCTTCCGCGCCTCCAGCCCCGCCCACTGTAACAGTGCCGCCAGGGCCTCCGGATGATCAAAAATTCCATGCCAGTAGGTGCCCGCTATCTGCCCGCACGGCGATAGCACCCCATCTTCCTGGCCCGTCGCCGTTCGCAGCAGCGGCAGGTAATTCTCCCGGTCAAAGCGTTCCAGCTGCCGGGTAACCCCGGCATGAATTTCGTAACCGGTGGCCTGGGCCGCAGGCCAGTGGCCGCTTGCAAAAAACAGCTCACCGCTGACACGGGTCAGGGTTTTATCCGCCGCCAGGGAGGTTTTAACCGGCAGCCAGCCCAGCCCCTGCATGGCCCCACAATCGGATTCCACCTGCAATGGATCCAGAATATGGGAGCCCAGCATCTGGTAGCCACCACAGATACCCATGACTTTTCCACCATAACGCAGATGCCGTGCCAGGGTGTTTTCCCACCCCTGGGCTCTGAGCCAGGCCAGATCCGCCATCACACTTTTACTGCCCGGCAAAATAATGAGGTCCGCAGGGGGATGGGGCTCGCCGGGCCCCGCGAACTGCAGGTTCACCTCCGGGTGCAATCGCAGGGCATCAAAATCCGTGTGATTGCTGATACGGGGCAACACCGGCACCACCACATTCAGCGTGGTGTTCTCTGTAGTGGAGTTCTCTGTAGCGTCGTCCATTACGTTGCCGGACTGTATGGCGTCTTCGGCTTCAATGTGCAGCCCCTGCAGATAGGGCAGCACTCCGAAAACCGGCTTGCCGGTATAGTCCTCCAGCCAGTCCAGCCCGGACTGCAGCAGCCGGATATCGCCGCGGAACTTATTGATCACAAACCCCAGCATGCGGCGCTTTTCTGTTTCGGACAATAATGCCAGGGTTCCCACCAGGTGGGCAAACACACCACCACGATCAATATCCGCCACCAGTATTACCGGGCAGTCGGCCGCTTCTGCAAACCCCATATTGGCAATATCGTTATCCCGCAGATTGATCTCAGCGGGGCTGCCCGCCCCTTCCACCACAATCACCTCAAAGCTGTCCGCAAGTCGCTGAAAGCTTTCCAGCACGAAAGGCATCAACAGTTTCTTGTGGCCCTGGTATTTCATGGCATCCAGATTCCGCAGGGCCTTGCCCTGCACAATAATCTGCGCCTGACGGTCGGTGGTGGGCTTCAGCAGCACCGGGTTCATATCCACCGTAGGCGCTATACCTGCTGCCTGGGCCTGCACCGCCTGCGCACGCCCGATTTCACCGCCGCAGGGAGTCACGGCGCTGTTTAACGCCATATTCTGGGGCTTGAAAGGTGCTACCCGGTAACCGCGTCGCGCAAACCAGCGACAAAGCCCCGCCACCAGCACGGATTTTCCGGCATCGGAGGTGGTGCCCTGAACCATCACGACCAGGTTTTTCATGTTACACTTCCGGATTCTTGCATAGCGTCTGATCACATTGTGCGGACAATATTATTCGGGCCTGAGAGCCCCCGGATTCCATGCTGACCACTTTTCTCGTCATACTGACTGCGTTACTCCTGGATCGTGTTTTGGGTGAGCCCCGGAAATGGCACCCGCTGGTGCTGTTCGGGCAGTTTGCCAGCCGCCTGGAAACCCGATGGAACCACGATCACTCCAGCCGCTGGCATGGAGTGGTGGCATGGTGCCTCTCAGTGGGGCTGATAACCCTGGCCGCAGGAATCATTGGCGCGATGCTGACAGGTGTGTCTGAGCTGATGGGCGCCGTTGTCGCCACAGTGGTACTTTACCTCTGCATCGGCTGGCAGAGTTTAAAGGAACACATGCTCGCAATCTACCGGCCACTGGATGAGGATAATCTCAGTACCGCCCGGCAGGCCTGTGCCAGGGTGGTCAGCCGCGATACCGACAACCTGTCGGCAGAGGAAATCGCCAAGGCAGCGGTTGAATCCACCCTGGAAAACGGGAATGACGGAATTTTCGCAGCCCTGTTCTGGTTTGCACTGCTGGGGGTTCCCGGTGTAATCCTGTACCGGCTCAGCAACACACTGGACGCCATGTGGGGATACCGAACCGACCGCTTTCGCCAGTTTGGCTGGTGGTCGGCGCGGGCGGATGACGCGCTCAACTGGATACCGGCCCGCATTACCGCGCTGCTTTACTGTTTTTCCCCCTTGTTACCGGCAGCACCCTGGAGCCCGGTGGACACAGATGCCCAGACGGCCGTTCAGCACGACAAACCTGATCCATTGCTTCTGATGAAAGCGGCCTGGCGCCACTGGCAGAAACAGGCACCCATGTTGTCCAGCCCCAACGGCGGCCCGGTCATGGTAAGCGGTGCCACCGTACTGGACCTGCGGCTTGGCGGGCCTGCCAGCTATCATGATACGCGGGTGGAGAAGCCTTTTTTCGGTGGCCATCAGCCCCCGGTAGCCAGCGATATACCCAGGGCATTACAACTTGTACAAACCACCCTGCTCTACTGGGTGCCTGTGGCGACAGCACTCTCGCTATTGGGGTACCCGTGAGCCCGACAGATTCCTTTATCCAGTCTCTGATACAGGCCACAGATTCTCCACCGGCGGAATTCCACGGGGGACGCCTGCGCGAAGCCGTTACAGATACCGGAATTCCGTTAGGGGACTGGCTGGATCTGTCCACGGGAATCAACCCGCAAGGCTGGACAGCCCCCCCTCTGGAACCCGCGGCATTTTCGCGTTTGCCGGAAAACCGCGCTGATCTGCTCAAAGCCGCCACGCAGTATTATTTCGGTGCCGGGAAGCCGCCCGAAGGGACGGCACTGGTGGCCACGCCGGGCTCCCAATGGTTTATCCAGCATTTTCCCGCGCTGGCCAGGAAAGCCGGCCATCAACGCCCCCTGTCAGTACTGGTTCCCGATATCGGTTATCGTGAACACCGGTTCTGGTGGCAGGCCCATGGCCATGTTACGGAACACTACAGCGAAGCGGAGCTGACGGACCTGCTGAATAAAACCCTGCATGCCGATGTGATGGTTATCATCAACCCCAACAACCCCAGCGCCCGGAAGGTTGCCAGGGAAGATATTCTGACCTCTGCCCGGCGTAATGCCGACACGCTGTATGTGGTGGACGAGGCATTCATGGATACCCGGCCAGCGGATTCGTTGCTGGCGGGGCCTTTGCCGGTGAACCTTGTTGTATTGCGATCGCTGGGGAAGTTTTTTGGCCTGGCGGGTTTACGGGTGGGCTTTTGTCTCTGTGACCAGCGTATCGGCGAGCGCCTGCACAACACACTGGGGCCCTGGCCCCTTGCCACCGCCAGCGAATATCTTGCCACGCAGGCACTGCTGGACCAGCCCTGGCAGGAACATGCCCGGAAAAATCTGCAGCGATGGTCTGCTGACCTGAATGGGCGGCTGGAGGACTTTTTTCATTGCCGAACAGGCTGGCACGTTCTGAATATCCGCTGTACTGACTTCTTTGTTACGGTAACTTTCAGTACTGCAACACAGGCTGCATCGCTGCACAGCGCCCTGAAAAGGAAAGCTGTGCTGACCCGCCTGATAGAAGACAGTGCCTTGCTCCGGTTTGGCCTGCCAGCCACTGCTGATGTGGAAACCTTTATGAACCGGCTGCGCGCTGCCGCCGATAACAACTGAGAGCCTTTACCACCAGTATTTGCCAAAGTTTTCCGGGTTAGCCCAGTATTTGGGATTATTCCACAGGCGCTTGTGGTTGTAGCTGCGAAGGTTGTATTCAAACGCCGCCAGCGGGTGCTCGGGGTGGGGGAACTCGGCAATTTTTTTGAAACCGAGACCGTAAAAATCATTATCCGCCAATACCGGATCGCCGCTGACATCCATCAACACAAGAATGGCACCCACCAGTGCATTACGATAACCCGCCAGCAACTGGGTGACTTCCTGCTGGCTTCTATCAGCAAGTCCATCGGAAATCACCACCGCCTGCAAGGCAGTATCACCGGATGAAGCATGCCAGGGTTGCAGGTCATTGCAATCCTTCAGCACCACCTGATCCTGCAAAGGCCCGGGCAATGCCGGAACGCTGCCTACATAGCCCACCTGTTCAAAGGCATTTTCAGTCAGCCACTGGAACAGGAATTCCGCAGGGCTTTTATGGGTTCTGGAGGTGCTGGTTTTGGAAGCGTTGTTTTTCGATTCGGTCATGTCATTGCAACCGGGTTTCGTAGGGGCCAAAATCACGCTTTGGCAGATTATCGCCGTCCCTTTCCCTGACACGCCACGCGTTGACACACAGGGTTATGCCACCGTTTTCCGCCTTTTGAAAGCCCACTGTCATAAAGTGTTCACGGGTTCTTTCTTTGGGATAGGCTGAGGCAAAGAATCCTCGTTTGCTGCTCACCGCAAAGGATTTGTCATGCTTCACTTTGGCTGGCTTCCAGCCATGAATCACCGTGTGGGCTGGATCAGGAAATTCCGATGGCGTGAATTTCGGCCCGGACGTGGCCAGACCATTCAAACCGGTGAGGTTTGACAGAGGCGAGGATATTACTTCGATCAGGCGCCGCCCGGAAGGAGTGAGCTTGGTCTCGGAAATCCGGCCAAAATGGACATCGCCACTGA
>JAWVYU010000068.1:0-17029 GCA_033722575.1 Ketobacteraceae bacterium | reverse complement strand
GAGGCGCCCTTTGTATGGGAAGCAAAGACTTACAGCATCGGTTGCAGTATCGGCATCGTTCCCATTACCGCCAACAGCACCGATGGTGCCAGTTTGCTGCAGGCCGCCGATTCCGCCTGCCAGATGGCCAAGGAGCAGGGACGCAACCGGATAGTACTGACCCACCAGGGCGATGAGGAGCTGGCCGCACGGCGCAACCAGCTGGAATGGCTGGGCAGAATACGGGGCGCGCTCAAACACGAAAAACTGTTCCTGGAGGCTCAGCAGATTGTGCCGATTAACCGGTCCCCATCCCTCCGTGTGGAAGTGCTGGTCCGAATGCTGGGAGATGATAATCAGGTGATACTGCCGGGCGCCTTTTTACCTGCTGCCGAGCGTTTCGGTCTCGCTCATCTGCTGGATCGCTGGGTAATCAAAACGGTCTGTGCTTTTCTCAGTCAGAACCGCTCTGCCATGGAATACCTGGAAGCCTGCCATATCAATATCTCCGGGCGCTCTTTCGACCATGAGGACTTCACACAGTTTGTTCTCAATACGCTGGCAAACTACAAGGTACCCGGCAACAAACTCTGCTTCGAAATTACCGAAACCGCAGCCATCAGTAATTTAACGGATGTGCAGCAATTTATGACAACACTGAGTGAGGCGGGTGCCAGCTTCGCTCTGGCTGATTTTGGGGTTGGTCTGTCCTCGTTTGCCTATCTCAAGCAATTCCCGGTGGAGTACCTGAAAATTGATGGCAGCTTCGTACGCCACATGGCAAAAGACAAAACGGATCGCGCCATGGTACGCGCCATCAACGATATCGGCCAGACCCTTGGCAAGCAGCTGGTAGCGGAATTTGTCGAGGATCAGGAATCCCTGGAGTGGCTGAAAAAAATGGGGGTTCAGTATGCCCAGGGCTTTCATTTGCACCGGCCGGAACGATTCGAGCAGGTGCTGGAAACTCCGGCTGGCCATGCGTCTGTGATCAGTGAGTCAAACGATTAGCGATAACAGGCGACGTTGATTTCCGATTAAAAAAAGCGCTGCCGGAATCCGGCAGCGCTTTTTTCGTCATGGTGCCGGTTTTTATTCCGGCTTGATGGTCAGTGACACCAGAGCATCCTTGCAGTTGGGTCCGCCATCACCATGGGTTTTCATGGATCCGGTTTCTCCGGTGGAATCCAGGATGCCGCCAAACAGGAAACCGGCCTCATCACTCTGGCTGACATAGCCAAAGGAGGTGGTGCCATCCGGCGGGTTGAACTTGGACTGCGCTATGGCGTCGTCAAAGGATTGTGATAACAACACCATGTCACCGGCAACACCGTAAACGGAGGGAAACAGACTGTCAGCATTGTTATCACAGCCTTCGTTAGCCCAGTCCCGGATGGGATCGCTGGTATTGGCGCCACGCAGGGTGGTGAGTATCGCCCAGCCGGGGTGACCACTGGAATCCGGGTTCAGATCGAACTCATAGGAACTCGGTTCACTGGAACCCGCTCGCTTGTAAAACACCACCTGGGCCAGATCCCGGCCACCCTGGCCATAACTTCCGAAGGTCCGGCAGATGTTACTGTTGAGCCAGTCGGTACAGTCATCGTAAGTCACACAGTTGTACCCGTTATCACGCTTGAAGCATTCCGCGCCGGCCCGGTTCCAGCCGCTGACCCTGAGAGGCAGGTAATCATCGGTACGGTGCAGGATCAGCACCATCAGATCCCCGGAGCGGGTCCCGGATGGCCTCGCAATTCTCAGATTCTGACCATCGGAGTCGTAGGCTTCTGTTGTGCCGATGTGGGTAATGGAACCGGAGCCGCCGCCGGTGTCGCCACCCCCGGTATCACCGCTACCGCCGACAGACCAGACCACAGAATTACCCTGATACAACGCCAGGGTGCCATCGTCGCCGAGCCTGAGCTCATCGGCACCGGAGCCCACAGTATCGCTTGCCCAAACCGCCGAACTTGAATCTGTGTAAAGTACCAGGTTGCCGTCGCCCTGAAGCCTCAGGTTAGTGCCGTTGTCGCCATGGGTACCGGAGGACCACATGGAGGCCCGGGTCTGCCAGTCGCGCAATACCAGGTTGCCGTCGCCCTGCAGGTAAAACCGGTACAGGCCGTTGCTGGATACCAGGTATTCGTTGTTATAAAGCCGCTCACCCACAGCCATGGCATTGGTGCCGGTTGCACTGTCGCCACCACCGGTGTCACCGCCGCCGGTGCCGCCTCCCTCGCCTGTCACCACTACAAGCTCAGGGGGGTTGGCGCCTTCGCGGGAATCAAAGTCATAGCCGTCGATGTCGTCCGGGATAAGAACAAACGACAGATTGCCCTGACTGGTCACCGCACTGGTCACGTCAATATCGAGCCAGCCGGTTGACGTGCTGCCCTGGATATCCGCCACCGGCGTATCCGAGGGTGCCGGTTTGTTGTTCCAGGTAATACCGCCTTCGCTCCACGTATTACCCGTAATGTAGATCTTGGGGCCGTTGGGTGAGGGGTTGGTACCATACAGCCTGAGCGTGGCACTCTGTACGGTGCCTGTCAGTGCGGGAACGCTGAAACGCATGTAGGTATGGAGTTCGTCCGGCGCCTGATCAACCAGCAGAGTGCTGTCAAACCCGAAATTCTGAGAGCCCGCGGAATTATCCACGTAAGCATCGGCGCTCGGGGTAAGGGTGAGATTCTGGGGATCTCCACCGGAGCCACCGCCGGTACCATCATCACCACCACCGGTACCATCATCACCACCACCGGTGCCGTCATCACCACCACCGGTGCCGCCATCACCACCGCTGCCATCGCAATCCAGATAATAAACGCCTGTCTGGGTTTGACCCGGCGTACCTGACCAATCGTAGGTTACCTTGATGGTGCGCTGGACGCTGCTCCCGGTTTGTCCCTCGCAGGTCAGGGCGATCTGGGCATACACCACCGGCCCCGGAATGCGCTGGGTGGAGCCCCCACTGCAGGTGCCCCCGTTCCATACCGGCTCGCTGCCGTCAGTGGTGTAACAGAGTGAAGTGGTGGCAGTGAGCCCCTGAATCACGACGGTACCAGTACTGGCATTGAAATCGGTTCCCGACACCGGTGTGAAAATATTGCTGGGTGGCGTACAGGCGGTAGCCGCAAAGGCGGCCGCCGCTGCCACGGTGAGTCTGGGCAGGATGGTGTGCTTTCTGGAATGATTAATACTGGCAGAACGCCTTTTTGTTCCCATTGACATCATGGTTATATCCCATTTGGCCTTAACATGTTGTTATTATTTGGATAATCCGCTTCACGCCCGGGAGGCAAGCGTCAAAAGGTATAGCTAACCCCATTGCCGGCCGGGATTATTGAACAAACTGATGATCCGCGGCCAAACAATGTAGCGTTTTGTTAATTCGGGAGGAAACCCGTTACCGGCTGACAGCCAGGGTGTCGGCGGGGACACACACCGCACCCTGACCCACAAAGCCCTCGCGGCATTCACGGTAGCAACGGTCATCAATCAACTCGAAGCCCACCGCACACTGGTCGGGGCGCTGGCCCGGGCCGCGATTAAAGGATTCGTTACCCACTACGACACACCGGTTACCGGCACGCACCTGGCCCGTGGGGCAGGGATCGAAGCAGCGCTGGCCGATTTTCACCTGGCCGCTCTCACAGCCGGAGGGTATTGCACCGGGCCCGCGCTCATAGGTGGCCGTTTTCAGGTGGCACAGGGCGCCGTCCCCTTCGTAGCCAGGCTCACAGGGTGTATAACAAAGGCCACCCTGTTTTTCCTGTCCTGCCGGGCACCGGCCCGAAAACACATCTGCCGGTGGCAGTCCCGCGCGGCTGTAGACCGGCTTCTGCCGGGCGACGCAGCGATTGCCCACACCGCGGTAGCCCTCGTCACAAAGATCATAACAGAGGCCATTCTCGGACACCTTCCGGGGATGGCACTTATCGGGTTTCCCCCCCACCGGTGCCGGCATGGTACCTTCGCCGGTGAGACTGGCAATCAGCAGGGTTTCTCCGGCGATATCAGCCTGGGGTGATGCATAGCAGGTGTCACCCTCTCCCACGTAGTTCTCGCCACAGCTTTCGTAGCACAGGCCATCATCCGCTTCCCGGTCGGTGCCGCAGGCGGGTTCCACGCCGGCGCCGCGGGCATAGCTCAGATTGTTCAGGTCCGTACCCGCAGGCTGACCGCAAATCTCGGTGTTCAGGGAAATGCCCCCGGCAAAGTTCAGATGGGATCTATCGCCACCCACAGCGGAGATATCGGTTACCGCAAAGCTGACACACTGAAACGAGGGCAGGCTGATATTCGCCAGAGGCTCAGTCAGTTGCTGCAGCACCAGACCAATGACACTTTCAATGAAGGCGTTGGCATTGTCAGCGGCCTCACCATAAACCCAGTCTCCATCGGCCACTTTGGTGGCTTCGATCCGGTACTGTGGCGCATAGGGAAAAAACAGATCAATGCTGCTGTCTTCCTGCAGGCCAATGGCAAAGGCGGTATCCGTGGTCAGACGGACCCCCAGGGTATCAGCAAAGCTGCCATCCGCCTGCCGGGTCTGGGAGATCACCTCAAGGCCATAATTCAGATAGCGCAGGGCTGCCGCACCATTGATATCACTGACATGAACCTGGGGAGGTGCCACGGGATTGACCAGCATACGTTTTGTCACACCGTCACCGCCAAAATCATCATCCCGCGGCAAACCCAGCTGCACTTCACCGTCAACAAAATTCATGTGATTCAGTCCGGCGGAGTAAGCAGAAGCATATACCTGATTCAGGGTGTTTGTATTCAGTGAAAACCCGAACTGGCCACCCCCCAGATTGGCACCCGGTAACGGATCCGGCTTGAAAACAACGCCTGCGGTGGGCTGACTGACACCAGCATCCGGTTCCACCGGAATACTACCTCCTGCCAGGCTGGCAATCAGAGCGGTTTCCGTGGTGTAAACATCACCAAGTTGCAATGACATGGCGAGATTATGGGTGGTGTAATAATCGGGAATATTGATGGTGTAACTGTTTTTAATGGCGGTTTCCAGCATCAGCGGCACTGCCTGCTCAAACAGAAACTCCAGCTGGGGTGACAGGGCACCGCCGATAATCGCCGTCAATGCACCGAAGGCATCCTCTACCCAGGCGTTGAACGGTGCCGGCACATCCGAGCTGGAGACCTCACCCATGGCAAAGATAAAGTCCGAGATCTCCACATCCAGTGTCTGATTACTGACAGCCAGCTGCAGGTCCGCATCCATGGTGATGGGCCCCACCTGTGTATTGGCCACCAGCTCCAGTGGCGGCAAAAACCCGCTGTGGATACGGAACAGTATCTGGCTTACCAGCCGGCTGCTGCTGTGAATCAGGCCACCGTTGCCGTTTTCCAGATCAATCCCGGCGGAATCTGCGGTTAAATCCACCGCCTGCAGCAGAATTTCCGGCCCGTAGACTTCACCGGAAGCACCGGTCCAGGTGCCATCAAGCAGCGTAGTGCCGGCAAGCAGACCGTTAAGATCAAAATCACTCAGGGCCAGCATCAATTCGCCGGAGGCAGTATCAATCACCTCCTGGGATACAGCCACCGTCATGGCAGGCTCATGCAGCGTGCCCAGGGGTGCGTAATGACTGGTTCGGGTATGCCCCAGTGAATCAGTGGCCACATAGGTATACACCTGGTCGGAAGGCACGCTCACAGAGAATCCATTTAACCCCAGGATGTCCGCGGACAGCGCATTGACTGACAGACTGGTCAGCCCCATTTCATCAATCCCCAGCCCCTCAATGACTGCCAAGCTATCAACCCGGGAATTCAGCACGATAATTTCCGGGCCTTCGGTGTCATATATAAAGGTGATTCTTGGCCCCGCTGGTGGTGCCACATGAAAACGGTTGATACCCTGCTTAAGATAAGGGCCGACAGCAGCACCCGGTGCGCTGGCCTGAGCATCACTCAAAACAAACAGTTCCCTGATATCAAAACCATTCAGGGTAACCGCCGGCAGTGACGACGGCTGTTTCTGATAACCAATGGTCAGAAACTCCGGCTCACTGGTATGCACAGAACCTTCGGCCGGTGACTGAATGGTATAGTCCGTTTTGCAGGCGCCTAAAGTGGTAGCCAAGATAAGCAATAAGGCATAACGTATTGTTGTTTTTATCCCGCACATGGTCGCATCGCCTTTTTAAAACCGGTGAATTAAGGATGAATAAAACAGATGTGCTGTGATTGAATCAAAACTGAAAATGATTATCTTGCATTAATTGATGATGCCGACGAACGCGAAAAACTGAGGAGAAGCCCGAATGAGTGATAACACCTATACACCTCCGAAAGTCTGGACCTGGGACGAGGAAAGCGGCGGACAGTTTTCCAAAATCAACCGGCCAGTGGCAGGTGCTACCCATAAAAAAGCCCTGCCGAAAGGTAACCAACGGTTTCAGCTGTATTCGCTGGCTACTCCGAACGGTGTAAAAGTCACCGTCATGTTTGAAGAGCTTCTGGAAAAAGGCATCACTGAAGCCGAGTACGATGCCTATCCCATTGATATTACCGAGGGTGATCAGTTCGGCAGCGGATTCGTGGATATTAATCCGAATTCCAAGATTCCTGCGTTACTGGATACCGCCCATGATTTACGGATTTTTGAATCAGGCTCCATTCTGCTGTATCTCGCCGACACCTTTGGCGAGTTTCTTCCCTCCGGAATAAAACAACGCACCGAAACACTCAACTGGCTGTTCTGGCAAATGGGAAGCGCACCCTTTCTGGGGGGCGGTTTTGGTCATTTCTATGCCTACGCCCCGGAAAAGTATGAATACCCCATCAATCGCTTCACCATGGAAACAAAACGTCAGCTGGATGTGCTGGACAAACGGCTGGCAGAGAATGAGTACATTGCAGGAAACGACTACACCATTGCCGATATGGCGATCTGGCCCTGGTACGGGGTGCTGGCTCACGGCAAGCTGTACGACGCCGGGGAATTTCTGGATGTAAAAAGCTACACCCACGTACAGCGCTGGGCTGATCAGATATTTCAACGACCGGCAGTGCAGCGGGGGCGCATGGTTAACCGGGTATGGGGTGATGAGGAAAAGCAATTACCGGAACGGCATTCGGCGGAAGACTTTGAGAGGCTCAGACGATCCTCCGCTTCACAGGACAAGTGAGCGCTGCTGATCTGGTAAAAGGTCGCCGGGCAGGCATCGCTGATGCTGTCATTGGGCTATTCTTAGGATTTGGTACCAATCCCTGCTAGCAATCCCCGGGAGCGACATTGGTTATAAAAACAACACAACCTATAACCAGCAGACCTTTTCTGTTTGCGGCCCTGTTCTGTTTTTTATTACTGGTACCGAAGCTGGCAGCAGCCAATGGCGAGCCCCAGGAAAATGGCGGGCCCCAGGAAATAGTCCAGCAGGGTGTTGCCGACCTTCGCTCGTTGAACTGGCAACAGCAAAAGGTCATCTCCCTGGAAGGGCAGTGGGCATTCTACTGGCGCACCCTGACAGGAGAGAACATCACCGGAGCCCCGGACACTGCGCCGGACGCCTACCTCACTGTGCCCGGTTACTGGAATCAGCAGCCAGAGCTGGAACAATCTTTTCCCGAAAGCGGGTTCGCCACCTACCACCTGAAAATCCTGTTACCGGAGCAATCCGGAAATTACGCCCTTTACATCACGGCCGTGAACAGTGCCTATCGCCTGGTGGCCAACGGTGAAACACTGACGCAGGTGGGTGTTCCCGCCACCAGCGCGGCAAATCTGGTGCGTGAACGGGTGCCCAGGGTTGTGCAGCTACCCGACAGCAATACCATTCATCTTTATCTGCAGGTAAGCAGTTTTGATTTTTCCGCCGCAGGCCCGTGGACGGATATTTATCTGGGCACCAGCCAGGGTATCAGCGATTACCGCAGTCGCGATCTGGCCGTTGGCCTTATGGTATTTTGCGTCAGCCTGACCATTGGCCTGTACCATTTCATCCTGTTTCTGGCGGGCCGGAAAACCCGGAGTTATTTTTATTTCTTCATGATTTGCAGTGGTATAGCGGCCATGTCGGTTACCTCCGGCTCCTACCCCTATGCGCTGGTAGTGAGCGAGGAAAACTGGGAAAGCCTTTACCGGATTTTTCATCTGGGTATCATTTTTTCCGCTTGCGGCTTTACGCTCTTTTTCAAGGAGCTCTACCCCCGCGAAAGCCATCGCTGGCTGGTGATATTCAGCCAGGCATTCCTGGCGATCGGCCTGATACTTTATGGCTTTTTTGAGTCTGCGATATATTCCAGATACAACCATATCGTTGTAATCACAATTCTGGTGATGATACTTGCTTTCCTGGCACAGCTTGTACTGGCCATGACCCGGCGGCGGCGCGGCGCCCTTATGTTCTTTTTTGCGGTCATTTTGCTTGGCGCCAGCACCCTCAACGATTTACTGTTCTCGTTTCAGATTATTCACTCCATCTATCTGACGCCCTACGCCTTTATGATCGCGATTATGGCGCAGTCATTCATTCTGAGTCAGCGTTTTCATGACACATTTACACGAATTGAAGCTTTGAGCAATGAACTACAGAATCAGAATCAACGGCTGGAGGTCCGGGTAGAAGAACGCACCAAAGAGCTGTTGACAGCCAAAGAAGCTGCGGAATCTGCCGCCAGGGCCAAGAGCGACTTTCTGGCCAATATGAGCCATGAAATACGCACACCCCTGAATGGCGTGCTGGGAATGACAGAGCTGTTAAAAGACACGCCGCTCACCCAACAGCAGGTGCATTATCTTAATACCATTACACACTCGGGTACCGCGCTGTTGAGTATCATCAACGATATTCTGGACTTCTCCAAAATCGAAGCCGGGAAGATGGATATTGAATCGGTAGATTTCAACCTGGAAGAGCTGGTCAGTGAATGCGCCTCGATTTTTTCATTACGGATGGCGGAAACCGGCGTCGACCTGATCGTGGACATTGCACCCGGCACACCGCTGGCAGTGAAATCCGATCCCACCCGCTTGCGCCAGATTCTGCTTAATCTTCTGAGTAATGCCTTCAAGTTTACCCAGCAAGGCGAGATTATCCTGAGTGTTTCTCTACAGCAGGCCGGATCACAGCAGAAGCTGTTTTTTGAGGTGAGGGACACCGGCATCGGCATGACCCGGGAGCAGCAGAACAAGCTCTTCCAATCTTTTCAGCAGGCCGATTCCAGCACCACGCGGCGGTTTGGCGGCACCGGCCTGGGGCTGGCCATTTCAAAACACCTGAGCGAGATGATGGGTGGTGATATCGGTGTTCACAGCGAGCCCGGCAAAGGCTCCACTTTCTGGTTCACCATTGCCTGCGAGGAAGGAAAGCTGCCCGATAGCAGCGTCCAGAGAGAGGACTTCAGCGGGCTCCATTTGCTGGTGGTAGATGACCATGACAGTTTCAATAAGGCCATTAGCAATCTGCTCCAACAATGGCAGATCAAAGTTACCATCGCCACTTCACTGGCAGAGGCCGAGCAGGTGCTTTTCCGGGGAGAGCCATTTGATCTGATGATCATTGATCTGCACTTGCCCGATGGCGACGGAGTGGAGCTGGTGAGAAAAATAAAGCAAAACACGCTTTACCGCAAAACGCCAATTGTGATGGCGAGTGCCGCCAGATCGTTACCCAAACATGCCCTGCGTGAAGAACTTGGTATTCAGGGCGTGATGGAAAAACCGGTGACGCCCTCTACACTGCGCCGTATTCTGGCCAACATCAGCGAAAAAGAATCCACGGAGCCGTTGCCCTTATCCACAACACCACAGCATCACTATGCGTGCAGGACCCTGGTAGCGGAAGACAATGAGGTCAATCAGATGGTGATATCCGGCCTGCTGAAACGCTTTGGCATTCAACCGGACTTTGCGGAAAACGGCTTGACTGCAGTGGACTATATCAAAAGCCACCCTGATACCGAACTGGTTCTGATGGATTGTGAAATGCCGGAAATGGATGGCTATCAGGCAACCGAGCATATCCGCCGCTGGTCAGAAAAAAACACCGACAAACTCAGGCACCGCATCATTATTATCGGCCTGAGCGCCCATGCCATGGCTGAACACGAAGCCATGGCACTGGATGCTGGCATGGATGCCTATCTGCGCAAGCCCATCAGTTACAAACAACTGGCCGAAACCCTGGACCATTTGCTGTCCGACCCCAAAGCCTCCTGACGGAACCCGCGATTCAGCCAATAACGCAAAGCTGTTTTCTGACAATCCGACTGATGCCTGGTATGCAATCCGGCCACTGTGATGGTCTTAATGATCAGTTCCGCTCTCTGATTCTGCATGAGCATGAGCTTATCATCCTATCAAGCATTTCAACGGAAACTTACCAGTCAAAACAATTTCTGCAGCGAACATGAATACAAGGCTTTGTCAATCCTACTTAGGTATACCGGTTTCTTGACCGTTTCCCCATAGAATCATTGTTGTCAGCACTACCTGCCGACTTTTTAAAGACCAAAGAAAAAATACAGGACAATTGATTATGGACCGAAACAGCATTTGCCGCACCGTGCTGGTTTTATTGCTACTGGGTCTCGCCGGCTGTAAAAATGCCTACGAGATTGCAGAACCCGGCAACAACTCCGTGCATACCAGCCCACCCTCACTTTTTAAAGTTACTTATAAAGAACAGCCCGACGCGTTACCGCAAATGACACTGAATGGCTACGACGTGCAGCAGCATTTCGTGTCAGCCGCCACCGAGGCCACCGCTGATGGCAACGACTTTCAGGATTACTTTGTGGAAGGTGAGAACACCTTTCAGGTGGAACCGCCCAGCGGCCCTGCAGTCAATTTTATATACGACACTGAAGGCCCGGCCATTGTGGTGCTGAGTGCCGACATCAACGGAGGCACTGCTACCATTAACGGGCTGGCGGATGACGCTATGGGGGTCAGCTCGGCCACCGTAAACGGTATACCCGTCACACTGAATGATGATCAGACTTTTACGGTGGACGTACCCACTGATGAAATCTATACCTATATCGCGCAGGATACCCTGAGCCACAGCAGCACAACCCGATATGCCGCTCTGGGTAAGGAATATGATCCTTCCATGACGGTGCAGGTCACCAAAGCGGCACTGGATTTTGCCATGGTGGAAATCGCCAGAACCCTCAACAATCTGGATTTCAATCCTATCGCTGCCGATACCTCAATATGGGATAACACCTCCCAGGGGCTGTTCGGTGAAACCTATGGTTCAGACGCATTCATCCGTAGCGTGGATATTCTGGGCAGTGAATTCGCCATGGACTTTACCGATGGTGGCAACGCGACTTTTACCGGCACCGTCACCAACACACGCCTTGAAATCACCGTGCGCATTCACAACGGCTTTTTACCACCTACCCTGATCGATATCGGCGCCCACGTGGGCCCACTGGATTTCAGCGGTGATGTCGCCCTGATGGTGGTGGATCAGATGCCCGATGTAACCCTGTCGAACTTTGAATTTACCGTAGGCGCGGTTTCCTTTGACAACACCGGGTCCGTGATCGAAGCCATTCTGTCCGGAATTACCAGTGGTATCGTAAATCTGTACACCGGCAACCTTGCCAATACAATCGAAACCGAGCTGAACAAGGCGATCCCGACCATGCTGGCCGGGGTTATCAAGGAAAGCTACATGATCAGCATCGACGATGGGGTAAACCGCCACGATCTGACCATTGCCATCAAGCTGTCGGATATCACCACCGCCGATGGTTCCCTGTTTGCCTCTCTGGCAGGAGGGGTGATTCCCACCACCGCCAACGACGCCATCCCCCAACCCCTGGCGGGCACCCTGTACACAGACGACCCACTGCCTTCCGCTGTTTTGGATGAGGGCCAGTTTGCCGTTTCCCTGAATGCCAATGTACTGAACCAGACCCTGGCTTCTGCCCACTCCGTTGGACTGACCCAGATGAATATTGTGGGTGAGGCCATTCAGTTCGGTCTGCCCCGGGTGGATGACTTTGGCGATGCGGGCGCCACCCAGCGCATTCTGGTAAACAATATTACGCCCGCCACAGTAAAAATCAGCGACGTGCAGGGTGCTGCTGCCACCACCCTGTCGGTGTACGGCCTGGAAATTATCAGCGAATCCCGCAGCGACAGCACCTCCGCCTACACCCCTGAGGTGAGCGTGCGGCTCAACGCCAAAGTGCCGGTTTCTCTGGATGTGAGCGAGGCCAATGCCCTGGCTGTTAACTTTCCCTCGGCTCCCAGCGCCGATATCACCGGCATTCGTATCGGCGAAGGCAACTGGCTGGGTGATACCGCCAACGCCATGGCCGAGCAGCTGGTGGACCAGGCGCTGGCCAATGTACTGAAGCAGCTGGCGGAGCCCATCGCCAGGATCGAACTGCCCTCCTTCGCCTGCATGGCGCTGGAAACCCGGGGCATCACCGCTGTGGGAGGCAGTAAATCACACCTCAATGTCAGCGGCAGCCTGGTCAAGATCAGCGACGAATGCGATCTGGATGTGGTTGACCCACCGCAGGTAGCTTATGGTCGCGGCGTTGGTATTCCCATGTCCTGCGCCTCCGACGAAGAATACGACGCCGGACTCTGCTATGAGCAATGTGCCGAGGGCTACGACGGCGTGGGACCGGTCTGCTGGAAACAGGAAGCCTCCTACGGCCGCGGTGCGGGTACCGTGCCCAACCGCTGCGCTCCGGGCCACGAGCTGGATGCCGGACTCTGCTACCCGGTATGTCGCAGTGGCTACCATGGTGTAGGCCCGGTGTGCTGGAGCGATCAGCCGCTGTCTTATGGCCGGGGTGCCGGCACCATTCCCATCAATATCTGGACCGGCGAATGTGCTGCCGGCTATGAAAACGATGCCGGCCTGTGCTACCCGCTGTGCGCGTCAGGCTATACCGGCGCAGGCCCGGTGTGCTGGCTGGATCAGGCCTCTTACGGCCGCGGCGCCGGCACCGTGCCCAATCGCTGCGCCCCGGGCCACGAGCTGGATGCCGGACTCTGCTACCCGGTTTGCCAGGAAGGCTACCATGGTGTGGGACCGGTGTGCTGGACCAATGACGCTGTGTCCTACGGCCGTGGCGTGGGGGTACCGGTGCACAGCTGTCATGACGGCATGGAACAGGATGCCGGCCTCTGTTACGAGCAGTGCGACGCGGGCTATGACGGAGTCGGGCCCATCTGCTGGCCTATAGAGGACTAGCACTTACCACCTGAACCACCAAAGCGCCTCCCCGGAGGCGCTTTTTTTTGGCGCTGATTGGCGCAAAAGCCCTTTGTATCCCGTATTTCGAGCCATTGCGCTCAGCTCTCCCCACTGTCAGTCTGTTTTAATAATAACCAAATCGGTTTCCACTGGCCGCAGAAGGCCAGTCACCCGGGCTACCGCGACAACAATAACAAGGGGGAGCAAGTACTGTGTCAGTAAGAAGCATCTGTGTGGGCTATTGGCGCCTGACCCTGATCATGCTGGCCCTGGCGGCCCTGTCCGCCTGCCGCATCAGTGGTCATGTTTCCGTAGACGGCAACCCTGTCGCTGGTCAGACCGTAATACTTGAAGGCGAAGGCCTATCCCTGAGCACCCGCACTGATGCCGACGGAGATTACTCCTTTAACCGCATCGATGCCGGGCTTTACCATATCAGCCTTGACCGCCCCGGCATGACCAACAGACGCATTGAAAAACCCACCGACCAGGGCAGCGTCCGGATGGATTTTACGGTTAACACCCGTACCCTTCGCCGCACAACCCAGGGCGATGTGCTGGGCAGCACGGACAGCAACGGCACCCTGGTATGGAAAGGCATTCCCTTTGCCCGTGCGCCTGAAAACGGGTTGCGCTGGAAAGCGGCTCGCCCCGCGGAAAGCTGGGAAGGCGACTACTGGGCGCTGGGTTTTTCCAACCCCTGCCCCCAGATTGCGCACCTGCAGCTGGATGTTCCCCTGACAAAAATCGGATCGGTAATCGGCCAGGAGGATTGCCTTTACCTGAACGTCTGGACACCGGATTTTGACAATATTCCCCAGGGCGATGAGCGGCCCCCGGTGATGTTCTGGATTCATGGTGGCGGCAATGCCGCGGGAGAGTCAGCCAGCTTTACCGGGAAAATGCTGGCGGAAAAGTACGGCGTCGTGGTGGTAACCACCAATTACCGTTTGGGTGTGCTGGGTTTCTTCAGTCATCCCGCCCTGAGGGAAAGCGCCACCCAGTCCCTTGACCAGACCGCCAATTTTGCCATCACCGACCTGGTCCGTTCCCTTACCTGGGTACAGGAAAATATTTCGGCTTTCGGTGGTAATCCCGAGCGGGTCATGATCTTTGGCGAATCCGCCGGCGCTGCTAACGTAGCGGCATTGCTGGCGTCACCGCTGGCCCAAGGACTGTTTCACCGGGCCGCCATGCAGAGTGGCAACCTTCGCTGGATGCCACGAACCGGTGCGGAAAACCTGATGGTAAACGGGGGCAGCGAAAACAGCGCCAGAGAGCTGATCAGCAAATTCCTGGTAGCCGATGGCACCGCAGCCAGTATCGAGGACGCCCATGCACTGCAACAATCCATGAGCCATCAGGCGTTACTGGAATACCTGAACAGCAAAACCATTGATGAACTGCTGGCGCATTTTGATGCCTCAAGGTTCGGGATGTATTCACACCCCGGATTGATCCGCGACGGGATCGTGGTTCCTGACCAGGACCCCTATGCGTTTTTTCGCCGCGGCAACTATCACCAGGTACCCATCATAACGGGCACCAACCGCGACGAAACCAAGATATTCATGGCCTTTAATCCCGAATTCGTACCGGGGGGCTTGCCTATCTTTATCAAAGACCCGGTTTACTTCAACCTGTCCGCCTACTACCAGTCCACCGCCTGGCGGGCCCGGGCCGTGGATGAATTTGCTGCGGCTGCCGCAGGTCAGAATAACCCGGTTTATACCTATCGCTTTGACTGGGATGAACAACCAAAAATTCTCTGGAACGATGTATCGGACACAATCGGTGCGGCACATGCCTTCGAGATACCCTTTGTATTCAACACACCGGATATTTTTACCGTAAAGATCGCATCCCCCCTGGTTTTTACACCGTCAACCGCAGTCAGCAGACAGCAACTGGCCGACAGCATGTCTTCCTACTGGGCTGAGTTTGCCTATAGCGGCAACCCGGGCTTTGGGTACGCTGATTCAGAAGCTGTTCCATGGGATCACTGGACGGAAAACCAGGAGGAAACCAACATCATGCTGTTTGACAGCACCAATGATGGCGGCATCCGTATGCAGAGCGACCGGGTTTCTCTTGACAGCCTGCGCCTTGAGCTGCAACAGGAATCAGGCTTCAGAAACCTGAGCCAGAAGTGCACCACCTATGAGAGTACCTTTGGCCGTGACAGCTGGTATTACACCCATTGTGCAGATGTGCTGTAAGCGTCTTACCCGACAACCACTTCAGATGGCCGGCGGGGCTGCAGCTGAATACGAAAGTTCTTGCTCATAAAGGGGCCGGGTATGTACTCCGTCCGGAGTTTATGGAGCGGGGTCTTCAGTGCCATATTGTAGTGCCGCAGCAATACAATGGTATTAACCTTTAACATAAGCTCAGCCAAAGCATTGCCCACGCAGGTATGGGGGCCACGTCCAAACGGGGCGAACACGGCGCGAGCCTTGTGCTCCATCCTCGGTTCACGGTAACGCTCTATATCAAACTGCCGGGGGCTGGGAAAATACTTCTCATTGAAATGATCGGCACTGTTGAAAACCAGTAACTCGCTGCCCTTCGGAATACGATAACCGTTAAAGGAGATATCCTGACTGGCTGTGCGGCTCAGCACAAAGCCGGTGGGGTGCAGCCTTAACACCTCATAAATAAACCCCTGCAGATCCTCCATCTCGTCCAGCATATCGAAATCGGGAAAGCCTTCCTCGCAAAAACTGTCCACCTCCTGGCGGATACGTTGTGCCAGCGCTGGCTGCTTCAGCAATTCATACAACAGGAATGACATGGCACCACCCGCAGGATCCACACCACCGATAAAGGGCAGCATGATATGCGCATGAATATCGCCGTCAGTGAACCATTCGGGGCGGTCCGCCCTGCCATGACTGACTTTGTCGAGGTAGGTTTCGCGGCTCTGTTCAGGCTTTTCAAGGTGTGCCCGCCAAAGCGCATTGGAAAAACGATTGGTTTTGTACTGGGCGTAAAGATAACGCGGGTGCAGCATAGCCAGACGCGGCCATTTCCCCACCATGTAAACATTCAGCGTCGTATTCTGCGCGTTGATAAAGGCCTCGGACTGATCGGGATCCACCGCCAGATCCTGCAGGATCAAACCACTTTGCTCACAGATCAGATGACGCAGAAAAGGCGCCACCCTGATGGTGCGGTTCGGCACCGCATCCAGACGGCGCTTTGCCACCTCCACCAGGCAATGGTAACGCTCTCTGAAGTTACCTCTGGCAAAGAACGGTTTGAGCAGTTTTCGTTGGTAGGCATGGGATTCACCATCAGAACCAATCAGCAAATGGGGGCAATCCATTTTCTCCACAAACCGGCCCCAGGTTTCTCTGGAGCTGAACCGGTCCCGGCAGGCACCACTCATCAGCAGGTTGGCTTCGGCGCCGGCAAGCACTGTATAGGTTTTCGTCGCCACATTGACACGGAAAACACTCCCCAGGCTGCCATATTGCTCGGACAGAAAATCGATCGGGCGACTCATCATCTCCGGAAGATTGCCAATAACAGGCCACCCCGGTGCCAGCGGAATATCCCCGGCATTGCGCGCAACTCCAGTCAAGTGATAACTCCCTTGTAATGCTTTCGATTGATATTGAATATAACTTGCAGCCCCGGAATCCGGTATCTTATGATTGGCCAAGGTTCTTGGAAATCAGGCCAGCCTATCGCTTATGAGTGCTACTGCCCGAACACAGCAAAAAGCCATTGCCGTATCCTACGCTCAGATTATCGCGGCAATTGCCGGTAACCTGGGCTGCGACAGCATGGCGTTACTGAAAAGCAGTGGCATTCCTCTGGAATCTCCCAAAGATCCT
>JAWVYU010000067.1:0-17143 GCA_033722575.1 Ketobacteraceae bacterium | reverse complement strand
CCCCGGGGCGGATAAAAGAAAAAATACAGACCCTGCCACCGGCCGCCCAGAAACAGGCGCTGGAATGGCTGCAGCGAATGGGTATCCCCGAGGAGGATTACAGCACCATTGATGTGGATGCCGACGGTGGGGTTTATTATGTGGAACCGGTGGTGTCAGCCACCGAAATGGCCACAGCTGCCGATGAGCCGGTTACCTCTGAATCACTGTCGTTGCAGGAGGCCTTCAGCCTTCACAGCAAACCAGGTGCCAGCAGGGTGATCTATCTGGACTTTGACGGGCATACCATTGAGGGCACCGCCTGGAACAGTTCTGTGGCCACCTACGAAGCAGTGCCCTATGACCGCGATGGCGCACTTTACAGCTTCAGCCAGTCAGAGCTGGCGGATATTGCCCGTGTCTGGCATCGCGTGGCAGAGAATTTTGCAGCATTCGATGTGGATGTCACTACCGAGGCGCCGTCCCAGATGGGGCCGGATGTAGGACGCATTCTGGTTACCCGTTCCACTGACGCCAGTGGCCAGGCCATGCCGGCCAGCAATGCCGGTGGCGTAGCCTATGTGGGTGTCTGGGGCCGAAGCAACTATCCCTACTACCAGCCGGCGCTGGTGTACGCAAACAACCTGGGGGGTGGGGTACCACGGTATGTGGCAGAAGCCGCTTCCCACGAAATGGGTCATAACCTGGGCTTGTCCCACGATGGACTGGTTGACGGGACTGCTTACTACAGTGGCCACGGCAGCGGCTACACCAAATGGGCGCCCATTATGGGGTTGGGCTACAACGGCCAGGTAACCCAGTGGAGCCGGGGTGATTATGCCAACGCCAACAATACTCAGGATGATATCGCCATCATACAGGGTCATCTCTCCCCCGCGCCCGATGATCACGGCGATGACAGTTTTTCGGCATCGCTGCTGGCGGTGGATGCTGCCGGTAACGTGGCGGCAACCAATCCGCAATCGGACCCCTTTAATTTCTATCCGGATAACAAAGGCGTGATCGACAGCGCCAGCGATGTGGATGTTTTTCAGATTGATGCGGGAGCGGGAGACCTGAACCTCAGTGTTCGCCCGGCATGGGATGCCTACACCAATAACTCCGCCAGGGGTGCCAATCTGGATATTGAAGTCAGGCTCTCCGATGACACCGGCAGCACCCTGGCGGTGGTCAACCCCGGAGAAGACACCGAAGCGGTGATCAGCGCAAACCTGGCGGCGGGTATTTATTACCTGAGTATCACGGGAGTCGGTCATGGTGATGCCGCCACCAGTTACGATGCCTACAGCTCCCAGGGGATGTATTTTATCCGCGGTACTGTGCCGGTATGGTCAGGGGGTAACCGCGCTCCTGTTGCCAGAAATGACAGTGCCAGCACCGAAGAAAACACCGCTGTGCCGGTGGCCGTGCTCGCCAACGACAGCGACCCGGATGGCGATCAGCTGAAACTGGTGTCTGTGGGAGCCGCCGGCAATGGCCAGGTCAGCATCAGTGGCGATCAGGTGATCTACACGCCAGCGGCGGGCTTTGTGGGCAGCGACAGTTTCAGCTACCTGATCAGTGATACCAGTGGTGAGCAGGCTACAGGCTATGTATCAGTTACGGTGAGCGAAAAACTGTCGCCGCCGGTGGCGCCTTCCGGGTTCAGCGTTGCTGATGGCCAGGACGGAACAGCCCTGTTGACCTGGCTCGATACGGACAATGAAACAGCCTACGAGATTTACCGCGAAACCAGCCACAAGAAACGCGATGCCTGGATCAGCAGTGCACTGGTGGCCACACCGGGTGCTGATACCACCTCCCTGACTGATGCCGTGGGAGCCGGTGCACACCGCTACCGTATCCGCAGCCTGAACAGTCTGGGCGCCTCTGCCTGGAGTAGCTGGGTGGAAGTGAATGTAACCGACGCCAGTGGCAGTTCCGGCGGAGGTAAAGGCGGTGGCCGGGGTAACAATAAAAGGTAGCCAGGCTGGTAAAACAGATCCGGTCTGTTGTTCTGATCCTTCTGACAAGTTGCAGGCCCCGGGGCTCCCCTGGTGGCCTGCACAACCTTTCCTGAATTCTTTCTTTTCCTAGTCTGATTGGGTGATGCCCTTTCCCCGCTTGAACCGCTTTAATAAGTTCAGATAAACCACCGGGGGGAAGACAGTGTCTGAGATGCAACAGGAACTGTCTGGCAGGCTTCAGGCGCTGCTGGACAAAGACGCTATCCGCGAATTGATTCACGCCTATTGCAATGCGGCGGACCGCAAGGACGTGGACAAGATGCGCAGCCTTTACCATGAAGATGCCATTGATGATCATGGCGGTTTCTTTCAGGGGCTGGCCATGGAGTTTATTGATCAGTTGCCTGAGATCCAGGCACCCATGGAAATCCTCCATCATAATGTCACCACAGTGAACATCAGGCTGGAGGACCGCCCGGGGGGCGCGCGCTATGGGGAGGGGGAGGTGTACGTGCTGGCATTTCACAAGGTCAGCACCGGCGAGGGTTCCCTGGATCTGCTGATTGGCGGGCGCTACCTCGATAAATACGAAAAGCGCGAAGGAGAGTGGAGATTTTCCCACCGGGCAGTACTGGCGGACTGGGTGAATGTGCATGATCCCTCGCTGGTGGATCTGAACCACCCCATTATCCAGGGCTCCCTGCTGGGCAAGCCCGGCCCCGATGATCCTTCCTACCATTTTTTCCGGCTGTTTCAACGGGGCGAGTGATAGGCTAGTCTGTTATTAACGATTCAGGTGTCAGGGGGTTCCATGAGTGATCACGAATATAATCATAAGGGTAAGCTGGCCGGTAAAGTGGCGGTAATTACCGGCGCAGGTCAGGGTGTGGGACAGGGCATTGCCTTTGCGCTGGCCGCAGAGGGTGCCCGTATTGCGGCGCTGGGAAGGACCCTGGAAAAGGTGCAGCAAACGGCTGAACTGATCCAGGAGCGTGGCGGCGAGGCAATTGCACTGCAGTGCGATGTAAAGGAATCCATTTCCCTCAGCGATTGCGTGGCACGGGTGGTCACGGAATTTGGTGGCATACAGATCCTGGTAAACAACGCCCAGGAAGTCCCTCTTGGAACCTTGCTGGACGTGAGTGATGAGGACTTTGGCAAATGCCTTCAGTCCGGACCGATGGCAACCTACCGCATGATGAAGATGTGCTACCCCTTTCTGAAGGGTGATGGCTGTATTATCAATCTGGCCAGTTCCGCGGCCAAGCGCTGGGATACCTCTACCTTCGGTCCTTACGCTGCGGCAAAAGAGGCGATCCGGTCGCTGACTCACACTGCGGCCTGTGAATGGGGGCCCGATGGTATCCGGGCCAATGTGATCCTGCCATTGGCAAAGTCGCCGGGCATGGAATGGTGGATGGAAAACCATCCGAAGGAATCCAGCATGTTTTTGTCCACGGTACCCTTGCGCCGCGTGGGGGACTGCGAACAGGACATTGGTCGCTTTGTTGCCAGTCTCTGCAGTGATGATGCAGCTTTTGTGAATGGCCAGAGTATTGCCATTGATGGCGGGCAGTCCTACCTGGGGTGATTGTAGCGGCAGGGTTCAATCTGATGGTTTGAAGGGTTGCCTGACCGGCACCCCAAGTGCGGGCTGCCGGAGCTGTGGAGCCCGTTCAGTCATCATAATAAGTGCCGGCGGGTGAAATCCCCATGGCTTCCATTTCCGCCTTGATATCCTCGTAATCGATAATGCTCAGGCCGATAAATTCCAGCAGGCTGTCCTTGATCTGATTCCATTCATGATCAATTTCCTTGCCGCCCAGGCTCTGATACAGGCCGCAGATATGCTCGGCCATTTTCAGAATGGCCAGCAGGGTTTTCTTGGTGCCATCGTAGGGAGTGCCATTGGGCCTGAAGATATCCGGAGCATTGTGGTGTTCCGCAATTACCTCACACAGGTTCTGGGGTAATCCCCAGGACTTCGCCACGTAATAGCCCACCACCGCGTGATTGGTTTTCAGCTGCTGATTTTCAAAGTCGATAATACGTTCTGTGCTGCCACCATAGGAGGCTTCCATCACATCCCGGTAATTGGCATGGGCCTTGATCAGCAGGGGGACCCCGCAATTGTGGAACAGGCCGAGGCAATAGGCCTGGTCCGGTGCCTGAAACCCGATCTGGCGGGCAATGGTGGCGCATACCGAGGCGATATCCATGGCGCTGTCCCAGAAGCAGCCCATGGCTACAATGGTTTCATCATCCAGTTCGCCTTTGATAGAAAGGCCTTCTGAAAGGCGGATAATGGATTTCAGGCCAAGGATGTGCACCGCCTGCTCAATGGATGTAATTTTATTTTTCAGGCCAAATAGTTCAGAATTCACCACCTTCAAAATGGTGCCGGAAAGCCCCACATCCTGGCTGATCAGCTTTGCAATGCGGTCGATATCGGGGTTAGGCATGGCCTGTTCCATGTGAATATCCACAATAATCTGTGGCTGCGGCGGAACGGTAATACCCCGTAGTATTTTGCTGATCTGTTCGTCGTTAAGAGCTTTACTCATGGCCGGTTGAGAATCACGATGGAAAGCGGTTATTGATTCAAGTTTAGCAGCGTTTTCAACGGTCAATACGCGGATTGTTATCTCTTTGATTTAAATTGATTAAAAGGTAAAGCCAATGAGCGACACGGTTGCAGTCATCAAACTGAAAAAGCAGGAAGACAAGCGTATCAGGGCGGGCCACCTGTGGGTTTACAGCAACGAGATCGACACCCTGGCCACCCCCGTCAAGGAGCTGGTTCCGGGCAGCAGGTGCGAGGTTCAGGACAGTGGCGGCAAGAGCCTTGGGGTGGGCTATGTAAACCCCCATTCCCTGATAGCGGTCCGGCTGCTGAGCCGCAATGCTGATGCCAGCATCAGCCAGGCCTGGGTGCGCCAGCGCCTGGAACAGGCCCTGGCGCTGCGGGAAGTCTGTTTTTCTGAACCCTGCTACCGCTGGGTGTACGGTGATGCCGACGGCCTGCCGGGGCTGGTGGTGGACCGGTTTGGCGATTACGTGGTGATGCAGCTGAATACGGCCGGCATGGAGTTGCTGAAGGCTGACCTGGTGGCAGCGGTGGAGTCGGTAGTACAGCCCAAAGGCATTCTGCTGCGCTGTGACAGTGCGGCCCGTGAGGCGGAAGGTCTGACGCTTTATGTGGAGGTGGCTGCCGGCCAGTGGCCGGAAAAGCTGACCGTAAAGGAAAACGGTGTAACCTTTGAGGTCTCCGCCGAGGAAGGTCAGAAAACAGGCTGGTTCTACGATCACCGCGATAACCGGGCCCGGCTCAAGGGGTTGGCGAAGGGCCGGGCGGTGCTGGATGTGTTCAGCTATGTGGGTGGCTGGGGATTGCAATGTCTGGCAGGCGGAGCCACCTCGCTGGATGCTGTTGACGGCTCGGGGCCGGCGCTGGACTGGCTGGATCATAACGCCCGGTTGAATGGATTCAGTCAGCCGGTGAATACCTATCAGGGCAATGCCTTTGATGTGCTGAAACATCTGCTGGAAGATAAACGCCGTTATGATGTGGTGGTGATGGATCCTCCCGCCTTTATCAAGCGCAAGAAGGATTTCAAGAACGGTTTGCAGGCCTACACCCGGATGAATGAGCTGGCGTTACGGCTGCTGAATCCCGGTGGCATTCTGGTGTCTGCGTCCTGCTCCATGCATTTGCCCGAAGAGGCGCTGATGGATGTGATCCGTAAAACCGCGCGCCACGTGGATCGTCATGTAAGTGTGTTTGCCCAGGGTACCCAGGGCATGGATCATCCGGTGCATCCTGCCATTCCGGAAACCCGTTATCTGAAAGCACTGTTTTGCCGGGTAACCAGATCGCTGTAGCAGGGTAGCAGCAGCCGGCAGGGTTTACTTCTGGGCGGTTTGTTCCGGGGTTTCCATGGGGACTGAAAACAGGGTAGCCAGTGCCGGGTATTTTGCGGTGATGGGTTTCTCGGGGTGGTTGAGTTCGCCGAGGGCTTCCGGGTTATTCAGCCCAAGCCAGGCAACCAGTTTGTCGGCACCGTTTTCCGGGTCGTCACTCGGGATGAACAGAGGCAGCAGTGTTTTCAGCAGCTGTTCATTGGTGGCCGCCCCGGGGGCGCTCAGGCGGTTGCGAATGGTGCGTTTAATCCGCTGTTGCATGTCATCGGCCTCCGCCAGGTTCAGTGGCGGCAAGGTGTTTTTGTTCCAGAGGGTGGCCAGCTGGTTCAGGTGTTCTTCCAGAATCATAACGGCTATTTCCAGATAGCGGCGCCTGCGGTTATTGGGGTGCTCCGCAATATCCAGTTCCGCCAGGCCCAGTTCATAATCCGCTGTGTCCCAGGTCTGTTTGGCAATAAAGTCTGCCAGTGGGCGGGGTGCGGTTTCAGCATTCTTGCGGTGTTCGCCCCAAAGCAGAAATTCAATCACGTCAAAGCCCAGGCTCACATCCGTAATATCGGTAAGGCCGTGCTGGCGCAGCAGTTCCTCTTTGCTGATGGCAACGCTGGTATCGTTAACAATCCCGGAATAGGGGTAACCTGGAACCGCGTCGATGTAACCGGGCATTTCCAGAGGCAGGCCAATCTGCTCGTGAAGCTTTTTCATGGCTTGCCGGGTGGACGCGTTAGCGGCAACAAACACCCTGCTGATATCGTAAAGGTTTCTGCACAGGTCAAGCTGGGCCCGGGCGGTCGCCAGCGCGTCTTCACCGGTGTTCCGGATAAAGGCTGTAACCTGCTCTTTCAGCTCGTTGACACAGGCCACCGGCTGAGCCAGTGCATCCACCCCGTGGATGTGGTAATGATTCCAGGCGTCGCGAATGGCCTGGGTAACGGGGGTTGGCGCAGTTTCAGGTGTGGGGTCTGATGCTGTGGTGTCAGGTTGTTCCGGCGCTGGCTGGTCGCAGCCGGGCACCAGAAACACAATGGCAATCCACAGGCAAACAAACACCAGTAGCAGTCGGGTGGTGAAACGGGATTGTCGGGAGAGAAAAGGGTCAGGCATCACGAAGGCTAATGATAGGCCAGGATTTCTCTTCGGCAATTTTTTTCAGTCGTTCGCAGGGATCTACGGCCACAGGATGTGAAACCTGTTCCAGAAGAGGCAGGTCATTAATGGAATCGCTGTAGAAATAACTCTCTTCCAGGGTTTCCTCATGTTCCTGCAGCCAGGCTTCCAGGCGTTCCACTTTGCCTTGCTGATAACAGGGGGTGCCCGCCACTCTGCCGGAGTACCGATTGTTGATGATCTCCGGATTTGTGGCCAGGAGTTCATCAACGCCCAGCGCGTCCGCAATGGGAGCGGTGACAAAGGTATTGGTGGCGGTAATAATCATCAGATAGTCACCGCGGCGGCGGTGCTGACTGATCAGATCTTTCGCCTTGGGCAGTATCATGGGCTCCACGTAGTCACGCATGAACTCACGATGAAGCCTGCCCAGCTCCTCCATGGAAAACCGGGTCAGTGGTTCAAGGGCGAATTCCAGATAAGCAAAAATATCCAGTTCACCCCGCTTGTAGTCCTCATAGAAGGTATCGTTGGCGGATTTGTAGGTGGCTTCGTCAACGATGCCTTTGCTGATCAGAAACTCACCCCAGGCATGATCGCTGTCGCCCCCGAGAAGGGTGTTATCCAGGTCAAAAATGGCTAATGTCATGGAAATCTACTGCTGTTGCGTGATAATCGAGGCTATGGATGGAAAACGTGGATTCTAGCAGTTTTGGGCTGTAAACATAAATGAGTTCGTCCGCAAGCTGGACCGGAAATGCTGCAGGGTGCACGTCGGAGCCACCGGAGGCGCCCTGGATGCTCCATTGTGAGGGGCATTTTCAGGGCTGTGGCGCCCGGCCCCGGGTGCAGCGGCTGGCCAGCGCACTGGGTATTTGGGGTGCTGTTTGTAATGAAGGCGCCGGTTTGCTGGTACAGGCGTTGGCGCCGCCGGACAACTGGCAGGTATTTGTTCAGCAGCTGGCCAGGGAGTTTGCTGTTGAACCCGAACTGTTTTGTAATGAATCCCAAGTCTCCACCGATAATTTCAGTGGGGAGGCGCGCCATGCCATTGCTGGCCGGCGTTTTGTAATCGGTGCCAGCATGCCGGGCGCACGGCGACTTTACGTGCCGCTGGACCGGGGCATTTGTGCGGCCTGTGTCGGGGAAGTCGAGCAGCCCGGCAGTCCCCGTTATCAGCATCTGCTGAATGCCTGCATCCGCTGCGGGCCCCGCTACACCGCCTTGCGGCGCCTGCCCTTTGATCGTGAATCCTCCGCCCTTGCCGGATTCCCCCTGTGTGATGCCTGTCAGCAGGCCTTTTCGGATCCGCATAATCCCCGTTGTCACGAACAGTTGATCAGTTGCCGCCATTGCGGCCCCCGTTACCGCCTGGAAAATGCCGGCGGTGACATGCTGGCCCTGGAGCCGGGGCAGCTGCTGGCGGATGCCGCAGGGCGGCTGGCGGCCGGCCAGGTGCTGGCCATTCAGGGTATGGGCGGATTCCATTTGTGTTGCGATGCCACCAATGCCGCTGCCGTGGCGCGAATACGCCACATCAAGCAGCGCCCGGTAAAGCCCTTTGCCGTAATGGGGCACCCGGAGCAACTGGCGCCCTATGTGGATATCAGTGGTGTGGTGGCAGACCGGCTGCGTTCACCAGCCCGCCCTGTCATGATACTGCTCCGGCGCCACCGGGAGGCTTCAGGGCACGCTGATCCTCTGCCGGGGGTGGCGCCGGGTCTGACGCGACTGGGGGTGATGCTGCCGTCGACAGCTTTGCAGCACCTGCTGCTGAAACGGCTGGACAGGCCGTTGGTGGTGACCTCGGCCAACCGCTCCGGTGAGCCGCTGCTGTTCCGCCATAGGGACCTGCTGGCCTGGGATCAGAAGCCCGATGCACTGATCGTACATGATCGTGTGATTGAGCAACCGGTGGAAGACCCGGTCATACATGCTGTTTTTCGCGATGGCCACATCGCTGAACAGAGCATCCGTCTCGGTCGCGGCCTTGCGCCCCTGACCCTGCCGTTGCAACCCATGCATCCGCCACAACGGCGCGACACAACCCGATCCCGCACAAGCGGGGCGCCCACCATACTGGCAATGGGCGGCGAACTGAAAAACTCGGTGGCGGTGGTGACGGGCTCGCCGGCTACCCTGGTGGTGTCGCCTTATCAGGGCGATCTGTTCCATGCGTCCACCCTGCAGGCCTACCGGGAATTTGTTCCCCGTTTTACCGAGCTGTTATCCGTTACCCCGACATTGATCGTGATTGATAGTCACCCGGACTATCACGCCAGCCGGTTTGGCCGGGAACTGGCGGCCCAATGGCAGGTGCCGGTGATTGCAGTGCAGCATCATCACGCCCATGCGGTGGCGGTGATGGCTGAGTACCAGCTGCCGCTGGATCAGAAAGTGCCCGCCATTGTGATGGATGGCCTGGGCTGGGGTGACGACCATACCCTCTGGGGCGGCGAACTGCTGTTATGCGACGCCCGGGGTTACGAGCGGCTGGCTACCCTTAAACCCTTCCCGCTGCTGGGGGGGCAGCAGGCGGCCCGGCAGCCCTGGCGCAACGCGCTGGCGCTGGTGCGTCACCTGTCCGGAGCATGGCAAAGTCGCGTCCTGTCTGCCCTGGTGTCACGGTTCCCGGAGCAGGGCCGCTTTATTACCGCCACTGCCGGCCTGGCACAGCAGCATGACAAGGCGCTGATGACCAGTTCCGTGGGACGCCTGTTTGATGGTGTGGCGGCACTGTTGGGGTTTCCGGCTTATGAAATCCATGATGAGGCAGAAGCGGCGCTGTGGTTGCAGCAACAGGCTGAGCGGGCGGCCGAGCCGTTAAAGTTGCCGGAGGACAACAACCTCTGCCCGCAAGCGTGGTTTCCGGATCCGGTCGGTAGCCACGGGTCGGACATGGCCGTGCCGACAATCAATCCGGAACCGTTTCTGGATTATCTGCTGAGGGCACTGGCGCAGGGTGCATCGGTTCCCGGCCTGGCGCTGGAATTTCATGTGTGGCTGGCTCAGGCATTCCGCCGGCAGCTGGCAACGCTTTGCAACACCGGTAACCGAAAAGCCCCGGCAAATACCCGGCAGGTTGTGCTATCCGGTGGCGTTATGCAGAATGAACTTGTTACCGGCTTGCTGGAGAATGCGCTTCGCAAGGACGGTTTTGAACCATTGCTGTCCCGGCAAATACCCGTGAACGACAATGGCCTGGCGGCCGGGCAGGCGGTGATTGGTTATATGCAGGCTCAACAGGTCGTCTCATCTCACCCGAACAACGGAAACCCTCAATGTGTTTAGGCATACCCACCCGTATTATTGAAATCTGTCCCGAAGCGCGTGCCGGCGAGGGCAGCATACGGGCCATCGTGGAATTATCACGGGTGCGCCGTGAAGTGAATATTGCCCTGCTGCTGGAGGACATGCCGGAAGAGCAGCTCGTCGGGCAGTGGGCCATTGTGCATGCGGGCTTTGCCATCAGTCTGGTGGACGAGGAAGAGGCCGCAGCCATGCTGCAAATGATCAACGAGCCGGAGTATTAACATGGAGCACATCACCCCCTATCGCGACAGTGACCGCATTCACAGGGTAATCCAGGACATCAACCGGCTGGTAATATCGGTAGCCGACACCCTGCAGCGCCCCGTGCAGATCATGGAGGTCTGTGGCGGCCACACCCACACCCTGTTTCGGTACGGGTTGCCACAGCTGCTGAACGATCGGCTTGAGTTTGTGCACGGGCCCGGGTGCCCCGTTTGTGTTTTGCCCCGTTCCGTAATTGATCAGGCTGTCCGGATCGCACAGCAACCCGACGTGATCTTTACCACCTACGGCGATGCCCTGCGGGTGCCTGGCGGCGTGGGCAGCCTGCAGTCAGCCCGGGCGGCCGGTGCTGATGTGCGGGTGCTGTATTCACCGGAGGATGCCATTCAGCTTGCCACCGACAATCCCCACCGGCAGGTGGTGTTTTTTGCCATCGGCTTTGAAACCACCATGCCCGGAACCGCACTCACCCTGCAGCAGGCCCGGCAGCGGCAACTGAAAAATTTTTCGGTGCTGGCCCATCACATTACCATCATGCCCACCCTGAGAGCGCTGCTGGAACGGGACGATATTGTGATCGACGGCTTTATCGGACCCGGCCATGTCAGCGCCATTATTGGTAGCGAGGTGTATCAGGAAATCGCAGGGCGCTTTCAACGGCCACTGGTGGTCAGTGGCTTTGAACCACTGGACATGGTGCAGTCCCTGCTGATGCTGTTAAAGCAGTTGAACAGCGGGCGCTGCGAAGTGGAAAACCAGTATCGCCGGGTAGTGAAAAGCGCGGGTAACTGGGCAGCCCTGAAAGCCATTAACGACGTGTTTGCGCTGCATCAGTCAGATGCCCTGTGGCGGGGACTGGGGGAAATCCCTTCTTCCGGTGCACCCATCAGCGACGCCTATGCCGGTTTTGATGCCGCCAGGCGCTTTGGTCAGCCCCTTACCGGCGGTGATCAGGATCAGAATGGCTATTGTGACCAGGTCATGATCGGCAAACTGAAACCGGCCCAGTGCCCGCTGTTTGGCAAGGAGTGTCATCCGCAGCATCCGGTGGGCGCCATGATGGTATCCTCGGAAGGGGCCTGTGCCGCTTACTACCGCTACCAGCCTGCAGCCGTGGAGGAATCCCTGTGAGTGGCGACACCATTACACTGGCCCATGGTGCCGGCGGTGCTGCCATGACGGAACTGATCGACCAGGTGTTCCGGCCCGCTTTCCATAATGAATGGCTGGACGAAAATGAAGATCAGGCCCGCCTGCCGGTGGACTGGCTTAAACAGCCGGGTGATCGTCTGGCTTTCAGTACCGACAGTTACGTGATCAGCCCGCTGACCTTTCCGGGGGGCGACATTGGCAAGCTGGCGGTTTGCGGCACGCTCAATGATCTGGCGGTGGGCGGAGCCATCCCCCGTTACCTCAGTATCAGTTTTATTCTGGAGGAGGGCATGCCGCTGGCCCTGCTCCGGCAGATTGTTGCGTCCATGGAATCGGTGCTGGCGGCCCATCAGGTGCTGGTGGTTACCGGTGATACCAAGGTAGTGCCGCGGGGCAAGGGGGATCAGGTTTATATCAATACCACCGGCATAGGGGTCATTCCCGGCCACCGGCAGTTATCCCAGGGCAGTATTCGCAAGGGCGATCTGCTGCTGGTGAACGGACCCGTTGGCAACCATGGTGCAGTGATTGCGGATGTGCGTGAGTTGCTGGGTTTTTCCACCCATCTGCATAGCGATTGTGCCAGCCTGTGTGCCATGATTGATACGGTGCTGGATGCGTTTCCCGGCCGGATACGATGCCTGCGTGATGCCACCCGCGGCGGACTGGCGGCTGTCAGTAATGAGTTTGCCAGAGGCGCTGCAAAACATTTACAGTTTCGGGAGCAGGATTTGCCGGTGGCAGAACCGGTGGCGGCCATCTGCGAGCTGCTGGGTTTTGACCCCCTGTACCTGGCCAACGAGGGTAACGCCCTGTGGGTGGTGGATCCCGCGGTGGCGCATGACGCCGTTGCAGTAATGCGGGATTTTTCCGAGGGCGCCGGCGCGGCAATAATAGGTCAGGCGTTGGGCGATCATGCCACCGGCTGGGTTACGGTAAAAAATGCTCTGGGTACAGCGCGCATGGTGGACCTCCCCGTGGGCGAGCTGTTACCGAGAATCTGTTAGCCGCAGTGGCTCGAAAGGAGCCTGACATGCACGAACTGAGTCTGGTGGAAAACCTGGTGGAGCAGACCCGCGCCCATGCCCGGGGGCACGCGGTGAAATCCATTACCCTGGTGGTGGGGGTAATGACCTGCGTGGACCCCGACGCGATGCAGTTCTGTTTTAATGCCTGCCGTGACAGCGCCGGGCTGTCTGCCACCGAGCTGGTGATCGAGCGTCAGTACGCGGTGGGCTGGTGCCGGGACTGTGGTAATGAATTTGCAATGCACCAGCCTATACAGCTGTGTCAGTGCGGCTCCCTGAATATTGCGGTAACCGGGGGAAACGATATTCTGCTCAAGGAACTTGAACTGGCCTGATAAGCCACTCTGCTGGAGATCGATTGAATGTGTGATACTTGCGGCTGTTCCTCCAAAATACCGGCCACCCTTACCAGGTTGAAGGCCAACTCCTCCGTTGCTGCCAGCGCCATCGAAAGCAGTGCACCCCCGGCGATTCATCCGGTAACGGTGGTGGAGCAGGACAAACGGGTCGCCCTCAGCGAGTCACTGCTTTCCGCCAACGACCGGATCGCTGCCCATAACCGGGAGCATTTCCGGCGTCAGGGCATTCTGGCACTGAACCTGATCAGTGCGCCGGGTTCCGGCAAAACCACGCTGCTGGAAAATACCCTCAGAGCACTGATGAAGCAGGTGCCCTGCGCTGTGATTGAGGGCGATCAGGCCACCACCAACGATGCTGAAAGAATCGGTGCCACCGGTTGCCCCGTGGTGCAGGTGAATACCGGATCGGGTTGTCATCTGGAAGCGAATATGGTGCACGAAGCCTGTCATCAGCTGATTCTGGAAAAGGGCGCGGTAGTATTTATTGAAAACGTGGGTAATCTGGTTTGCCCCTCGTTATTCGATCTGGGAGAAGCCTGCAAAGTGGCATTGCTGTCGGTCACCGAGGGCGATGACAAGCCCATGAAATATCCCCATATTTTCAGGGCCAGCGATCTGGTGATTATCAACAAGTGCGACCTGCTGCCTTACGTCAGCTTTGATCTTGATCGCTGTATAGCGTCTATTCAGCAATTAAACAGCACCGCCCGCATTGTTACCCTGAGCGCCACCCAACCGGAAACACTGGTACCCTGGCTGGAGGTTCTGGGGGAAATGCGCGTCGCCTGTTCAGCACAACAGTCTTTGACTGCAACTAAGGAAAACTAATTTCGGGAAATCCTCTCGGCCCTTCGGATATCACCTATAATGGGTGCAGTAAACGAATATCAACCACACAATGAAAACAATAACTTACATTTGATGTTGAGTAATTTATCCGGCTCATGTATTTATTGATAATAGATTGTGAACAATTATCGCAAGTCGAGTAAAGAATATTGGCTCTGCCGCTCCCGTCGCAGGGGGCGCCTGGGGCAGAGTAGGTGTACAAGGTGATAGACGAAGAAGGCTTCCGGGCCAATGTAGGCATCATCTTGGCAAATGAAAAGGGGCAGGTGCTGTGGGCACGCCGAGTGGGCCAAGATGCGTGGCAGTTTCCTCAGGGGGGTATTGCGGCTGACGAAACTCCCGAGGACGCGCTATTCCGCGAACTCTATGAAGAGGTGGGTCTTGAGCGCGACGATGTGCGGATTATTGGCTGTACCAAAGGTTGGCTAAAGTATCGCCTGCCCAAGCGTTTCCTGCGGTATCGCAGCAAACCGCTGTGTATTGGCCAGAAACAGAAATGGTTTCTGCTGATGCTGACCGGCAACGAGGAGCGGGTCAGTTTTGATTACGGAAACCCGCCGGAATTTGATGACTGGCGCTGGGTGAATTACTGGTACCCGTTGAACAAGGTGGTGTCTTTCAAGCGCGATGTGTACCGCAAGGCACTGAAAGAACTGGCGCCACAGCTCCATGCGGAAACCGGTCAGCCGCGGAAACGCAGGCGCCCCCAGTAACAAAAACAGAATAATAACAAGACTCAGACAGTCAGCCGCAACCGACACAAAACAAATTCCCATCAATCAGACACGTGACTGGCGTGCCCGACGACTATGCTGGAAACCTTAAGACGCATTGTACAAGAAGTGAATGCTGCAGAAGATTTAACCACTGCGTTGAATCTTATGGTTTCCCGTATCCGTGCCACCATGGGCACAGAAGTTTGCTCCATTTACCTGCTGGATCATGCCCAGAGCAACTACCGGCTGATGGCCACAGAGGGGCTGAATCAGTCCGCGGTGGGGCAGGTCACCCTGGGAATCTCCGAAGGCCTGGTGGGTCAGGTGGGTCTGCGGGAAGAGCCCATCAACCTGGAAGATGCCCCTTCTCACCCCAAGTTCCGATACCTTCAGGAAACCGGTGAGGAGCCCTTTCATGCCTTCATGGGGGTTCCCATCATACATCATCGCAAACTGCTGGGAGTGCTGGTGGTGCAGCAGCGGGAATCCCGCCGCTTTGATCAGGACGAGGAAGCGTTTCTGGTCACCATGTCCGCGCAGCTGGCTGCCGTTGTGGCCCATGCAGAGGCCACCGGGTCCATCGATGGCATGGTGTTTCCCCGGGAGAACCATGAGCCCCACACTGCACGTTTTGAGGGCATATCCGGTGCCACCGGCGTAGCCATTGGCAAAGCTTATGTGGTGTACCCGCCGGCGGACCTGAAATCCGTGCCGGATCGCCCGGTAAAGGATGTGAACAAGGAAATCCGCGCCCTCAATGAAGCGGTCAAAAAGGTACGCGGAGATATCAAGCAATTGCGTGGGAAAGCGGCCCAGGCCCTGCAGCCGGAAGAGCAGGCCCTGTTCGAGGTCTACGAGCGCATGCTGGATGACAATGCCCTGGCCGGGGAAATCCGGGACCGGGTGCGGGCCGGCAACTGGGTTCAGGGTGCACTGCGGGAAGTCGTGCAGCAGCACGTCAGGGCGTTCGAATCCATGGATGATCCCTATCTTCGGGAGCGGGCGTCGGATGTGCGGGATCTTGGCTTGCGGGTGCTGGCGCATCTGCAGGAAACCCGCCCGGAAAACCATGATATTCCCCACAACTGCATTATTGTTGGTGAGGACATAACGCCCACCGTGTTCGTGGATGTCCCCCGGGACCAGATTGCCGGCATTGTGTCGTTGCACGGTTCCAGTAACAGTCACATGTCCATTGTGGCGCGATCCCTGGGGATTCCCACGGTGGTGGGGGTGGCGGAATTTCCGTTGTCCCGCGCCGAGGCCCGAGATCTGATAGTGGATGGTTACCGGGGCGAAGTGATTGTGTCGCCGTCGCCGGAGTTGCGCAAAGGCTACCTCAACATCATGGAAGAGGAGCGCCAGCTCACCAAAGAGCTGGAGGAAGTGTCCGATCTGCTGGCGGTGACGCCGGATAATCACATGATGAGCCTGTACGTGAACACCGGTCTGATGGCGGATGTGACCCTGTCCAAGGAGCGTGGTGCCGAGGGCGTGGGCTTGTATCGTACCGAGATTCCGTTCATGGTGCGCGACCGCTTTCCCAGTGAGCTGGAACAGATGGAAATCTATCGCCAGCAACTGGAAGCCTTTGCCCCGGCCCCGGTGACCATGCGTACGCTGGATATCGGGGGCGATAAATCCCTGCCCTATTTCCCCATTGAAGAAGATAACCCGTTTCTGGGCTGGCGGGGGATCCGGGTTACCCTGGATCATCCCGAGATTTTTCTGGTTCAGGTGCGGGCCATGCTGTGGGCCAGCGAGTTTCTGGATAACCTGCGTATCATGCTCCCCATGGTGTCTTCAGTCACCGAAATCGAAGAGGCCATGCACCTGATTCACCGCGCTTACCTGGAAGTACTGGAAGAAGGCGCCCATGTGGTGATGCCGGAAATCGGTGTCATGATTGAGGTGCCGGCCGCCGTGTATCAGGTCAAGGAGTTCGCCCAGCATGTGGATTTTCTGTCGGTGGGCAGTAACGACCTGACCCAGTACCTGCTGGCTGTGGATCGCAATAACCGCCGGGTTGCCAAACTGTATCAGGCGTTTCATCCGGCCGTTTTGCAGGCGCTTCAGCAAATCATAACCGCGGCCCGGGCGGTGGATACCCCGGTGACCATCTGTGGTGAAATGGCCGGCGACCCGCGTTCGGTGCTGTTGCTGATGGCCATGGGCTACGACACCCTGAGCATGAGCGCCAGCAGCCTGTTGCGGGTAAAATGGGTGCTGCGCAAAATCAAGCTGGAAAGTGCCCGGAAACTCCTGTCCGAAGTCTGGGGAATGGATAACGCCGCCGTTATCCTCAGCCACCTGGAGTTCTTCCTGGAAAAAGAAGGCCTGGGTAACTTTATCCGTCCGCTGCACAGCGGTGGGGTGAAAAAACCTTCCGACACCTGAATCCCTGATGTGATCAGCATTATCTCTCGGGCAGAATACCGCGAACTCCAATCAAAGACGGCTGCTCTCTTGCCTGGCCCGATTAGTTTCCGGGTGGATTCTGAGGCTGGTTCCAGTGAGCCAGCTTGAAGGTG
>JAWVYU010000066.1:0-17283 GCA_033722575.1 Ketobacteraceae bacterium | reverse complement strand
TTCCTGGCAACACCGCTGTTTGTTATTACTGCCGATCAGCTGGTGCACGTCACCAACTGGCAGCGTTCTTTTATCATTCCCTACTACGGCATGATCCTGATCATGCTGTTCTATAACTTTTTTACCTATACATTTGTCCGCCACAAAAGCTACCTTTATTACTTTGGTCATATTTTTTTCCTGCTCCTGTATCAGGCGGTTATGGATGGGTTTATTCAGGAAACCCTGATAAGAGCCGGCGACTGGTTGTATCTTCGGGGGCCTGTGGTTTATGCGGGGCTGGCCAATCTGTGCGCCATGAATTTTACCCGCTACATGCTGGATATAACCCGGGAAGACGTGTGGGAAGATCGCGCCCTGAAAGCCTGTATCGGCCTGATCCTGATATCACTGGTGCTTGAGTTAGTGCTGCATAACCGGGTTGCCAGTGCGGCCATGATGCTGACCTATTCCATTAACAGTGCCCTGGCACTGGTGGTGATCTACAGTATTTTTCGCAAAGGCAACAAGCTGGCAGGCTATTTCCTGGTGGCCTGGGCCACTTATCCCCTGCTCATTACTACCTATGGCATCACCATGATGGGGTATATAACACCGGACCAGCTGAGCGCCCAGGCACCACGGCTCGGCGGCATTCTGGAGACCATTCTGCTGTCAGTGGCTCTGGGTTATCGGGTTGAATTGCTGCGCCGGGAGAAGCTGCAGCTTCAGCAGTCCATCAACCAAAAGCTGCAGCAGGAAATTACGGATATTTCCCAAGGTATCCAGTCCCTGGCCGGCGGTAATCTCAGTTACTCACCACGGAACCGGCAGGGAGCGATGCTGGCAAATCTCTCACGGGATTTCGAGCGCCTGGCCGCGGCGTTGCGTACCACAGAACAGGATCGCAACCGCTGGCTGTCGGACATATCCCATGAGCTGAAAACGCCCATCTCGGTATTCAAGGCCACCATTGAATCCCTGCAGGATGGCGTGTTCGAAGTCAATGATGAAGCTCTGGAACGCCTGCACAAGGAAGCCACCCGCCTGGAACGACTGGTGCTGGATCTGCACGAGCTTAACCAATGTGAAAGCGGCGGGTTCAACTTTACTCTCAGGCCAGTCAATATACCCGAAGTGCTTGCTCACGAAATCGGTTTTTTCAAGCCGCTGCTTGATGAAAAGCAACTGGAGATTTCCCTGCATCTGAAAACCGGCGAAGGCGTGGTGAACGCCGATGAAAAACGTATAGCACAGCTGTTTGCCAACCTGCTGAACAACTCTATTCGTTACACTGATGCGCCGGGTATCATCAGGGTGATGGTTTACAGAGACAATGACTGGCTTACCATTGAGTGGGAGGATTCTGCACCGGGTGTATCCTGCCCTGATGAACTGGAGCACCTGTTTGACCGTCTTTACAAGGTGGATCGCTCCCGCGCCCGCGACGATACCGGCACCGGACTGGGGTTATCCATCTGCAAAGCCATTGTAGAAGCCCATCAGGGAGCGGCTTCTGTTACCGAATCAGCGTTAGGTGGATTAAAATTCTGCTTTAAATTACCGTTACTGGATACCACAAAAGCTGACAGCGTTTCTAGCCCATGACCAAAGCAACCATTCTTATAGCGGAAGATGAAAAAGACCTGATGGAAATCATGGAGGCCTACCTCAGCAAGGAGGGCTACCGCGTGCTGTCAGTGAGTGATGGCAGCGAGGTACTTGATATCATCCGCCAGGAAAGGGTGTCGCTGCTGTTGCTGGATATTATGCTGCCCAAGGTCATGGGCTTTGATGTACTGGAATCCCTGCGTCAGTTCTCCGAGATTCCCGTTATCATGATCACTTCCCTGAGCGCCGAGGATCACCGCCTCAGGGGCTTTGAACTGGGTGCAGATGATTATATCTGCAAGCCCTTCAGCCCGCGGGAAGTGGTGGCGCGGGTGAAAAGCATTTTGCGCCGCATCGATCCGGAGCAGCTGGCCAGCTCAGAAACACCGGGGCAGGCGGCCCCGCTGATACTGGATGAGGGCACCTACACCGCCAATGTTTACGGTAACCCGGTGGGGCTGACCGCCTCGGAATTCAAACTTCTGGGCATACTGGCGCAGCGTCCCAATTGTATTTTTTCCCGCAACCAGTTACTGGATGAGGTTACCGGCACCTTGAGTGAATCCTCCTACCGCGCTATCGACAGCCATATCAAGAATGTTCGCAAAAAGCTGTCGGAACATGCGCCGGGTGAAACCATTATTCAAACGGTATACGGCGTTGGCTACAAACTGAATCTGCCGTTTTCAGTACGGCAACCCTAGCCAGGCAGCTTTCACAGGCGCCAGTGAAAGCTGCCTGCCGAAAACCATATCACAGACTCTCGATTTTCCATTTGGCGTTGTCCTGCCCGACACAGTCCCATTGATGGATACTGGCGCCATTACTGTAACTGACACCCCGCACATCCAAACATTTGTTACTGTGGCGATTGCGCAGATAATACACACCACCCTGGCTTTCTGGCTTGAACTGCTGATTGGCGCCGTTATGGCAATCCCACTGAATAATGTTACCACCGTTGCTGCGGCTCCAGGCAAATACGTCCAGGCACTTGCCACTGTGAACAGCCTGCAACTGGAAATAGCCATCGCCTTTGTCCAGCGCACGCCATTTCTGATTGTTACCTCCCACATAATCCCACTGATGAACATTGGCGCCGTTGCTGTAGGAAATGCCGGATACATCAAGGGCTTTACCGGAGTGATGGGCTGTTATTTTATAGATACCGCCATGACGGAACGCCGCGGTGTTACCACCGGACTGGTATTCATCCCAGAACCAGTGACTGATTACCGGATCATAACCGGGGTTTCCATGTACAGCGATATACAGTTGATGGTTGTAGCGAACAATATCACCGGGGTTATACCAGGTGCCTGCCCGCCAGTCAGGGTAGCTGCCCGTATCATTGTCGTTGTTATTGCCGCCATCATTATTCCCGCCGGCGGCATGGCCCACCACCTCCCAGATGGTACCCATCAGTGAGGTTTCATCACGGGTATCCTGGGATATTTCCCAGAACATCACCCCACCGGCTTCCATTAACGCCAGTTCCGATTTGGCTCGAATGGTGGGCTGGCCGTTGTAATCCAGCCCGCCGGCATTATCCACCTGAGCGGCCCATTTACCATACCGGGCAATAACATCTCTGTAGCTGACCCAGTTTTTATGGGAGTAGAAGGGCACTCCCAGCACCGCCTTGTCTTTCGGCAGGCCTTCATTGTATTTCCAGTGATTCAGGGCATTCTGGGCGGCCGAGTAGGTCGAATGGGGCTCGCCCAGGTCGTAAACCATCAGGTTCAGAAAATCCACGCTGTTAATGACAGCACCGTCCACGCTACCGGGGAAATCCGTGGCAGTGACAGCTGCTGTCAGCAACTTGCCACGGCTGTGCATGGCCTGACTGAGCTGCTGCATCAGGGTTCGGTAATGGGGAACTTCCCAGCCATCGGGATACTCCCAGTCAATATCCACGCCGTCCAGATTGTATTGATTAACGAAATTAACGACCTGATTCACAAAGTTATTCCGGTAGCCGGCATTGGATGCCAGGCTGCGAAAGGCAGAGTCATCGCCATTGTTCCAGCCTCCCACAGCAATCAGCACTTTCACCCCGTGCTGATGGGCTCTTTGCACCAGGGATTGCAATCGCCAGGCACCGCCATCCAGAGGACGAAGACTGCCGTCATGATTGGGGAGCACAAAAGAATAATTAATATGTGTGACCCTGTCGTACGGGATGCTGTTAACATCGCCCGCCCAGGACGGGAAGTAGCCCACCACCTTGAAAGCAGCATGGGCCGGGGCCATTATCAGGGCAGAAGTGATCACACAGCACAACAGGCTCTGCTTTAACCACCGGGAAATTCGTAGGGTACGGTTATGGATATTCATCATCAATCCCCTGTTATTGTTGTTTTGTCTGGTTTGCAGTGTTGAAGGAATGGCTCAGGCCGGCGCCGTTATTGCCCCGGCTGATGACGGACCCTGAGGCCCTTGTAAACAGCAAAGTTATCGAAACGGGAATACACCGTTTTCGAAGGCGCCCAGCTCCAGTCATTGCCGCCAAAGAAGGTATGAAACAGAAACCGGGTAATTTCGGTATGGGAGCCCCAGGCATTACGCAGCTGGGCATTCTGATGGGAAGCCACCTTGCGGCCATCCACATACAGATCAATGGATCCATTGGCTACCCAGGGGTCATTGATTTTTACATGAAGGGAAATGGCATGATAACGACCGGTATCGAACTGCACCGGTGAATAGTAATCGTCGCCGCAGCGATTATTGCGATTCTGATGATAGGAATAGATTACCGGCGTACCGTAACGGCGCCACATTACTCTGGCACTCCAGCCGGTAGATGATATGGGGGCGCAACCGGCAGTATCATTATCCGGCCCAAGCCCCGGCAGTTTACCGCCTTTGACGAATTCAAACCCCCGTTCAAACATCACATCGTAGTTCAGGGTATATTCCCGGGCCGGAGGCAGGCGTTTGTTGGCGACAGTGCGGGGGCTGCCCTGATGATTGGGATGGTAAGTGACGCGTACACAGCGGCTGCCCTCGGTTCCGCAACCCTCGCGCACTTCCGTAAAGCCCTGGTTCAGCCAGCGGCTGCCGGGGCTGATGGCGTTGAAATTTTCCTGCCAGACGGGGGTTTGCCCGCCACCGGCTGGCCGAAAGGCAAAGCGCTGGCTGGCCCCGCCCCACCAGTGCCATTGTTTGACATTGGCACCGTTAGCCGTGGATTTACCACCTACTTCCACCACCTTGCCACTGTGGGTGGGCCGGATCCTGTAATAGCCATCACTCTGGCGCTCAATATAGAAACGCTGATTACCACCCCAGCCGCAATCCCATTGCTGCATCATGGCGCCGTTGTCATGGGAAACATGCCGTACATCCAGGCACTTTCCGGAATGCTTTGCCCGTATCCTGTAGCCTTGCCAGGTGCGTTCCAGCTGCCATTGCTGATTATCGCCACCGTGGCAGGCCCATTGGTGTACTTTGGCACCATTGGCCTGGGAAACGCCGGACACATCCACACATTTCCGGCTGTGTTTTGCCACAATCTGATAAACCCCTTCGCTAATCGCAAGAGCGGAAAACGATACACTGCACAAAGCACAAACGCCGGCCATCACAACAAAGTTTCGGACAAAGAACAGGATGTGCAGCCTGATTATTATTGTTTTCATGAGTCACCTGGTATTGGAATACTGCTGTTAACCCTCAATACCAGACTATGCGGGAACTATGGATGAATCATGGAGAAAGGAGGATATTATGGCCGACGAGGCTAATCGAAAGTCGCAGCAGCTGTCAGGCCAAATGACCGGAAACCAGTTGGACGGGAACGGACCCGGGCTCACAGCCCTGATGTAAACGACGCACCAGCGAGCGCACGTATTCCGGCCGTTCCAGCGATATGAAATGGTCGGCCCGGTCCACTTCCAGCACCCGGACGTTGGCATGGCCGATGGCATTGCGATACATGCTGTTGCGATCCAGCACAATATCCTTTTCCGGCACCATCACCACCACCTGATCAAGATACCGGTAAATATCGACATCTGTTTCATCAACCCATTGATCCATTCCGCGGAGATTGGTGATGGTAATATGGTACTGTTGCGGGTTACGAAAATACTGGCTGATGATGTGCTGTTTGATATCCGTATGGGGCTGGCAGTAACCACCGAATTTCAGATAGCGTGTGGCATTGCGCCGATAGCGGTAAAACGCCAGAGGCATAAAATAACGTACCGCAATTCTGACCAGCAATGGCGCATCGTGCCCCCGTGCCTTGCCACGGGGTAATACCGGTGCTTCCAGCAATGCCGTATAGATTCGCCGCTGTCGGGGCATTCGCTGCAGCAACCTGCCCGCCTCAAGCATTACGGCGGCACCCCGGGAATGGCCGTGGAGCACGATATTATCGGTGCGGGGCAGATGCTGTATTACCTGAACCATCACAAAGGCATCGTACTGGACAGTGCCCGGCTCATAGGGATTGGATACATACCAGTCCGGATGAATGGCAGTATCGTCCTCAACCGGTGACTGATAACAACAGTTATTCACCAGAATCAGATCGACTTCCTCATCCTGGTAAAGTTCAACAAAGTAGGCAATGGTTTCCATAAATCCCGGCATGCAGACCACAGTGCGGTTGGCATGGGCAGGTCCGTTGCGGTGGGCTACAAGGTTATCCCCCAGACGATACACCCTGCCCTCAAAAGGCAGCCGGTCCAGCGGATCGTTATGGCGATGGAGAATAAAATGACGATAATTGTGAACCGCAATTCCCGTTACCAGGATCAGCACAATCAGGTAGAGCATAACGGGAACTCCCCCTTGTCAGTTTATCAGTCTCTCAGTGGTGACCAGTTAACCACCGATCAATACCCCTGCCTATTGCAGTAAAAGCCCGGTCCAGAGGTATTTGGGTCAATGGTTTTGTGCGTGGTTCAGCGAACTTCAGTATGCCGTCATCCAGGCGGCCAAACCTGAGCATGGGAATATCCCTGAAATAATTCTGCACTACCTTCCAGGGACCCCGCCGGCCCTGCCGGGGCAGCTGATGAGCAGCCCGCTGGATGTAACCGGACTGCAGATCCAGAAACGGCCCATCGGACGCATCGTCGGGGCCGGCTTCAGGAACACAGTAGGGAATACCCCTTTTGTCCATATAATTGATCAGGCGACAGGTAAATTCCGCCACCAGATCTGCCTTCAGGGTCCAGGAAGAGTTGGTATAGCCGAAAACCATGGAGAAGTTGGGCACACCGCTGAGCATGGCGCCCTTGTACGTCAGACACTGATTCACCTGAACCTTTTTGCCATCCACGGTGGGCTGCATATTGCCGGCAATCTTCACATCCAGACCCGTGGCGGTGATTACCATATCGGCTTTCAGCTCCTTGCCGGATTTCAGCAGAATGCCATCCCGGGTGAAGGTGTCGATATGGTCTGTTACCACCGAGCCCTTGCCCTTGCGCAGCACTTTGAAAAGATCTCCATTAGGAACCGCACACAGCCGCTCATCCCAGGGGTTGTATCGGGGTTTGAAGTGGCGCATATCAAAGTCATCCCCCAGCTGGCGCCTGGCCGCACCCAGCAACAGGCGCCGCATGGTTTTGGGACGTTTCTTCGAGAGTTCATAAATGGTTCGCTGCAGCGCCACGTTACGGGCCCGGGCCAGATGGTAAACCACTTTTTCCGGCAGGTAGCGGCGCAGCCGGATGGATATCTCATCCTTTTCCGGCACCGTTGCCACGTAGGTGGGCGAGCGCTGCAGCATGGTGACGTGGGCAGCTGTTTCCGCCATGGCCGGCAGCAGCGTCACCGCGGTGGCACCACTGCCAATGATCACCACGTTTTTGTTGGCGTAATCGATATCATCCGTCCATTTTTGCGGATGTACCACCTCGCCCTGATAGTTATTGATACCGGGGAAGTCCGGCGTGTAGCCGGCTTCGTAGTTGTAGTAACCGGTACAGCCAATCAGATAGTTGGCACTGAAGGTTTCGGTTTCGCCGGTCTGCTCGTTTTCGGCGGTCAGCGTCCAGCTGGCGCTGGCACTGCTCCAGTTGCCCGCCACCACCTTGCGGCCATAATAAATATGTTCATTAAGGCGGTACTCATCGGCGGTTTCTTTGATGTACTTTAAAATGGAATCCCCGTCAGCAATGCTCTTGTCATTCTTCCAGGGTTTGAAGTTGTAGCCCAGGGTGAACATATCCGAATCGGAGCGAATCCCGGGGTAACGGAACAGATCCCAGGTACCCCCCATGTTCTGGCGACGCTCGATAATAGCAAAGGTTTTTTTCGGACACTCCCGCCGCAAATGGGCCGCCGCGCCAATGCCGGACAGCCCCGCCCCCACGATCAATACATCCACGTGCTTCGTTACCATACTGCCTCTCCCGCCTGCGTACGCAGCCCCATGGGCTGGTTACCGCTTATCATATTCTGATGGAAAAACCATCACATCTACACGATGTATATTGGCCTGTGAGCATGACATTGATCAATGTCATGATGGGCCAAAGATAAGTGGGTGTGGCCCGATATGACCATCAACGGGGGAAAGGAAAAGGAGAGAAACGAATGGCCTGCCAGCCTGAGGGGAGGACCAGGCAGTAACCGGCGTAACACCGGTCACTGCCTGATCGGGCTTGAGCTATGTCTGAATGATGTCTGCCTAGTACCGCGTTAACTGAGAGTTAGTCGCCACAGGAATCGGGTTCTGATGAACAATGGGCTCCATGGTCAACGGCAGGCCCTCAACGGGATTGTTGTAGGTTGTCAGCGACAAACTGCTCCGGGTGCCGAAACTGACATCCACAACACTCAAATCAGAGTCCACAATCACCCCGGAAAAATCGGTGCTGATAGCAAACCCGAAATAATCGTAGGCCTCGTAACCCAGGCCTGCGAACAAATAGCCCATGGAGGTTTGCAGCAGTTGCCAGCCGGCCGTCTTTTTGGAATCCGGGAACTGGTAGCGCTTTTTCCATTGCATGGCACCCGCAGCGTCAAGCTTGACCAGGGTTGGGTGGAGCGCCGTATGCTGGCTGTCTATCTCGCCCAGCTCTATCAGCATCAGGGAGCCACCGTCGTTTGTTGGCAGAATATCGAACGCCCGGGATTCCTTGAAAAAACGATAGGTGCTGGCCGAAAGCACGTCCAGATTGCTGTTGATAACGAGGCGGAACGGTTCAACCAATACCGCTTCGGGCGTACCAAAACCGTGCTCCATATCGCCGGCCATCACGATCTGCTGATCAGCATTCAGATGCAGCCCGTCGGCATCAAACACCATCCGGTCGCGACCTATCACACGGCTGTCCAGCAAATCACCCTGGGCACTTACCCTCAGCAGCCCCAGGTCCACACGCCCATCGTCGCTGTAGGGGTTCCCTTTTTCACCCACCACAAACAGTTCCCCGTTGGGCAATTCCAGAGTCCGCGTAATAGTGTCCAGATTGGTAAATTCGCTGGCAAACAACACATTACCGGCGTCATCAATATGCACAAGGCCGGCGCCACCGAAATCAACGCCACCCATCATATAAAAGCCGTTGCTCGCTCTGCTCACTTCCTCGTAAAACAAGCCAGGGTAGGTTTTCAGAAACCGCACTGAGCCATTGCTTTCCAGGGCAAGATAAAAAGCACTTCCTTCGTGCATGCCGATGGCAGCGAACCCCCCATCATCCAGGGGAAAGATACCTTTGTAGACGAAAAAGGTTTTAAGATACGTGTTTTCCCAGAGGAGATTTCCCTCCGGAGAAAATTTCATGGCCCATAAATCGCCACTTCTTCTCCCCGCCAGTATCATGCCACCCTCAGGGGTTTCGGCAACGGCGTGCATGCCGGCAAATCCGCTGGATCCGGAACCTGTGGGCTTGATCTGCAACGCAAAGTAGTCGGTGTTACCGTTGCCACCGCCACAGGCGGTGAGTAACAGGGCGAATAGCGCCACAAGAGGGAATTTTATCCTGGGTATCATAGAGTACATCCTTATGAGAGGGGAAAATGATCACAGAGGATTATAAAGAACGAAACTGAAAGATTACTTTTGTTTTCGTTATTTTTCGTAACCGATAGTCTAAAAATTAACCGAGGGGTGATGGCGGTATGCATTTTCAGGCACTGTGTTCGCATTATCTCCGGTTTTGGGCACCAGGTTTTGGTGTCCGGGCCTTTCGCTTAGAGGCTGCGCCCCCTCAGGCCTATTGCTGCCTTCGTACCTGTGCGCGTACAGTAAATCAAAAACCTCAGGAAACAGCGCATGAAGATTCGCTTTCGGACTTTCTCTTTTCACCACCTAGTAAAATGTATTTGCGTACTGAGCGCTGGGATTTTGCTGTCAGGTTGTCAGCTGGATGTGCTGGTCAACGGGCAGGGGAAAGTCACTTCCGAACCGGCAGGCATCGATTGCGGGCTCGCTGCCACCGGTTGCACCATCAAAACACAGGGAGCGGCATCCGCTTTTCGTTTAACCGCCCTGGCGGCAGACGGTTATCACTTTTCCCACTGGGAAGGGGCGTGCTCCGGCAGTGAGCCGGTGTGCGACCTGCAGATACTGCTACCCGCCAGGGTCATCGCCCATTTCCAGTCAAACAGCCCCGGTGGTGATACGGTGGTATCCCGCTACGGCCAACTGCGGGTGGAAGGGTCACAACTGGTAAGCCAGCAGGGCACACCCATCCAGTTAAAAGGCATGAGTTCTCACGGACTGCACTGGTATGGCCATTACATGAATCATGATGCCATGAAGTGGTTGCGTGATGACTGGCATGCCACCGTACTCAGAGCCGCCATGTACACGGCCGAAGGCGGCTATATTTCCAATCCGGCCATCAAGGACAAGGTGATTGAAGTCGTGGAAAATGCCATTGCCCTGGGGGTGTATGTGATTATTGACTGGCATATTCTGTACGACAACAACCCCAATCAATACAAAACCCAGGCGAAAGCCTTTTTCCGGGAAATGGCTCAGCGTTTTGGCCATGCTCCCAATGTGATCTACGAGATTGCCAATGAACCCAATGGCGATGTGACCTGGCAACGGGATATCAAACCCTATGCCCGGGAAGTCATTGCCGAAATCCGCGCGGTGGACCCCGATAACCTTATTCTGGTGGGTACCGGCACCTGGAGCCAGGATGTTCATCATGCTGCCGATGATCAGCTTGCCGGTCGCAATCTGATGTATGTTGTGCACTTTTACGCGGGCACTCATGGCCAGTGGCTGCGGGACCGGATTGATTATGCCCTGAGTCGTGGTGCGCCTGTGTTTGTGTCTGAATGGGGTGCCAGTCAGGCGTCTGGCGATGGCGGCGTGTATGAAGCCGATACCCGCACCTGGGTAGCTTTTATGGCGAACAGAAAAATCAGCTGGGCCAACTGGTCCCTGGCGGACAAGCAGGAAACCTCGGCTGCGCTCGCCCCTGGTGCTGATACAAGGGGCGGATGGCAATCCTGGGAGTTGTCGGCCTCGGGGCGGCTGGTGCGGGAATTAATGCGACAGTAGCTGGGAAGAATCTGTCGGGAACGCCTAGTGCCAGCTGTGGCGCCGGGTGGGCATACATGCAAAGGCAATGGTTTCAGGGCCCGCTCGGCCGTGATATGGTCAGGCTCTGACAGGGACAGCAAAACGAACCGCCATAATGGATTATTTTCTCACTATACGTGCTGTTCCGCGAACAACAAAAAGGAACAAGCATGATGTTTCCACATAAGAAGCCAAACAAGCTCGCACTCACCTCTCTGCTCGCGTTACTGTTAACCGGTTGCAATCTTACTGTCGTTAATGAGGGTGGCGGTACAGTTACCAGCAATGACAACCTGATCAATTGCGGTGAGGTATGCAAGGCCGAATATAACCAGGCCACCCAAGTGACACTAACGGCAACACCCGAGCCCGGTTACCGGTTTTTGTTCTGGAAGGGTTGCGAACCAGCCACTGAACGTAGCTGCAGCTTGACAGCAGGTAGCTCGAATAAAACCGTAAAGGCAAATTTCGGCCCCATACTCACCTACTCATTTGTGGATTTGGATTTTGAAAGTCCGCAGCACAAGATTGGAGAACTGCCAACGTTTGGTTTTGAGCCCGACCTGCTCACCAAACCCTATCCGACATACTTCGATATCAAATTCGGCCCGCTGATTGGTCAGGATCCCGACAATACCGCGGAACAGGTACTGGTTATGGAACCGCAATGGAATGTACCCGGCACCCAGTTGGCGAAAGACTTATTCAGCTTTCCGCTGGCATTCGGAGCAGACCTTTACAATGTCAGTTTTGATATTGATATGAGCGAGTTTATATCCTCCTCGGATATCATCGTGTATTTCAATACCAACGCAAAGAAACTGCCGTTAAGGATCAATGACGAAGGCGACCTGTTTTTTCAGGATACCCTCATCACACGCATTGCCACCAACAGCAAAGTCACCGTAACTGCCAATTTCAATTTTGGTGACCGCACCGTAACCATCACTGCCAACAATGGATCCGCACAGCTACCACTGGTTGATGCCGGCGTGGACATTAACGAAGTTGATCTGAATGCTAACCCGGAAGAGAGCGCCCGTTTACTGCTCGACAACATCACAGTCAACGGTGTCTATGAGAGAACCCTCACCCTGCCCGAGCCAGACCAGAATGGCCAATACGTTATAGACTTTGAATCGTATATGACACATGGCGGCTCCCTGCCTTATCAACAGCGTCGCTTCAATCTTATTGATGTGGGTCGCGTGAACTCGCCAGGCGATCCAACACAGGTAGATAACGGAACGACTCATGCCAGAATGAGCCTTAACAGCAGACCCATTATTTATCATCAATACGGATTCGGTTTCTCTCTGAAGTCTCTGGATATGGCACGGTATTCCCACGTGGTGCGTGCGCCTTCAACATGGACACTGAAAGCGGTTACCGTTGATGGCAGAACGCTGACACACACCCTGGAAACATCCGGACTGGGATTAACCTTTGATACGTACGAGCTTCCCGCCACATGGAAAGACCTGAAGTATGTAGAGATGGAAAGTTCAGTCGCCATCGACAACCTGGTGCTGGAGGTAACAGACCTCAACACCAGCTGGAAAAGCATCGAGTAACACAGCAAAAAAGAGGGCGACCCGAAAGCGGTCGCCCTCTGCAACATACTCATCAGTTGAACCACGCACTTTGCTAGTTCCGTAGTTAAGTTAATTTATGTTCTCACTGTCTCGCCGGTCAGCACGCTACAATCAGGCCACACCCAGAATGGACTTGACCTCCAGATACTCCTCAAACCCCTGCTCACCCCATTCCCGGCCATTACCGGATTGCTTGTAGCCACCAAAGGGCATTTTGAAATCCGGTGGCACGCCATTGATATGCACATTGCCACTGCGGACCTGTTTCGCGACTGCAATGGCTCTGTTTTTATCCGGGGAAGACACGTAGCCGGACAGGCCGTAGGGGGTATCGTTGGCAATACGAATGGCATCTTCCTCGTCGCGATAACCCAGAATGGACAATACCGGTCCGAAGATCTCTTCCCTGGCAATGGTCATATCGTTGCTGACGTTGGCAAATACCGTGGGCTTGACGTAATAGCCCTTATCAAGCCCTTCGGGCTTACCGGGCCCGCCCGTTACCAGCGTGGCACCTTCTTCAATACCTTTCTGGATCAGGCCCTGGATTTTGTTGAACTGGGCTTCGCTCACCACGGGACCCATGGTGGTTGTGTCATCTTCCGGGTCACCCACCACGGCTTTTTCAGCGGCAGCTTTTGCAATGGCAATCACATCATCCATTTTGTTCATGGGCACGAGCATACGGGTGGGCGCGTTGCAGGATTGTCCGCTGTTCTGAAAGCAGCTGCGCACACCGCCACTGACGGCGGACTGCCAGTCCACATCGTCCAGCAGGATATTCGCGGATTTGCCACCCAGCTCCTGGGCCACCCGTTTAACCGTATCAGCGGCATTTTTTGCAATGGTTACACCGGCTCGCGTGGATCCGGTAAACGAAACCATATCCACATCCGGGTGGCCGGTCATGGCGTTGCCCACAGTGGCGCCATCACCGTTAATCAGATTGAACACGCCCTTGGGTACACCGGCCTCATGAAGAATGTTGGCAAACAACCAGGCACTTAACGGCGCGATCTCGCTGGGCTTCAACACCATGGTGCAACCGGTGGCCAGCGCCGGAACCACTTTGCAGGCAATCTGGTTTATAGGCCAGTTCCAGGGCGTAATCAGCGCACACACCCCCACCGGCTCCTTCACCAGCAGGTTGTTATCCAGGTTTTTCTCAAATTCGTAGCGTTTCAGTATGTCAATGCCATTCATGATATGACCCAGGGCAGTGGGCGCCTGTGCCTGTTTCGCCAGCTTCATGGGGGCACCCATTTCCCGGGAAATCAGCGATGCCATCCTCCCCAGTTTTTCCTGGTAGATGCCCATGATATTTTCCAGCAACTCCAGTCTTTCCTGCCGGGTGGTTCTTGCATAGCCGGGAAATGCCTCCCGCGCAGCCGCCACCGCCCGGTCAACATCGGCCTCATTCCCCAGGGTGATCGTGCCGATAACAGACTCATTCGCTGGATTGATCACATCCAGGGTGTTACCGGAATCCGGCGTCACCCACTCGCCGTTGATATAGAACTTGGTGTAGTCATTCATGGTGGTTCCCTCTGATAAACAAAGGGAGCAAGGCTTGCCGCCTGACTCCCTGCTAGCAGCCTCTGGCTATTGTCTTGTTTTTAGATAGGCTTCTTCGGATATTTTCGTATAAGGAATAACATTCTCACTGAAAGCCCGGAACGACTCGTAAACTTTTTTGGCATCCGCATCGTTGGCAACGGTTTCGGCAATCACCGCTTCCGATGCCTGTTTCAATGCCATCAGTACGTCTTCCGGCAATCGCCGTACTTCTATACCGTGCTTTTCTTTCAGCTCTTTCAGTGCCTTGTTGTTTCTTGCGGTGTATTCGTCCAGCATATCCTGATTCACGGCACGGGCAGCATATTTCACAATGGCTTTGAGATCGTCGGGCAATTGGTTCCACTGGTCTTTGTTGATAATAAATTCCAGCATGGCACCCGGCTCGTGCCAGCCGGGGTAGTAATAGTATTTGGCCGCCTTGTGCAACCCGAAGGTAAGATCGTTATAGGGCCCCACCCATTCGGTGGCATCAATGGAGCCGGTTTGCAGCGAGGTAAAAATCTCACCGCCCGGCAGGGTCACCGGCACACCACCCAGTCGCTGCAGCACCTCTCCGGCCAGGCCGGGAATGCGCATTTTCAGCCCTTTCAGATCCTCAACACTGTTGATCTCTTTATTGAACCAGCCTGCCATCTGCACCCCGGTACTGCCACCGGCAAAGGGCACCAGATTGAATTTGCCATAAAGCTCCCGCCAGAGTTCCAGCCCGCCACCGTAATGAAGCCAGCCATTCATTTCCTGGGCGGTCAGCCCGAAGGGTACCGCCGTAAAAAACTGTGCTGCCGGTGATTTGCCTTTCCAGTAGTAGGCCGCGCCATGGCCCATTTCCGCGGCACCCCGGGACACGGCATCAAACACTTCCATGGCCGGCACCAGCTCCTTGGCTCCGAATACCTTGATCTGCAAACGGCCATCGCTCATTTCCCGCACCGCTTTGGCAAAATTTTCCGGTGCAGTACCCAGTCCCGGGAAATGCTTGGGCCAGGTGGTAACCAGCTTCCATTCAAAGGTCTGTTGTTGCGGTGCAGCTGCTCCGGTGGCCCCCGGCGTGTCACACTCTTTTGAACAACCGGTAACACCCGCCAGCAACAGCAGACCGGCAAAATACGGACGTAATTTCTGCAGCCATTTCCCCATGGCAAACTCCTTTTTAATGACGTTTTATCAAATCACTTCCAGCTTGGCGTACTGCGCCACCAGCCGCTTTTCGCCAACACCGTCAAACATGACCTGTACCTGCGCATTACCGCCCTGACCCTCAATGCGTAACACCACGCCCTCGCCGAATTTCTTGTGGTGCACCCGCTGACCCAGATTATAAGGCAAGCCACTGCCCACACTGGCCCAGGTGGCTTTTGCCTTGGGCCTGGGGGTATTGAAAGCCACCGGCCGGGTAACCGAGGTATTCAACCTGACCTCTTGCAGACAGTCTGCGGGAATCTCGCGAATAAACCGGGACGGCGGATTCATGCTTTCGCTGCCAAAAAGGCGCCGGCTTTCCGCATGGGTAATATACAGCTTTTCCCTCGCCCGCGTGATACCCACGTAACAGAGTCGCCGCTCTTCTTCCAGGCGGCCGGGCTCTTCCGCCGATTGCCGTGCCGGGAACAGCCCTTCCTCCACCCCGTTCAGAAACACTATGGGAAACTCCAGACCCTTGGCAGCATGCAACGTCATTAACTGTACGGCATCCTGGGTGTCTTCTGCCTGGTTCTCGCCGGCCTCCAGTGCCGCATGGTCCAGAAAATCAAACAGCGTCGCGGATTCGGCCTCATCACTGCTGAATTCCTGGGTAGCGGCCACCAGTTCCTGCAGGTTATCCACCCGGGACTGGGCTTTTTCCCCTTTTTCATTTTTGTGGAAGTCCATCAGGCCGGACTGCTGAATCACATATTCAGTTTGCTCGCTGAGGCAGAAGGCCCGGGTGTCCTGTTCGAGTTTTTCAATCAGGCCCATAAAATCACGCAGGCTGTTGGCTGCGCGGGCCGGCAGCAGCTTGTGGCTCAGCATTTCGAGCGCTGATTCCCACAGGGACTGTTTTCTCTCCCGGGCCAGTTTGCGGATTTTGTCCACTGTCTTGTCGCCAATGCCGCGGGTGGGCGTGTTGATCACCCGTTCAAAGGCCGCATCATCGTGCCGGTGGCAGATCAGGCGCAGGTAGGCCAGGGCGTTTTTGATTTCCAGGCGTTCAAAGAACTTGTGGCCGCCGTAGATACGGTAGGGAATCCCGGTCCGGATCAGCGCCTCTTCCAGCACCCGCGACTGAGCGTTGGAGCGATACAGAATGGCGATATCGCTGCGCTGGTAGTCTTCCTTTATATAGTGTTCGATACGCTCAACGGTAAAGCGTGCCTCATCCACTTCATTAAAACCGGCATACAGGGAAACCGGATCTCCGGTAGCGCCGTCGGTCCACAGGCTCTTGCCCAGGCGGCCGCCATTGTTGGCTATCACCCCGTTGGCTGCTTTCAGTATGGTGGCGGTGGAGCGGTAATTCTGTTCCAGCCGGACAATCTCGGCACCGCCAAAATCATCACTGAAGCGCTGGATATTCTCGATACGGGCGCCCCGCCAGCCGTATATGGACTGGTCGTCGTCCCCCACGATGGTGATGTCGCAGCTTTTGCCCGCCAGCACCCGCAGCCAGGCATACTGCACGGCGTTGGTGTCCTGAAATTCGTCCACCAGCAGGTGGCGGAAGCGCTGCTGGTAATGGGCCAGCAGGGCGGGCTTCTGTAACCAGAGCTCGTGGGAACGCAGCAGCAGCTCGGCAAAATCCACCATGCCCCCCCGGTCACAGGCTTCCTGATACTGCTGGTATACCTCCGCCCACACCCGCTCCACCGGATCGTTGCGGTGATCAATGTGGGCGGCCCGGCGGCCTTCGTCCTTCTGCTGATTGATGTACCACTGCAGCTGCTTGGGAGGGAAACGGGACTCATCCAGATCCAGGGACCGCACAATGCGTTTGATCATGCGCAGCTGATCATCCTGGTCCAGAATCTGGAAATT
>JAWVYU010000065.1:0-17297 GCA_033722575.1 Ketobacteraceae bacterium | reverse complement strand
TAACAATATTATCGTTCGTGCCAATCTGGATGGTTCATTCATTCGCCTGAAAGACATTGCCACGGTGCAACTGGGTTCCCAGAGTTATGCGGCCATATCAAAGCTCAATGGCGAAGCGGCTGCGAATATTGCGGTATACCAGACACCGGACGCCAATGCGCTGGAGGTGGCAGATCAGATTTATCAGGAGCTGGCAGCAGCACGGTCCACACTGCCGGAGGATATGGATTATGCGATTCTTTATGATACGACCGACGCGGTGCGTCAGTCGGTCATGGAGGTGCTCGAGACTCTTCTGATAACATTCTGTCTGGTGGTGCTGGTGACTTTCCTGTTTCTGGCAGACTGGCGTTCCACGCTGATACCGACGCTTGCGATTCCCGTTTCGCTGGTAGGCGCCATCGCGGTTCTGTATCTGGTGGGGTATTCCGCCAACATGATCACGCTGTTTGCCCTCATCCTGGCCATCGGCATTGTTGTGGATGATTCCATTGTGGTGGTTGAAAACGTGCAGCGGTTGATCGCTAACGGCCTGGATCCAAAAACCGCTACCGCGCGTTCCATGAAGCAGGTGTCAGGGCCCATCATTGCCACCACACTGGTATTGCTGGCGGTCTTTGTGCCGGTTTCCTTTATGCCGGGCATCAGTGGCGAGCTGTATCGCCAGTTTTCGGTAACCATCTGCGTAGCGGTCATGATTTCCTCTTTGAATGCGCTGACCCTGAGTCCGGCTTTATGCGTGCTGCTGTTGCGTGAACGTTCAACTGTCCGGGGTGTGTTGCGCTGGTTTTCTGTTGCTGTCGATAAAAGCCGTAACGGTTATGTGGCGGTGGTGCGTATCTTGCTGAGGCGCCTTGGCCTGTCGCTGGTGTTACTCATGGCTTTCGCCGCCGCCACGGGCTTTATGTTAAAAGAAACACCCACAGGCTTTCTGCCCTTTGAGGACAAACGTGCGTTGTTCGTGAATGTACAGTTGCCGGATGGAGCCTCATTAAGTCGTACGGAAAAAGTGACTGATAAAGTTACTGAAACGCTGCTGTCGATCAACGGGGTGACTGATGTGATTGCAATATCCGGCGTCAGTATTCTTTCCGGTGTGGCTTCCAATGCCGGGCTGGTGATTCCCATACTGAGTCACTGGGATGAACGGGAATCAAGGGAAACCCAGTGGTACAGCATTATGCGCAAAATCAATCAGGAGCTGGCGGCATTGCCTGGTGCCGAAGGCTTTGCATTTCCCTTGCCGCCTATCACCGGACTGGGCCAGGGCGGTGGCCTCGAAGCCAAGGTTCTGGATACCCTTGGCCAGTCACCCCAGGCACTGGGAGAAGCGGTGCGGAGTTTCGTTTTTCATGCCAATCAACGGGACGAACTTGAGCAGGTTTTTTCAACCTATTCAGCGGGTATTCCGCAACTGTTCCTGGAGGTCAATCGTGAAAAAGCGGAAACCTTCGGCGTGTCACCCCGTGATATTTTTTCCACCCTTCAGATCAATCTGGGCTCCAGCTATATCAGCGATTTTAATCTTTATGGCCGGCTTTACCGGGTTATTGTACAGGCAGAGGCTTCCCGCAGGGATTCGGTGGACGATATCAACCGGCTGTATGTCAAAAACAATCAGGGCGATATGGTGCCTCTGAGTACACTGGTTGAAGTGGAATCCATACTGGGCCCTCTGGCTATTAATCGCTATAACCTGTTCAAGTCTGCCAACCTGCAGGGGGCGCCGGCAGAGGGGTTCAGTACCGGCGAAGCCATTGAGGTGCTGGAGAATGTTGCCCGGGAGACACTGCCAGCGGGTTATCAGCTGGAATGGACCGGTACCACACAGCAGGAGCTGGAAGCGGCCGAACTGGTAACGATGATTCTGGTACTGGCCATTACCTTTGCGTATCTGTTTCTGGTGGCGCAGTACGAAAGTTGGACGCTGCCGATCTCGGTGATGTTGTCGGTCATTGTTGCCATGTTCGGGGCGCTGCTGCCCATGTATTGGCTGCCTTTCCTGAATAATAATCTGTATGCGCAGATTGGCATGGTGCTGCTGATCGGTCTGGCCAGTAAAACCGCCATTCTTATGGTTGAGTTCGCCCGGCTGCGGCGGGAGGAGGGAGAGACCACCTATCAGGCGGCACTGGACGCGGCGTACCTGCGCTTCAGGGCAGTCCTGATGACAGCGCTTTCCTTTGTGCTGGGGGTGTTACCGCTGATTTTTGCCAGTGGGGCAGGGGCTGCCAGTCGCATGTCGGTGGGCTTTGTGGTGGTGTTCGGCATGCTGGCCGCCACGCTGATCGGGGTTTTCTTTATTCCGCCTTTATACGCGCTGTTCCAGGTAACGCGGGAAAAATTCAAACGGTCATAACGCCCGTTATTTCTTTCTTACCCGCATCAGGCCTTCCTGGGCGACGGAGGCCACCAGCTCACCGTTCCGGCTATAGATGAGACCGCGATTAAAGCTTCGGGCGTTGGAGGCACTGGGGCTTTCCATGTCATACAGCAGCCACTCGTCTACACGGAAGGGGTGGTGAAACCAGATCGCATGGTCCAGGCTGGCTGCCTGCACCGATGGATCTACGAAGGAAAGCTGATGGGGCATCATACCGGTGCCCAGCAAGCCGAAGTCGGACGCGTAGGCCAGCAGCGCCTGATGCAGAGGCTGTGAATCACCGATACTGCCATTGGTGCGAAACCACACCTGTTTGCGGGGTGGCCGTGCCTCGGGCTCAAAAAAATCCACAGGGTTGATGGGTCTGATTTCAATGGGCCTTTCCTGAGTAAAGGTTTCACGAAAGCGTTTGGGAATTTTGGGTGCCAGACGTTTGCGGATTTCTATTTCCGGTTCCACATCATCGGGCGCGGGCACTTCGGGCATCGCCGCCGCCTGATGCTGTAATCCTTCCTCGAACGTCTGAAACGAGCAGGACATGCTGAATATGGCTTCGCCATGCTGCACAGCCACAACGCGGCGTGTGGTAAAACTCCCGCCATCCCTGATGCGGTCCACTTCATACACAATAGGGGCTTTCATATCACCCGGTCGCAGAAAATAGGCATGAAGCGAGTGCGTATGGCGGTCCTCTTCAAGGGTGCGGGCCGCTGCAACCAGTGCCTGACTGACCACCTGACCACCAAAAACACTGCGACCACCAATGTCCTGGCTCTGCCCACGGAACAGGTTGTGCTCTATGGTTTCAAGGTTCATCAGATTCACCAGGTTCTGGATTAGCTCGCTCATGCAGTCTCCTTGAGGATTGTGAGAATAGCGGCGATTAAAAAACGCATTCAAGTGTGCGAAACAAGTGACTATGGGTCAATAGTGAAAAGCGAACGGTTACTGACCTTTCCGGTCAGTAAAAAATCCGTTCATCAGGGGTAAGTGTAATAGAAAATAAAAACGGCGCATTGAGCGCCGTTTTTATGGGGTGTGTACCGCGTCAGGACGGTCAGGTGCCAGTGTAGATCAATGGTGCGAAAGCCACGATCAGCATGGCAGTAAACATCACAGCCAGTGGCAGCAGCAGCCGTTCGTGACGGCGCCAGAAACCTCTGCCCTGTACTTCTTCCTTGGACTTCTCGAATTCTTCCTCACCAACCACCTGTCGTGTTAACAGGTGGTTGATAGCCACCGGTGGTGTCAGGTAGCCGAGTTCGAATGCAACCAGCACCAGCATCCAGAAGTGCAGGGGATCGATACCCTGCTGGTAAGCCAGCTGGGCAATGGAACCGGATACCAGAATAACTGCCGCAAAAGCGTCCATGGACATGCCGATCAGCACCAGCGCCAGACACAGGAATGCCATGGTAGTCCACTGGCTGGAGAACAGTTCGCCCTGTTCAGCCAGTCCGCTGACAAAGCCGGAATCCTCTATTACACCACCAACGGTGATACCCAGTGCCATAACTGTCAGCAGCGCACCGATATGAACTGTTGTGTCTGTGGTGGCCACGCGAACCGCCGGCTCGACTTTCACTTCACGCTCATCATCGCCTTCCTGATGGTATTTGAGGTGCGGCTTGCCCATCAGCTTTTCGTAAATTACCAGTGCCAGAATAATGACCGGCAGAATAGTGGGGGCGGAGAATTCGTCCAGGTAGGCATCAAAGATGACCGCATAGAGTACAGCCACCAGCGCGAATACCATGGCATAGGGAATCAGCGGTTTGAAGGCATTCAGGCTGGGTGCCAATGCTTCGCTGACCGGTGCCATGGTGAACTTCGACTCCTTGCCCAGCAGAGAGATAATCAGGAACAATACCGACGTCAGCATGAAGATCTTGACACCCCAGCCAAACAACTGGTCGGTGGTGACTTCCTTGTTGAGTGCGGCGATGATCACCACCAGCAGACAGGGGCGGAGTACAACACCCAGGCTGCCGGTCATGGCAGTGGCCGCCAGCGCCAGCTGACGGCGGGCACCGGCACGGCGCAGTTCATTATATACCACGGCACCCATGGCGATAACGATGATACCGGAGGCACCGGTATAGGCAGTGGGTACAGCCATCAGCACCACGGCTGTAAAAGCCAGCATTTCCGGCGGCAGACGCCAGGGTTTGAAAATGCTGAAGACCAGTTCACCGATATAGGTCTGCTTCAGCAACATACCGATCCAGATGTAGAGGCCGATTTTCATGAACATGTCAGCCGCGTCCATGATCTTGTCTACAAACAGTACCATGCCCTGTGGATTGCTTTCCTGGATGATATAGAAGTTGGCGGAGATCAGAGCCATATAAGCATACAGGGGCACCGACAGGAAGGCTTTGCTCATGGTTCCGCCGGGCTCGAGATCGCTGGGTGGCTTCTGGAAGCACTGAACCAGGGTAACCAGGGTCAGGGAGCCAAAGCCGATCAGGTACAGCCAGCGGATTTCCGCATGCAGCATTTCGGTGCCGGATGCATAACCGTTAGAGAGGAACCAGTAGGCCGAGTAGGTCACAGCGGCATTGGCGATGGTCATGACAATCGAGCCGACGCGGAAATCCAGCTGGGTGGTCATCAGCCTCAGGCCAATGTGGTGTTTCGTCAGTGTGGTGGTAATAGCACAGAAGAACAGCATCAGGCCAAGGAACAGGCGCTGGTTTTCCCGACCGAACTCGGAGACTTTCAGCAGAAAGTAGTCTACCTGGCGGAACATGCGGACCGTATCCGTTACCCGCGCCTGGTTCTCTTCTGCTATGCGATGCTTTTCCTGACAGAGCGAAGCCTGCTTCTGCAGGGATTCACGCAGTGCCTCGGTGTTGTCTTCTGGTTCACCGAACAGGTCGCCGAATTCATCATCCTGGCTTTCTTTTTCTGCAAGCACTTTTTGCAGTTCGGCGTCAATGTCAGGGTTGGGATCACAGGTGGGCGTTGGTATATCACCACGCAGTATGTAGTAATCCTTCCACAAAAACTCGCCCAGTTTCAGCAGCTGAGAGTAACCCATCTCGGATGTCCCGAGAAAAATGGTAGTCAGCAGGAGCAGTAAAACCGGAAGAGACGAAATCCATTCTCTGAGCGACCGCTTAGGTAACATATTCTTTTATCCACCTGATTGTTTTTCGTTGAACACAGACGCGAATAAAAAGAGTCGGTATGGTGAGGCGCGCTGTGTTTTCCCGAGTATTCAAGGCTACAACATGTTCGTGGATATCATGGTGTTCATGTTTCCACCCATGCTGGCCTAATGAGCTTAGCCAGACCAAAAGTAGGGGCCAGGCAAAATAAAGGCTGCAATTATAAGTTTGTTGCCGGGTAGTATTCCAGTTGTTCTGGTTTTTTATTGTTATAAAAAAAGCAGGCCAGGGCCTGCTTTTTCAGTGTTTGGGTAACCAAACGTAAAGGAAAGTTTATTCCCGGTCTTTCGCTGTACATTCGGCCAGACTGGAGTCGATTGCACAGCGCACTTTGCTGAGAAAGGTCAGCATTTTTCCGTCGTAGATACCCATTTCCCTGAGTTTTATACGGGATTGGCGGAACATTTCACGATAGCCGGTCTTGTCCTCTTCGGGGATGTCCAGCCAGTAGCTTGGCTTGATGGCCTTGGCGCTGGAGTCAATCAGCTCCTGTGAGCGGTCATACTGGCTCCATACGTATTCCCGTGATTTCTGGCCAAAGCCCTCAGGGAACTCTGCATGGCGCATAATGATCTGCAATGTGATCTGAGCCAGCGCGAAGTTCACGATGGCGCCGTTATCACCCAGACCCTTGTAGAGTTCCAGGGCTTCATAGGCAATGGCCGGTGCGGCGATAATATCCACGGAGCCATTGTTAAACATGGGGCCTACGTTGGCGATACTGACGCTGACAGGCGATGCACCCACGGATTCAACCAGCACGGCCTGGGATTTGTCGAACTCAAGGATCGCAATCTTTTTACCGGACAGCTCGCCAACGGTATCGATGGAGCGATCTTTGGTGTAAAGATAGGCGGCGCCGCCGGGGGCGATACCTGCGACTTCGTATTCACCATTCACCATGTACTTGCCAAGCTTGGGGGACGCCAGCTTCTGCAGTACCACTTTCATGTGTTTGTCGGTGGGAATGGAACCAATAGAGTCAATGGTGCCAGTAAAGCTGTTAAAGGCGCGGCCCCGCAGACCCGAAATGGCAACGGCGTCGCACTTGCCGGCCTTGAAATCTTCCGCGGCAATTTTTTCATCGGTGTAGGCTTTCATTTCAAGATCGACACCCCAGTCAAGGGCAGCGAGCTTGTAGTCTTTCATAATGTCGTAAATGGGGCCCTGAGTACCGATGATATCGAACACGCAGAAGGTTTTCTTGGGCAGTTCCTGTGCCGCCAAGGCATTTGAACCCGAAATGGCCAGCAGGCCTGCTGCAACGGGGGCAAGTACTTTTTTCATCACTGATTTCATAATTTCATCCCGAAATAAACAAACAAAAATCAAAAGTTAAGGTTAAAACAGGTCATCAATGTCGACATCGACGTCAATGGTTTCTTTTTTGTCGTCCCAGAATGTGCCCAGTTTGCCAACCGGGGTCCGGTGACCGGTGGCTTCTGTCCACAGTCTGTCAGACATCGCAAAGATCAGATCGTTCGCCATAACGTCCACAAGCATGTAATCGCGGCTTCCCGCAACACGCTCTACAGACGCGGCGTAGCGGCGGATCACGTCCTTGGTGAGTTCTTCGTTGGAATCGTTATACGCAGCCAGGGCGGTGAGGGCGAATGACATGCGAACGCCTTCGTGCTCCCCGATCTTCATGGCTTTATCCATTTCTTTCCAGGGGTCTGCGCCTTCTGGCGCCAGGCCGGGCACCACGGTCCAGAGAATGGCACGAATCGACTTGGGTAACCCCCACCAGCGCTGGTTGCCCTTGGGTGTATCCAGACAGGCTGCGGCACGCTCAGCCTTGGGGGCGATATCCTTGGGCACGCCAATCTGGTTGCCGCTCATGCCATCGGCCATAACCGCCTGCAGGCTCACAGCAGTACCCAGGATCCACACCAGCTGCTCCTGTTCATCAGCGAACTGGGGACATTCCCCGCCGATATCGCCCATGGAGCGGATCAGTGCCTGGTAGCCCTTGTAGTAACGCTGGGCAGCAACTGCATGCCAGCGTTTGGCACGGATGCGGGCGTCCTGCGCCTCTTCCACCCGGCGTTCCTTGGTATAGCGGATCGAGTCCAGCTCAATGGCGGTGGCGCGGGTACTGGCACAGCCGCCACCCACCATGTGAATCAGAACCGCCAGGTCGTCCGGTGGCTCGGTAACGGTTCCGAAAGAGAGCATGAGCGGTGTGAGTGCCTCGCCGGCAACGCAGCCGATGCGGGTGTCGTCGGTGGTGAGCAGGTAGGGAATCATTTTGTCTTCCCCGAAGCTGATCATGGTATCGCCAGTCACCTTATAGACGACGTTACTGCATCCTGAGAGAAGCAGGGCGGACAGAACGAACGAAAGCACCAGCCCGTGTTTGGTAACACCAGGAGGAATCAAGCCCATGATGAGGAACTCCCTGTTTTATTATTTTGGATTAATCAATTTTCAAAGCGCTTAACGGTACATATTTGTGAACACCGGCGCAAGATAACGGCAACAATTTCACCGATATTTATTACACTCAGGTACAAAACCGTTTTTCTTGTCAGGTAACCGTCTATATCATGGTCAGCCGGGAAAACGCATTGGCCCGAATGCCAAACCTGAACCATGGTTCAGCAAACAGTGACAAGTGCATGCTATCCGACGATATAAAACTAAAGATACAGTCCACCTACACCCACTTCCTGAAAGCCAAAGCGCTGAAGCCCCGTTACGGTCAGCGCCTGATGATTGCCGAGGTGGCCAAGTCACTGGCAGCCGTGGAAACTGACAGCGAAGGTAAACGTACCAGCGAAAATCATATATGTGTAGTGGAAGCGGGAACCGGCACCGGCAAAACGGTTGCTTACCTGGTGGCGGTCATTCCCATTGCCCAGGCGCTGAAAAAGAAGGTGGTGATTTCCACTGCGACAGTGGCGCTGCAGGACCAGATAGTCAGTAAGGATATTCCCGATCTGCTGATGAATTCGCCCTTGCGTTTCAGTTACCAGCTGGCCAAAGGGCGTGGTCGGTACCTGTGTCTGTCGCAACTGGATCGTTTGCTGTCGGGGGGCGGTGAAGACGACCCCAATATGGCGCTCTGGGAAGAAATGAATGCCGTCACAGTAGACAAAAAGGCCGCTGAACTTTATCAATCCATGGACCGGGCGATCCGCAATAATGAGTGGCATGGCGACCGGGATCAGTGGCCCGATGAAATCCGTAACGAAGACTGGTTCCGGGTAACCACCGATCAGCATCGCTGCACCAACCGCAATTGCAGTTACTATGAAGACTGTACCTTCTATATGGCGCGTAACGATATGCACCGTACGGAAGTGATTGTCGCCAACCATGATCTGGTGCTTGCCGATCTGGCGCTGGGAGGCGGGGTGGTGCTGCCGCCGCCGGAGGACACCATTTACATTTTCGATGAAGGACACCACCTGCCCGATAAAGCCCTGAAGCATTTCTCTGCCTCGGGTCATGTCCGCGGCACCCAGATCTGGCTGGAAGAGCTGCGCAAACTGGCAGATTCGCTCAGCGACGCGTTTCCTTCCGTCCCCTCCATCAGTCACACCCGCGACAAGCTGGGTGAGCTGGCCGATGAAATGAAGCAGCAGCTGGGCATGGTACTCAGTTCACTGACGCCGCTGGCCAGCGAAGAGGGCAATGCGGTGAATGAGAGTGGCCGCATTGTGTACCGGTTTCCTGAGGGCAGTATCCCGCAGGAACTGCAGCACCAGGGTGAAGAGCTGTACAAGCTGTCCGGGGAGTTATTCGATTATATTGATGATATTTCTACCTGGCTGGCTGAGGCGCTGGATGGCAAGCATTCCGATGTGTCCCGCACCGATGCGGAAGCCTGGTATCCGCTGGTGGGTACCTATGCCGCCCGCGCGGGTCACCTGGTGGACCTGTGGATGAGTTTTTCGCAGCAGCACGATCCTGGCCGGCCGGTGGCGCGCTGGCTCAATTTCAGTGAGACTGCCCAGGGGCTGGATGTGGAGCTCTCGGCGAGTCCGGTGCTGGCCAATGAAGTGCTTACCCGATACCTCTGGAACCGCTGTTTTGCAGCGGTGGTGACCTCGGCGACCCTGATGGCAGTGGGTAGTTTCGACCGCTTCCGTATGCGGTCCGGGGTGCCCGCAGACTCACAGTTTCACAGTGTGCCCAGCCCCTTTGATTATCAGCAGGCGGCACGCCTGGTGGTTCCGCCCATGGACTTTGATCCCTCGGATACTTACCGGCATACCCATTTTCTGGTGGATTATCTGCTCAGGCACGGCATGTCCGGCGCTGTGCTGGTGCTGTTTACGTCAAGGCGCCAGCTGGAGGACGCCCTTGCCCTGTTGCCGGCGGATTTTGCGGGCCGGGTTTTTGCCCAGGGAGAATATGGCAAAGCCGAAATCATCCGTCGTCATAAGGAGCGGGTGGATGAAGGTCTGCCCAGCATTATTTTTGGTCTGGCCAGCTTTGCTGAGGGTATTGATTTGCCGGGGGAATACTGCGATCACGTGATTATTGCCAAGCTGCCGTTTTCCGTACCGGAGGAGCCTGTGGATGCGACCCTGGCGGAGTGGATAAAAGCCCGTGGAGGCAACCCGTTCATGCAGATTGCGGTGCCTGATGCAGCGATCAAGCTCAAACAGGCCGTGGGGCGACTGATCCGCACCGAGTTCGATGCCGGGGTGATTTCCGTTCTTGATCGTCGCCTGACGCGCCGTCAGTATGGCAAGGCCATTGTGAAAAGCCTGCCACCGATTCCTGTTTTGAGCGATTTTCCCGTCAGTGATCGAGCTTGATGTAAAACTGGGTGGTGTGTTCCACGTAACGGCCCAGGGGCTCCGGGTCCAGCTTTTTGACCACCTTGTGGAGTACGGCATGAATGGCCGCTTTGACGCTGTCCAGCCCCATGTTAAGCATCTTCTTGGTGATGCCACCCATGTTGACCCGGGTTGATGCCTCCAGAAAAAACTGTTCGATGATAATGTCCATCAGTCGCTGGTAGATACCGATGGCGTATTCCCTGTCCGCTGGTTCATAGGGGGTGACATCACCTTTTTCCGCCAGAATGGCGTCAATTTCCGCTGCGAATTCGTCGCTGATTTCGGTGAGGATATACCACTGGCCCGAGCCGTCCTTTTCTGTGTTGCGCAGAAACCCCTGCCACAGGTTGGCCACCAGCTGCAGTTCACGGATGGGCGCCTTGCGATAGATTTTTGAAGTGAGGGCACCCGAGACCTTGTTGGATGTGCTGGCACACATGTGGATCACCCTCTGGCTCATGCTGTTGAGGCGGGCAATCTCGATGGTCTGGAGGAGCAGGGCATCAATCACTTCGCGCGTGAGCACGTCAACAAAGGATACGAACAGTTCACCGGTGCGTTTGTCACCGGCTTCAGAGGCTTCCAGAAAATTATTCAGGTGGCTCTTCAGCGGATCCGATGCGGGAAAACCAATGTAGGACTTCAGGTCTGACATAGGGCGGCTGGGCTCCGGAGATTTGATTAGGCGCAAAGTGCGCCAACTCTACCCCAGCAGCAGGGGCTGGTAAAGGGGGCTCGGCGCTGCAGGGCGACATTGCAGCAGCTTGAACAGGGCTTTTATACCTGTGCAACATTCATTCTGCTTTTAGCACAAAAATTTTGCTTGTCCAGAAATTAAGTTTTCCACAAAAGCTGTGGATAACTTTGTGAGTAAGCTTGTTAAAAAATGCCTGAAGCCTGTCATTATCGTTGCTCCAACAAAATGGTCAAAAAACATCCTTAAGACAAAAAGATCAATAAAAACAAATAGATATGAATTTTGTCGCGCCGTTTCAAAAATCTGATCTTTTTTTGACACGGAAAAACATAGGGATTAAACACGGTGTGCATAAAGTGAATTTAGAGTTTGACAAATCTGTGACAAACGGGGCCTGACGTTATTTTGAAATCCGCCGAGTTGATGGCTTTTTGTCTAGGCAGGCACAGAAAGCCGCGGTGTTGCTGATGGGGGTGAAGCACTCTGATAGGCCAGGATACGTTTCAGAATCGACTCCTGGCATTTTTCCCGTTTGATGTCCTGGAAAAAAGCCATAACGTCGGGGTGCCCGATGCCCAGGAGGCTTGCCCACTGTTTGGTGCGGTCGCACAGATAGCGGGCAGGTTTGTTTTGCTTTTGTGAGAGAAGAAAAAACTCCAGCAGCAGGTCGAACAGGTTAATGGCTGCGGGTTGAACAGCGCCGGCCCCGTCCGCCTTGATGCGCAGAGCCAGGTCGGGGTAGCGGATCAGGCCACGGCCAATCATCACGTCCTGGCAGCCACTTTCCTCGCGGCACCGGTGATAATCCTCCACGGTCCAGATCTCACCATTGGCGATTACCGGGATAGCGAGTGCTTCCCTGATTCTGCCAATCCAGTCCCAGTAGGCGGGAGGTTTGTAGCCGTCCTGCCGGGTTCTGCCATGAACCGTAATTTCCCTGGCACCGGCAGATTCCACCGCCAGCGCATTATCCAGCGCCAGGGAGGTATCACTGAACCCCAGGCGGATTTTTGCGGTCACCGGAATAGTTGCCGGAACTGCCCGGCGAACCGCCGACACAATTTCGTAGATTCTTTCCGGTGAACGCAGCAGACTGGCACCGCCATCATGCCGGTTTACGGTTTTGGCGGGGCAGCCAAAATTGATATCAATGGCGGGTGCGCCCAGCTCGGCGGCCATGGCGGCATTTTCCGCCATGGGTGCAGCTTTGCCTCCCAGAAGCTGGAGCACCACGGGTACCCCGGCAGGTGTCTGGCAACCACTGAGAAGCTCAGGGCAGTCCCGGTGGAACACCCGGGGTGGCAGTAGCTGATCACTCACTCTGACGAATTCGGTCACACACAAATCAATACCGCCAATCCGGGTCAGAAGGTCTCTCATGATGTGATCAATTACACCTTCCATAGGGGCCAGAACAATTCGCATAATCCAGACAGTATCCCGTAAACCGAATGTAATAAGGAAAAAGGTTAAAGCGTTGGTATGAAATGATTTAACTTGCGCGAGCAGTCATAAAATACCAAACAATTCACCGGGTTATGTATACAAAACGTTAATAGTTTAATAAAAAAAACGAAAACAGAGTAAGCATCCTAATCAGGTTGTGTAACGATTTGTAGTGTTTTGCATAATCCAGGGACTATACCGTTTTTCCGTATTGATTCTTGACAGTTGACTCCATACTATTGGACGCGTGTTCAGAAAGCCAAAATTCGCAGTTGCGAACATTTCCGAAACTCGGATTTCACGATATGGCGGTGCTCGGGTGAAGCCTCTCATTCATATCGGAAACAGGAGTTTCATCTGACCAATACCCGATTCCCGTAAAGGTCGGGCGTGCTTGCCAAAAGCTCTGCGTTAACAAGGCAAGCGCATACGAAATAATAATAACTGGGCGGATTTGCAGTACGGCCTGCGAACATACTTACAATAAAAATTTCAGCTTTATGCTTTCTCTAGGGAGGAAACCAAATGCGACCGGAATCTTTTCGGATTGTCACGCTTGCCTTTTTGGCGCTGTTCCTGACGGCATGTAAAACCGTCACGGTAGAAGAGCCACTGGCAGATTCAGTGCACACAACCCCACCTGATATTGTTCTTTCATTTCCAAGCGGTAAACCAGACCCCCTCAAGATCACTCTTAACGGTCAGGATATTACTTCCCAGTTTTCGGTCAGTGACAGCGGCGCAACGGCTTCCGGCGGCAATATTGCCAGTTACCTGGTAGACGGCAAGAACGCGCTGAAAGTGACTAATCCCAACACGCCGACACGATTCTTCGTGTTCGATCAGAGCGGCCCGATGGTTCACGTCACCAGGGTTACCGAGGGTGGCAGCATTGGCATCAGAGGCTATGTTGAAGATCCTTCCGGGATTGCATCTGTTCGAGTAAACGGAACCAATGTGAGCCTTAACGGCGACAATGAATTCAGTGTTTCCGTTGCCAACAACAATTTTGTTGAGTTTGTTTCCCGCGACAACAACGGCTATACCCGTACCCAGAGGTTTGCCCGTCCCGAAGTTGCTATTAACCAGGCAATGAGCCTGCGCGTGGCCCGTTCCGGTCTGGACTTTGCGGTTGCAGAAATCGAGGACCTGCTGGTCAGTGACAGCCTGTCAGACCTGATCAGACCATTGAACCCGATTCTTGAGCGGTCGATTCTTGGTAACGATATCGCTGTGGATGTGAACTCTGCTTCCATTGACGCTGCCAGCGTCAGCTTTGAGATTACCGGCAGTAACGGTCAGTTCAATATGACCGGTGATGTTTATGATCTGGTGGCGGATTTCACCGCTGCAATCGATCCTCTGATTGGCTGGGACTGGACCATTGACGGCAAGTTCTTCCTGGATGAAGCGAACTTCAATGCAGACGCAACGGTCACCGCCGGTGGTGGTGAAGTCAATGTTGATGTGGAAATGAATTCACTGAATCTCAACAAGATTCGCTCCGACATCAATAACTTCCCTGACTGGCTGCTAACGCCGATCTATGAAATCTTTGAATGGCTGTTTGAAATTATCATCAAAGGCCAGGTAGAAGGCATTGCTGAAGAGAAATTCGCTGAATTCCTGGATGCATTCCCGGACAGCGTCGTGATTGACATTGATGGCAACCAGGTGAAACCTCTGGTATCACCCGAAGCAGTAAGCTCCCCGAGTAACGGCCTGAACATTGGCCTGGGTGCGCACATCTATGCACTGACCCAGAATGGACCGAATCAGCTGGGTTCTGCGTATGAAGCGGCGGGTCCGATTCCGGCTCCCACAACCCAGGCGCCCGGCGATTCCAATCGTGACGTGGGTGTTGTGATTGCCGAGAACACCATCAACCAGGCGCTGGCTGCGGTTGTGGATTCCGGTATTCTGAGTGTGTCCATGACGGCTGCTGAGCTGCCCGGCATTGGCGATATCGATCCCTCTGCCAGCAACGTTCGCGTTCGGGTTGCACCAACCGCTGCACCGGTGATTGATCTGATCAGTGGCCAGCAGAACGGTCTTGGCCGTCTGACCCTCCAGGATTTCTATATCGGTTTCGATATTATCCCGAGCGGCAGCAGCGAGTTCCAGACCTTCATGGGTGCTACCATCGACCTGTCAGCTGCAGCTGACCTGGCTATCACAGACGACTATGCCATCGCCCTTGATCTGGTGAGCACGCCTGTCTTTGTCATCCGTGACCTGGATGAAGAAGGCACCATCAAGCTGGATAAAGCACTGGCACAAACCCTTCTGGACGAGTTCCTGCCGATGGTACTGCCACCTATCCTGAATGCTATTGGCGCCATTCCGCTGCCCACCTTTGAAGGCTACGGCGTGAATGTTGGTGCGCTCTGGGTGGTGGACTCTGCCGGTGATTATGTGGGTCTGACTGCCGATCTGGTGAAAACCACCACGTCTGCGTCCGCTCCGGCGCCCACTACCTTCGCCAGCGTTGGGGCTGCAGCCCAGACTGCCAGCTTCTCAGGGGACAGCTCGGCCTCTGTGGATGACGATACCGTTACCATTAATGTGGGCGGCTATAACCCATCCGAAGGCGACCTGCAGTTCAAGTACTCTCTGGACGGCGCGCCCTATGGTGTATGGAAGCGCACTGACAAGATCACGCTGTATGGCGTTCGCCCGGGAGATCACACAGTGTCTGTCTGTGCGCGGACAGCATTGCTGGTGGAAGATCCTGAGTGTACTACCGTTGAGTTCACAGTGGAGTAAGACGGGCTCCCAAACCAAAACCGGCCCTTCGGGGCCGGTTTTTTTATGTCTGGAGATTTTCCTGATCCGGAAAAACTAGAGGTAATCGTTAATCAGTGATTGCACCTGGCGTGAGGGATCTACAAGGCTGAATCCGGCATCTACCAGTTCCACATCCTTGTCGGGTTTGCTCCAGCGGCATTCGGCATCAATATCCACTGTGCCCAGTTTATCCATGACACTGACGTCTTCCACTGCCAGCCGGTAGGTCTGGTTGTCTTCAATGGGAAGGTGGCTGGTGATCAGCATCCCGTTTCTGGAAAGGTCAACCACATGGCCGAAAAGAGTATCGCTGTCCCGATCAAATACGCGCAAATAATACAGCAAGTGGGTTCTTGCCTCGCTTCTCTGCTCAATCATTGGGGCTCTCCCTTGAGCAACTCAGACAACAATCACTTGAGTTGGTTGGTATTAATCCTAAGGTAGCTGGTGTTAAAATGAGCGTCAACTTCACAAATTAGGTATATCGGACTATATCCTCAGGTTCGACAGGTCGAGACGGATCAACAGACATGAAAGGGTGAGGGTCTGATAAACACAGAGATTTACAGGAGCGCCGCTGAGGTGTTGTTTCTGAAACGGGGGTGGCCGGGGGGCTGGCTTGCCGGAATAATGCTGTTGATGTCTGCTTTTGCCTGGTCTGCACCGGGCGAGGGCGAGCGTTTATCCATTAATACCGGCAAGGTCGCGGCTGCACAGGCCCTGCGTTACAGCAGTCCTGATCAGGCGCATCTGCTCATTGAGGATGTGTTGCCGGGAGGTGCCGGGAAGGTTCAGTGGCGACGCAACACCAGCAAGGTACCCAATTTCGGTTTCGGACCGATGGCCATGTGGTTCCGGCTGCCGGTAGAAAATACTTCCAGCCGTGACCTGGAGCGTTTTATTGAAATCCAGAACCCGGTCCTGGATGAGGTGATTCTGTATCAGGTGCGCGATACCGATGAGCTGGTTTCCCGGCAGGTGAGCGGTGACCGTTATCCCATGAGTGAACGGCCGGCGGACCATCATAACCTGGTGTTTTCCATCGATATTCCGGCGGGTGAAAAACATGATCTGTATTTCAGGGTCATGACCGATGGCGCCATGCAGTTGCCTGTCTATATCTGGGATCCCAGAGCTTTTTACCAGGCGGATCAGACCCGGCTGATGGGGTTTGGCATGCTGTTTGGCGTGCTGGTGGTGATGGCACTTTACAACCTGTTTGCCTATACCCTGTTGCTGGACCGGGTGTTTCTGTATTACGCCCTGTTTGCATTGAATCTCGCATTGTTCGAGGCAGCCATCAACGGCTTTGGTAACCAGTATCTGTGGGGTGACAGCGTCTGGTGGCGGCAACACAGTGTGGTGTTGTTTATACCGCTTCTGCTCGGGTTTGCCAGCCTTTACACCCGCAGTTTTCTGCAGCTCAAACTCGCGCGGCAATGGCTTTACAACCTGTTCGGCGCTCTGTTTCACTGCGGCCTGGTGATCGCGTTCCTGTCTCTGTTCATGCCTTACTCCATTGTGCTCAAGCTTGCCGCGGTGCTGGCGTTCGTTGTGTCCACGCTGTCGGTGCTGGCGGGTCTTTATCGCTGGCGTACCGGTTATATTGCGGCACGTTATTTTATTCTGGCATGGGCATTGTTCCTGCTGAGCGTTGTGGCTTACGTGGCCGGGAAGTTCGGTATTATCCCGCAAAGTGCCTACACCGAGCACGCGATGCATTTTGGTGCCATGTTTGGCTCCATTGTGTCCGCGTTTGCGCTGACCGACCGGGTAAACGGGCAACGACTTTCCTATATGGAAGCGCAAAAAAGGGCGTTGCTGATGCAGCAGGAGGCCAAGGAAGATCTTGAGAAAACCGTGACGGAAAGGACCCAGAAATTGCAGGAAGCCCTGACGGAACTGGAAAAGGCCAACGAGCAATTGCAGTCCATTTCCATGCTGGATGGGTTAACCGGCATTAAGAACCGGCGTTTTTTTGATGAAAAGATTGAAAGGGAGTGGGGCAGAGCCAT
>JAWVYU010000064.1:0-17466 GCA_033722575.1 Ketobacteraceae bacterium | reverse complement strand
TGGAACGCCGCATTCGTCTGAAACCATCAAAAAGAATCCCGGCAATCACTAATAGGCCAACTCCTATCAAGACTTCTCGTAAGCCGAATTCCATTTATCCACCTCGTTTTTTCTTTAACTTTCCCTGTAAAGCGCCGCTGCACGCGCCAAACAGTTTATCTTTCAACCAACATATAGAGCATTTTTCAAAAAAATAAAGTTTTTTCGCCCTATACCACCCAGTTTTGTTTGCTGAAAAGCATAATCCCTTATAAGGCAGCCATTGCCGCCGCTTCTTCCACATCCACACTGACAAGACGGGACACCCCCGGCTCATGCATGGTAACACCCATCAACTGATGCGCCATCTCCATCGCAATCTTATTGTGTGTGATGTAAATAAACTGCACCCGTTCTGCCATTTCCTCCACCATACGCGAGTAGCGCCCCACGTTGGGATCGTCCAGCGGTGCATCCACTTCGTCCAGCATACAGAAAGGCGCCGGATTCAGCTGAAAAATCGAAAACACCAGTGCAATGGCAGTTAGCGCTTTTTCACCACCGGACAACAGGTGAATGGTGCTGTTTCTTTTACCTGGAGGACGCGCCATGATGGCCACACCGGTATCCAGCAAATCCTCGCCGGTCATATCCAGATACGCATGGCCACCACCAAACACTTTGGGAAACAGTTCCTGAAGGCCTTTGTTCACCAGATCAAAAGTTTCCTTGAAGCGGGTTCGCGTTTCCCGATCTATCTTGCGTATGGCGTTTTCCAGCGTTTCCAGTGCTTCAATCAGATCACCGTGCTGGGAATCCAGATAGTTTTTACGTTCGGACTGGGACTTGAATTCTTCAATCGCCGCCAGATTTATCGCTCCAAGACGGGAGATTCTTGCCGCCAGTCGCTCCAGTTCTGCCTGCCAGTCCGACTCATTGGCTTCTTCCGGCAAATCTTTCAGCACCGTTTCAAGATCAAAATCATCTTCTTTCAGTTTATCGAGAAGATTGTTGCGCTGCACCTGCAAACCTTGCCACTGCATGCGGTTTTTTTCCAGTTCAGACCGCACACTTTGCGCCGCCTGTTCAGCTTGTGAGCGTTTTTTCTCACAACCGCGCAAATCATGTTCACAGGATTCCAGTTGTTTACGGGTATCGGTCAGTTCTTCCTCAACTTTCAGGCGTTGTTCCAGTTTTTCTTCCAGCTCCGCCTGCAACTCCACAAAGGGATCATCGCCCTGCGACAGCTGCTCTTCAATGGAAGCTCTGCGTTCCTCCAGCGTCTTGAGCTGCGACGCCAGCCGTTCCGCCCCCTGTTTCGTTGACTGGGACTGGGTGCGCATGGAACGCACTTCCAGCGCAATCTGATGCGCTTTGTCTTTATCTTCGCGGGCTTTCTGTCGCGCCTGGTCCAGGGCCTCGCGGTTTGCATCCCGCTGTTTCAGTAACGCTTCCCGTTTCGCTGTGTCCTGCTCCATCAGGTCCAGGGCTTCCTGCAATTCAAGGCGTGCTTCCCCGATCGCTTCCTGTTCCTGTTGCTGTTGTTCCTGACATTCCTCCAGTTCGCGGCTGATACGCTCGCGACGCATGGAAAACTGCTCCAGCCGCACCTGCTTGGCACTGAGCTGCGCCTTGATATCGGCATTGGAGCGGTTCATTTCGCTCACTTCGCGCTGCACTTCCTCGCGGGCCTGCTCTTTTTCTTTCAGGCCGTCCCGTCCGGCTTGCAGCTTTTCGGTGAGGTCTTCGATTTTGGCCTGGGTTTCTTCCAGCCGGCTTTCTATTTCCTGCAATTCCTGCTGACGCTGTAACATGCCGGCCTGGGGGTTATCTTCACGGGCAACCCGCAGCCAGTTTATCCCTACCCACAGCCCGTCCCGGGTTATAAAGGACTCACCGGGTTTCAGGCTGTCACGTTTTTCCAGGGCTTCATTCAGAGTTTCCACCGCATAGATATTGGCCATCAGTGGCGCGGCGGACTGATTGCCGGAGGATTCGCCGTCCAGGCAACTGGCCAGAGGCGTCAGATCGGAGCGCGCGGTGCCGTTGTCGGACCGTTTAGTGTCCACAAATGCCAGCGAACCCTGTTCCAGGGTGCTCACCACCGACGCCAGCGCATCAATGCCGTCCACACAAACCGCCTGCAGGTAATCACCCAGCACGGTTTCAATGGCTTTTTCCCAGCCTTCCCGGGCCCTGATTTCTGTCGCCAGTCGCTGCTGCTGATCCAGCCCCTGTTGCGCCAGCCACTCCACCACATCGCTCTCGCCCAGGGCGGCCTGTTGCAGGGCTTCCAGGGAGGCATGGCGCCCTTTCAGCCGCTGGATATCGCTTTTCAGGGTATCCAGTTCATTGCCTACCTGATTATTTTCTTCGCGTTTGTGATTAATCTGTTCCAGCAGCTCCGCAACACTGGCCTGCTTTTCTTCCAGCTTCAGTTCGGCTTCCGCCACCCGCTCTTCCAGCTCGGCCACTTCTTCTTCCAACGGGCCGGCGGACAGGGTTTCCTTTTCCAGGTTGAGACGCTCGATGCGATCCCGCAAACGTTCTATGGATTGTTCCAGATGCTGGATGCGGGACTGTTCCACCTGTGCTTTCTGGCGGGGTTCATTGGCCGCCTGGTTGAAATCATCCCAGTCGCTCTGCCAGCTCTGCATCCGGTCTTCAGCGATCGCCAGGGCTTCGGCGGACTCCTCAGACTGCGCCTGCACCATTTCGAGTTCAGGCTCCAGTTCCAGCAGGCGGGCATTGAGTTCTTCTGCCTGTTCACGGTCCTGACGCAGCTGCTCCTGGGCTTCCTTGCTGGCCTCAATGGTTTCCTGCAGATCGCGACGCAACTGGCTGCCCCGCTCTTTCTGATGCTGTATGGTCTGTTCAATACGGGCGATATCAGCCCCCAAGCCATAGAAACGGCCCTGGACCTCGTTGAGTTTGTCGTTCACTTCTGTGTGAACTTCGCGGTGCTTTTCGATTTCAGCATCCATGGCACGCTGATCAGCAATACAGGCTTCCAGCTTGACTTCCAGATCACGGATAACGGTTTCGTAGTCGGTCACCGACAGATCCACGGACTTCCAGCGCAGAGCCTGCAATTGCGCTCGCAACAGCCGCTCTTCTTCCTTGTACTGCTTGTATTTTTCTGCGGCCTGGGCCTGGCGCTCCAGATGCTGCAGCTGGCGGCCCAGTTCTTCCCGCAGGTCTTCCAGACGCTCAAGGTTCTCCCGGGTGCGCTTCATGCGGTTTTCGGTTTCGCGGCGGCGCTCCTTGTATTTGGAAATCCCCGCAGCTTCCTCGATAAACACCCGAAGCTCTTCCGGCTTGGCTTCAATCAGGCGGGAAATCATGCCCTGCTCAATAATCGCGTAGCTGCGCGGACCAAGGCCGGTTCCCAGGAATATATCGGTGATATCCTTGCGCCGGCACTTGGTGCCATTAAGGTAGTAGTTGGACTGGGCGTCACGGGTTACCACCCGCTTGATGGCCACTTCATTGTAATTGGCATACTCGCCAGTCAGGGAATTATCGCTGTTATCAAACACCAGCTCCACCGATGCCTGGGCGGTGGGCTTGCGGGCGTTGGAACCGTTAAAGATAACATCGGTCATGGATTCGCCACGCAGGTGCTTGGCGGAGGACTCACCCATTACCCAGCGGACGGCATCAATGACGTTTGACTTACCGCATCCGTTGGGACCGACAACCGCGGAAAGATTATTGGGAAATGAGACTGTGGTGGGATCCACAAAAGACTTGAATCCCGCTAATTTAATACACTTCAACCGCATGGAATTTTTTTAATCCTCTGATTTTCTGCGCAGCGATTCGCCGGATAACGCTGCACAAGACATCCGGGCACCGGAACGGGACAAAAAACATACTGTTTCCCGGGGCTATTTTCCGGGACATTTTTCCGTTGCGCCAGTGATGATGACATGGCCCCCAAAGAGATCGACCCCGCAGGATAAAACACTCGGCAGGTCAATCGTTGAGCTCAAGTTATAACCTGATTTTTCGCTCTTTCAAACCGCGCATTTTATCTTCTTTTGGCACGGGACACGAGCATTGGCGGATAAATATGGCCTGCTTTTCGGAATACCGCAAGTTGCCGGGAAAACTCATCTGGTTAGGATCTGCCGACGTTCTGTGGTAGCTTTGCAGCAGCATTGGAAAGCGACAGGATGGATCAATGATTGCGCAGTTACGAGAAGGTATTCATTACGTTATTCAGGGTTACGAGCTGGCAAAACGCCCCGGGATTCGCCCCTACATGGTCGTGCCTCTGATTGTAAATATCGTGATTTTCAGCGTGTTCGGTTACCTGATGGTTGATCAGCTGGACAGCTGGCTCAGCTGGTTTGAATTCGAGACAGATCTTCCGGGCTGGCTTGACTGGCTGGAACCAATCCTTGCGGGGGTTGGCAGCCTTCTGTACTGGGTTCTGCTGATCGTGGGTATTCTGTTGATGCTGTTTATCATGAGCTCGGTTTTCACCATGGTCACCCATTTGCTGGTGAGTCCGTTTATCGGGCTGCTGGCGGAAAAAGTGGAAAAAGAGATTCATGAGATCAACTACCCGCCGCTGTCGATCTGGCAAATCGCCGGGCGTGCCTTCAGGCGCGAGCTGACCAAGGTCGGCTATTGGGGGTTCCGGGCCATTGGTTTGCTGGTGCTTACCCTGATTCTGAGTTTTATTCCGGTGGTGAATGCCATTTCACCGGTGCTCTGGTACCTTTTCGGTGCCTGGATGCTGGCCATGCAATACCTGGACGTACCCGCCGACAACAATGGGCTGAGTTTCAAGGAAACCCTGGCGGTGATGCGCAAACACCGGGCGGCCACCATGGGATTTGGTGGCGCTGTCACCCTGGCAACGGCCACACCGGTGCTGAATCTGTTTATTATCCCCATCGCCGTGGCCGGCGGTGTGGCTTTCTGGGTGGCAAGAATGCAACCCGCGCAGACCGGCGCAGCACAGCCCGCCCCCGCAGCGGTGAATCGCTGAGTCAGTCCTCGAGATAGGAGAGCACCAGCTGACACTGGTGCTCACCGAACTTCTCCAGAGCCGCCACGGCACCGTCCGCATCACGGGCCACCAGGCGTTCCATCAGGTTCTGGAAAAATACCAGCGACCGCTGCATTTCTTCCTTGCTCATTTTCAACGCGTGAAAATAGGTTCGGCGAATGGAAGGCTGCAGATCATTGAGCATATCTTCCAGATAACTGTTGTTGGCAAAGCGGTACCCCATGCGGGCAAAGTTGAAGGTGGCATCCAGAAATTCCAGATACTCCTCCCGCTCTACCATCTGTTCCATGTCCCTGATCAGATCCAGAAAGGGCTGCAGGTCGTCCTGTGTCCAGGCCTCTGTGGCTTTGCGGAGCAGCAGCGACAGCAGCACCACGTTCATTTCATAGACATTCTCCACGTGTTTGGCGGTCATGTGGGATACAATGGCGCCTTTGCGGGGAATGATTTCGATCAGGTAGCGGCGCTCAAGAATCAGGTAGGCTTCGCGCACCGAACCGCGGCTGACGTTCAGTTCGCTGGCAATACGGAGTTCCTGGATACGGTCGCCGGATTTCAGCTCACCGGTAATGATAAGCTGTCCAATATGACGGGCAATCTGTTCTGCTAGGCTGTCTGGGGCTTTAAAACTCATTCTGAATTGTCGGTTTGTGTTTTTGTTGTGGGATTGGAAAATCCAACTGTTTGCGTGGAGTTTCCGCATTGGGTACTGCTCCGTCAAGTGATAAATACCGCCAGGGCATCAGGCTTTTACCAGGGGTAACGGCCCTGTTTCCGGCTCCTCTGTATCAGGGACGAGTGTACCATAAATTGATCAATTGTTTAACAATCTTACAAATTTAAACAATAAAACCGCCGAAGGCGAGACCGGTCAGGTATCCTTGGGGTGACCGGCTTTTTCAATGGCCTCTTTCACTTCAGGCGGCATGTATTCTTCATCATGCTTGGCAAGCACTTCGTCGGCCACGAACCGGCCGTCTTCCTGCATTTTTCCCAGTGCGATAATCCCCTGCCCCTCGCGGAAAAGGTCCGGCAGGATGCCGTCAAAATGGATGGTGGTGCGGCTTTTATTATCGGTTACGTCAAAACTGACATTCAGACCATCGCTGCGGGATACGCTTCCTTCTACCACCAGGCCGCCCACGCGTATGGTACGCCCCACCGGCGCGTTGCCTGCGGCTACTTCACTGGGGGTGAAAAACAGGTTGATGTTTTCTTTCAGCGCGACACCAATGAGCACAGCAGCCACACTGACACCGGCGAGAATGCCCAGAATAATCAATAAGCGTTGTTTGCGTTTCGGATTCATGGGTTTGACTGCTCCCTTCGGATACGACGACGGATCTGGTTCACGGTCTGACGGCGCCTGGCCACCACAGCCGCAATATTCCCGGCAATAACCAGCAAGCCGATACCATAAGCTGTCCACACATAGCCGCCGTGGCAACGGGTATCGCCGATGGGCGCTACGTAGCACATGCTCATAAAGTCAGACAACGATTCAAAGGCCATTACTTCATTACCTCCTGCTGCACCCAGCGGCTGCGCTGTTCCCGCAACAGCACTTCGTTGCGGGCAGCCAGCAACACCAGTAAACCGAAGAAACAGTAAAAGCCCGCCATGGAAAGCAGCAGCGGGTAAAGCATGCTGGCATCAATGGTGGAGGACTCGGTAATCTTGATAGTGGCGGGCTGATGCAGGGTATTCCACCAGTTAACGGAATATTTGATGATAGGGAGGTTTACCACACCCACCACCGCCAGAATACCACTGGCCTTGGCCGCGGATACCGGGTTTTCAATGGCATTCTGTAACGCAATAAACCCGATATACAGAAAAAACAGCACCAGCATGGAAGTAAGGCGCGCATCCCATACCCACCAGGTTCCCCAAGTGGGTTTACCCCAGATAGAACCGGTCACCAGACACAGAAACGTAAAAGAGGCGCCAATAGGGGCTATGGCTTTGGCCACCATATCGGCCATTTTCATTTTCCAGACCAGACCAACGGCTGCTGCCAGCGCCATCATGATATATCCGCCCATAGCCACCCCCGCCGCGGGAACATGGATAAAGATGATCCGGTAACTGTGGCCCTGCTCTTCATCCATGGGGGCAAAACCCAGCCCCCAGATCAACCCGGGCAACAGGGTCAGCAGGGTTAATCCGATAAACCAGGGAATCAGCCTGGCACTCAATTCGTAAAAATATTTGGGTGAACCGAACTTATGATAAAGACGAGTCACGGAATCCCAAAGGCTCATGATGCTATCCACTCACACTGACACGCAGCCCGGCCGCTATGGCAAAGGGTGCGAAGGTTACTGCTAATGCCAACAGGGCGCCGAGGTAGGCCAGCTGACCAACATAGGGTAATGCGGTAGCCGCTGCCTGGATGGCACTGGTACCGAAGATCAGCACAGGAACATACAGGGGTAAGGCAATGATGGCAATCAAAACCCCACCCTTGCGCAACCCCACGGTGAGGGAAGCGCCGATGGCGCTGATCATACTCAGAATGGGTGTGCCCACCAGCAGGGTCAGCATCACCACCCAGAGGGTATCGCCCTCCAGAAACAGCATGGCCCCCAGGAACGGTGATGCCAGAATCAGGGGCAGCGAGGTGACACACCAGTGGGCCAGCACTTTGGCAAGCACCAGCAGAAACAACGGATGGGGGCTCATCAACAGCAATTCCAGGGCACCATCATCAAAATCCTGACGAAACAGGGAATCCACCGCCAGCAGGGTGGACAGGAGAGCCGCGATCCAGAGGATGCCGGGCGCCATTTTCTGGAGCTGACTGGCTTCCGGCCCCACGCCCAGGGGGAACAGGCTGATAACCATGACAAAAAAGAACAGGGGGTTGATCATATCGCCCCGTTGCCGGAACGCCAGCACCAGATCCCGCCTGAGCAGCGCCGTAAACCCTTGCTTCAGCGCGGGTGGATCTGTATCCGCCACCAGTATGGGTTCAGATTCCATGGGTGGCCTCCTCTGCCTCTGCTTGCGGGGCTGCGGCACGCGAGCCGGCTCCCAGCAGGAGCTTGTGGAGTTTATCCGGCGCTATGGACAGTTCATGGTGGGTGGTCAGAATCACACTGCCGCCCTGCAGGGCGTGATCCACGATCAGTGCCTCAAGCTCCTGCACACCGGCTCTGTCAATGGCGGTAAAAGGCTCATCCAGAATCCAGAGTGGCATGGGCTTCAGCAGCAGCCCGGCCAGGGCCACCCTGCGCTTCTGGCCGGCAGACAGTGTGTACAGCGGCACATCCTCAAACCCCCGCAGCCCCACCCGCTCCAGGGCCTGATCCATACGTTCTGCCAACGTTTGCCGATCCCAGGGAATGCCCTTGATCTGGGCCATCCAGACCAGATTTTCCTGAGCAGTCAGCGCCAGTTTCACCCCGGTATGGTGGCCGAAATAGACGCTGGCCTGGCGGAAGGCGGTAACCACCCGGGAAAGGGGCTGCCCGCGCCAGTACAGATCGCCCTCGAAATCCTGCGACAATCCGCAAAGAATCCGGATCAGGGTGGTTTTGCCACTCCCGTTGGGGCCTTCAATCTGGAGAATCTGCCCCTGATCAAGGGAAAAGCTCAGATTCTGGAATAGCACCCGGTCATCCCGCTCACAGTAGAGCCTGTCAGCGCGAATCAGGGCGGGTGTGGCATCTGGCACCGGTACCGGATCTCCTGTCAAAACGGTATGAATACAAAATCAGCGCGGCATTATAATCCAAATTCATTTAAGATGCTTGGCCTGTGACCAGCAACCCCCAGACAAAAAACCGGGAACTTTGACGGAGATCGGCAATTTCGTGGCGTTAGAGATCGGAGCACTCCAGCTTGGCTGGCTGGAATTCATTGCCCTGGTGGTTTCCGGCATCGTGGCTGGGTTCGTCAATACCCTGGCGGGTGGAGGCTCCATTTTCACCCTGCCAGCGCTGATGCTTCTGGGAATGCCGGCAGACGTCGCCAACGGCACCAACCGGGTGGGGGTTTTCCTGCAATCCGTGGCTGCAGTACGAGGCTTCAGCCGTCATGGCAAGCTGGACACCCAGGCCATTATTCCCATTCTGATACCCACCGTGATCGGTTCGCTGGCAGGCTCGCTGGTAGCCTCCTTTCTGCCGGTGGATATTCTGAAGCCGGTACTGATTTTTACCATGATCGCCATGACGCTGGTGATCATGGTAAAGCCCGGCAGCATTCCTCTGGAAGGCGAGCAGCCACTGACACTCCGGGAGTGTCCGGCGGGGGTTGTCTGGCTGTTCGTTGCCGGCCTCTACGGAGGCTTTGTGCAGGCCGGGGTGGGCTTTATCCTGCTGGCAGCACTGGCCGGCGTGCTGAGATTTGACCTGGTGCGGGCCAACGCCCTCAAAATGGTGTGCACCCTGGTGTTCGGGTCGGTGGCCCTGGCGGTCTTTGTGGTACGGGACCAGGTGCTCTGGATACCGGGCCTGATCATGGGAGCAGCCACCATTATCGGTGTTCAGCTGAGCGTGCGATTCGCCATCAGTGCCCGCCAGAAAACCCTGAAATGGTTTCTGCTGACCATGTCACTGATTGTCTGTATTGCCGCGCTGTTCAGCTGAATTTACTCTTTGAAAGGGCTGCCCGCCGCTCGTTCCGCAAAGGATTGCGAAGTAAATCATGAGGGCAGCTATACTTGCTCCATGGCAATCAATATCCCGCCCGGCCAGTCCGGCTCCGGAACAGCAAACCCTGCTCCGGCAAGCAAGGAAAAATCCTCCCCGGCACCTGAGGGCCCGGCACGCAGCGCGTCATCCGGCGCCACCCGGGCAGAAGCAACGGCGGAGCCTGATCAACGGGTAAAGCCGGAACCCGCGGTTATCAGAGCCATAGTGGCGGAAGTAAAAGCCAGAGAAGCCAGCGGCCAATACAGTAAAGCGGTCTATGACGCTATTATTCAGCTCAACCCCGGCAGCAAGGACCTGGCCACACCCAAAGCCGCCGTCCAGCAAATTCCCAGAGAAATCATTGATGCCGAGCTGAGCCGTCAGATACAGGCCGGGCGCCCTGTTCCCGTACGGGTGGAAACCACCGCTCCGGTCAGAGTCGGACAGTTACTGGATGTGCAGTTGGCAGGTGAAGCGCTGAAACTGGTTAAAGTCTCTCCACCACCGATCCAGATGACCGCTCAACCGCTGATACGCCAGGAGATCAATCAGCAGAACAGCTACGCCCATTTGCTGGCAAAAGTGATTGCGGTTATCCATTCCATGAACCGCCAGCTCCCCGCCATGGCCACAGACTCCGCCCTGCAGCCCCGGCAGAACAAGCCATTACAGGAAGCAACCACCCCACGCGGTACCGGGCCCGATGTCTCAGCAACAGGAAGCCGCGGCCCCTTGTCAAATGCTGGGCCAGCCGCACGTCTGGAACAGATCGTCCGCCAGTTTCTGCAAGCCCTGCCCACGGCCCGGGAAACCAGTGAATCCGGGGGGCTGAGAAATGCGGTCAGAAACAGCGGTATTTTTTATGAGTCACAGATTATCCGTCCGGACCGGTTATCAAGCCTGCAACAGCCGTTAAAAGGAAGCCCTGAAACAACGGGCCCTGACACCGCACCCGGGCGGGCCACCGGCTCAGCAGAAAAGCCGGCAGCGGAAACCCGCACACCGACCCAGGCCGGTGCCGGCAAGCGCTTCGAGTTGATTGAGCAGATCAGACAGCACATAAAAGCCCTCAGGGCGACCCTGCAGGAAAATCCGCCGGCGCCAGCCAGGCCAGCGCAATCCAGTGCAGAACCTCTTAACAGCAGCCTGACCCGGGACCTCAAATACAATCTGCTGCAGCTGGAAAGTCAGTTAAAAAAACTGCAGAACGACATCCAGAACCCGGCAACCAAAGGGGGGGAAGCCGGCGCTTCTTCCCGGGAGGTCAAAACCGGCCCTGCGGCAGGAAGCAGGGAATCCGTTAGCCAGGACAACCGGGGCGGCGCCGCACTAAAACAGCCAGATGGCAAACTGACCGAGCCCGGCGCCAGAAACCTGGATGGCGCCAGAAACCTGGATAAAGTTCTGCTGGATCAGGCCCGCGGCAAAACCGACAGGGGCAGCGTCCCGCCACCCGACACCACACTGCAAAGGGCCATTGACCGGGCAACCAGTCCGGTTTATCAGCGCCCCGTCCCCACTGCCAGTACCGCAACGGGGGTTTATCAGAATGAGTCAGAGGATACCGGCACGAAATCCAGACTGCCGGGAATGGACTGGGCACACCCGCCTCTGCCCGGGAAAATCCATGTGCAGCCACAAATGGTGAGACCCAGCCTGGCGCCCAATGAATCTCTGGCAGACGCCCTGATCAGCGTGCTGATAAAGCATACCCGTGAAGCGACGTCGCGACTGAATCTGCACCAGCTGGCCAGCCTGACGGATATGGCCCGCCCGGAAGCCGCTGCACCGCAAACCATGCTGAGTTTTGAATTACCGATTTTGCAGGGACTGGACCTGTCGCTTTTCCAGTTCCGCATTTACGATGAAGAAACCGGCAGGCGCGGAGAAAAAAACGGCGATAAAAAAGAAAAGAAATGGGTGGTGCATATGGGTTTTGATCTGGAAGGTCTGGGCCCCATGTATTGCCAGATTACGCTCATTGGTGTCAGCGCCAGTGTGACCTTCTGGGCGGAGGAACCCGATACCGTAGAGCGATCCCGTGCCAGTATCAGCGGACTGAGAGACAACCTGAATAAGCTGGGGGTTAATGTAAAAGAGATCCAGTGCATCAAGGGCTCGCCCCCCACGGATGATTCCGGAATCAAGCAATCCCTGATCGATATCGAAACCTGACGGAGGTCCCCCATCAGCATGTCGAACAGCGAGAAACCCGCAAAAGCAGTTGCCCTTACCTACGATGGCGAGCGGGCGCCTTTTGTCAGCGCCTCTGCAACCAGTGAGCTGGCCGAGGAAATTCTGCAGATTGCCCGTGAACATGAGGTGCCCATCTACGAAAACGAGCAGTTAGTGGAAACACTGGCATTACTGGAGGTGGGCGATGAGATTCCGGAACTGTTGTACCGGACCATTGCGGAAATTATCGCGTTTGTTTACATGCTGAAAGGAAAGGCGCCCAAAGGTTGGACGCCTGAACAACAACAAACTGAGGAGAAAACCAATTCAGATATCGACACAAAAAAACTGGTACATCAGACTTCAACTGACGGGCCGGAAACCGATCTGAACGGCGGTTCCGGCTAGTACCGGTTTTTTAATTAACGTTGGGCAGAACACCACTGCGGCTTGCCATTTTCAGGGTAACCGGCAGATCTGCAGCCATCCACGAGTAGTAACCTTCGCGGAAGTAGTACACGTTCGTATAACCCCAGTTACTGGCAAAAAAGCTGGCCATGGCACTGCGGATATTCAGAGCGCTGCTGGTATAAAACACCAGGGGGGTGGAACGGTCCAGGTCTTCAGAAATATACAGCACTGAAAACTCATTGTGATTGAAGTCCAGATTAACGCTGCCTTCAATATGACCGAGGGTCCAGGATTGACGATCGCGTACATCAATAAAAACCGCGCCTTCGTCATACAGGCTCTTGGCCTTTTCCAGCCCCACCGTGATAGCCCCTTCAATTTCCAGAGGCGCTTCTGCCCAGGACACAACCGACATCAGACCAAGGCAGATTACCGCGAAACACTTCCGAACTGACTTCATAACAACACCACTACTATCTAACTACCGTGTAATCCTCAGTATAGAATTGGCGTATTCACCACCTTGGAACGTTTCGCTCTAAAAAAACGGGAAAACAGACAACAGACCCAAAACTTATAACCTCATAAGTTTTGGTCATTAATGAATTTTTCATCGGGATTCAAACAGTTAGACTTGCCGGAATAAATGCTGTTATGAATGGCTGCTTGTGTATGAAAAATTGAACTAAGACAGTCACTTGCGTGAAAAAAACACAGAAAGGAGCGGCAAAATACCGTCGGGTTGGGCGCCCGACATAATATATGTGGCTAACTAGCGGTTAATCCTCGAATTCTTCGATTCGCTTTTGCTGGAACATGTCCACCAGCTTGGCTTCGGAGCGGGTAATACCCACTTTTTCGATCACATTGTCCATTTCCAGGCCACGCTCAAACAGACGCGCCGCCTGCTTGAAGGACAGTTGCTCTGATTCGCGGTTTTCCAGGGAGTCCTGTCTTTCCATGGTCTGATTCAGGCGCTTTTCCGCCGTCATCAGGCGTTTACCCATTCCCAGCGTCCCCTTGTTGAGGACACTGAACTGCTGGGCCAGCCCATCAATACTGTGTTGCAGTTGCTGATTGATTTTCATCTGGGCCTGCAGGGCCTGTTTATGGCGTCGCTGCGTCAGGATCAACGCAATCACCAGGCAAAGCGACACCCCAACGGAAAGGTAGGCGATCCATTCGGCGGTTGTCAGTATCATGCTTCACCTCGTCAATTTGATCTGTGCGGGCCCTGCGCTAGAACCCGATGGCATCCTGCTGATTCGTGCCAATCATTCTCTCTAATTCAATAAGAATCAACAACTCGTTGTTTTTATTGCAGACTCCGGAAATGAATTTAGAGGTTTCCTCGTTCCCCACACTGGGGGTGATTTCAATCTCGGATTCGCGCAGATAGGTGACTTCCGCCACACTGTCCACCAGCATGCCAATCACCTGGTTATCCACTTCCACAATCACGATGCGCGAATTGTTGTCCACCTGTGCCGGAGGTAAGCCGAAGCGCTTCCGGGTGTCGATAACGGTGACGACGTTACCCCGCAGGTTGATAATACCCAGCACATAATAGGGTGCTCCCGGTACCGGTGTGATTTCCGTATAGCGCAATACTTCCCGAATCTGCATTACATTGACGCCATACAGTTCGTCGGCCAGTCGGAAAGTACCCCATTGTAAAACTGAATCATCGGTGGCTGTCTTTTTGGTAGCCATTGTTCACTCCTGGAATCCCGGCCCATGACCGCTGCCAGAATTCTGGCGATCATGGTCACCTGTCATTAGTCCTGCACAAGCTGTGCCATATTTGTTCATCGTTACCCTTAACTATTCCTGCGCACCTGGCCGTTAAAACCCCTCGATTTCCGCCCACTCCTCGTCGGACAACAGTTTGTCGAGATCAATCAGAATCAGCAGTTCGTTGTTCTTGTTGCAGACTCCCTGGATGTACTTTGAGCTCTCGTCGTTGCCAACATTAGGTGCATGGTCAATCTCTGACTGCCGCAGATAAACCACTTCTGCCACACTGTCCACCAGAATACCCACCACATGAGTGCCTGCTTCAATCACCACGATCCGGGTGTTCTCGGTAATTTCACCCGGAGGTAATGCGAATCTGAGGCGCGCATCAATAATGGTTACGACGCTGCCCCGGAGATTGATAATGCCAAGCACATGATGGGATGCACCGGGTACCGGTGCGATTTCGGTGTAACGAAGCACCTCCTGCACCTGCATTACATTCACGCCGTAGGTTTCACCGGCAAGCCGGAAGGTAACCCACTGGATCACCGGGTCGTCACCACCTTGCTGTCGGGCAGTCTGGTTCATTGTCGAAATACCTCTGTTTTCAGAAAGCCGGAACCAGCTTTCGCGGAATCACCCATTTTGCATGGGGCATAAATAACCTGGGCCTTGTTCCTTAATTAAATATAGATCAGGGCCGAAACCTTGCCAGCCAGCGGCAGGTAAAGTCGCGCAGGGGAATCACTTTTTGCGGTTTTCGGCGGCCCGTATTACTTCGTGAAAGCCGGCAGGATCAATCAGGGCACACATCTGCTCCACCACAGTTCCGGCCATCCAGGGTCTTTTACCCCGCTGGGAGCGCCATTTGACATCCTCAGGCTCCAGGGTGATGGATCGCAGCAACTTGTGACAGGAAATACCCCAGGAAAAGCCATGGAGTGTGATCACGTATTCCAGCTCAGCCCGGCTGGCGGGATCGTAGCGTTCCGGCATCACGCACAGGGCGGTATCAATCACTTTGATATTGCCCAGGTTGGTCTGCAAAATGCCGATAAACCAGTCATATTGGCCCGGTAACTCATTGAATTTCCTGTCGATCTGGTGAACCGCTCCAAGGGTGACCAGTGGCACGGCAAGCTTCAGGCCTGACACCTCAAACAACAGGCATTCGAACCGCCCCTGAGCCCAGTCCGGTCGCCCGTTATCGCACCAGACGCTGGTGGCCGGCAGGCGTTCATCACCCGCTTCAGTATCAGCATCCGCCTCCCGGGCCGGTTCAGTTTCCGGCTCTACTGCCTCCGGCGGGGCTATTGTCTCCGGCGGGGCTTTGGCTTCCACTGGCAGGGCTTTGGCTTCCACTGGCGGGGCTGCCGTTTCTTCGGCTGTTCTGGTTTCAACAACGGGGGGTTTGACCGGTTCTGCGGTTTTCAGCGCCGGCTTTTCTGTCACGGCTGGCTGCTGAACCACCACGGGCTGGCGGAATCCCAGCAGCGACTCCGGACTGGACAGCACTTTGGGTTCAGGCTTTTCCCTGAATGCCAGCACTTCCGGCTGTGGCCCGGGGGACGGACGGGGTTGCGGAGACGGGGTTGCCGTGGCCACCGCTCTGGCCACAGAATTCAACCTCGGGGAAGCAGACTGACGGACTGTGGGACGTGCCGGTTCGGGCGCATTGTCGGTTATTGAGGACGCAGGTTTCCCCGACCCTTCGCCGGGATCGCTAAGCATTTCATCAAGATAGTCATATATGGCTTTTTCACTTGCCGACAGCAAGCCCGAGCCATGTCGTTCTTCCGGCATTTCGCCCACCTATGGTACTACGCGGCTGGCCACTGGAACCGGCTCATGCCCTAACAGGTATTTTAGCAGAGACATGTAGGATTTGACGCCACGGGCCCCGGGGTCATAGATATTGGGGGGCATACCTGCCTTGCTGGCGTCACGGAAACGGGTATCGATGGCAATGGCTGATGGCCAGATATGTCCTTCATAGGTGTTGCGCAGAATGCGCAGGCTGTCCACTGACGCATGGGTACGGCGATCGAACATGGTGGGTATCACGGTATAGGGCAGCTCCCGGCGCTGGGATTTCATCACCATTTTCAGGGTCCGCATCATGCGCTCCAGCCCTTTGATGGCCAGGTGTTCGGTTTGCACCGGCAGCAACACCTGCTGACAGGCAGCCATGGCATTGATCAGCAACACGCCCAGGATAGGGGGCGTATCTATCAGCACATAATCAAAGTCCTGTTTCAGGCAATTCAGGGTTTTGGTTAACACCAGCCCCATACCACCCTGGCTCTGTGCCTGCCGCTCAAGAATAGCCAGTGACGTGGAGGCTGCCAGGAAGCTGAGATCGGGAAAACCCGTGGGTATTACCAGTTGCGGCGGCAAATAGGAAGGAACGTCCCCTTTGTGCTGGAACAACTGATACACGGATTGCTCTATGTCATCCGGGTTGTATTTGAAATAGGATGTCAGTGAACCATGGGGATCCATATCCACCATCAGCACCCGCTGACCCTGGGCGGCCAGTAACCCCCCGAGCCCCACCACTGTGGTGGTTTTGCCCACGCCACCTTTCTGATTCGCTACCGCCCAGACTTTCATGGTGTGTCTTCTCCTGCAGGCTCGCTTTCCGCGGCAGGCGCTTCTTCCGGTTCAGTATCGTCTCCAAAAAGCACACCACTGTTTTCCAGACTCAGAATTTTCTGGGGCACCCGGGTAGAGGTACCCTGGGTAGCCTGAATGCGGCTCTGGGGATCGCTGCCAATGGGCTGGTCATCATCGGCAGTGCCCACCCCCAGCTTGTAGTCAGGTCTGGCAGCCCCGTTGGTGTCCTTGTCCGGGGGCTTTCTGGAAATAATCAGTGCCACCCGACGGTTTTCGGCGCGGCCTGCCTCGGTGTCATTCTCAGCCACCGGATGATGCTCGCCATAACCGACGGCCGACAGTCGTTTTGGATCAATCTGCTGCTCTTCGAACAGGCGCACCACCGCAGCCGCACGCGCTGCCGACAACTCCCAGTTGGAGGGGAACTGCAATGTTTCAATGGGCTGGTTATCGGTAAAGCCTTCCACCTGAACAGGATTTTCGTAGCTTTCAAGAACGCCGGCTATTTTCTGCATCAATTCCCGGGCCTCGCCGGACAATGTGGCCCGACCGCTGGGGAACAGTACGCTGGACTGTATATCCACTTCAATCCAGTCCTTGGTGGTACGGATGTTATAGAGTTCATCGGAAATCAGGCCCTGGAACGCCACCGCTATTTCATCGGAAATCTTGCTCAGTTCATTCACTTCCCCTTGTTCCGGCCCGTCTTTCACAGCGGGATTCTCGGCATCATCAAACAGCCCTTCCACGCTGTATTTGTAATCCTCCTGGGCAGGATAATCCCCCGGTACGGGCAAGGGCACCAGACGGTCCACAGCCGCCCCGCCCTGATTGTCAATGATGTCCAGTCGCCGGGACCGTGCCTCTTTTTTATTGAAGACC
>JAWVYU010000063.1:0-17556 GCA_033722575.1 Ketobacteraceae bacterium | reverse complement strand
GGTTACAGCAAGGACAGCGATGAACTGGAGGGCACCAAAGTCAATGTGAATTCCTTTGAATGGCGAACCCCCATCAGAGAGCTTTTTGATGGTTTCCGGGTGCCCCCGGTGGGCCTGGGCAAGACCTCGTTAACCCTGTTTGTGGACACGGGCGCCGCCTGGAGCAAGGGTGAGTCCGCCAAGTATTACAGCTCGGTTGGTTTTGAATTAAGCCCGGATCTGTTGATTGGTTACGATACCTTTTTTATTGATCTCAACATCGGCGTTGCCCATGGCCTGGACCGCGATATTGGCCAGACAGAAGCCTACCTGCGACTGGTCAGCAGTTTCTAGCGAGGAGTCAGTGTATGAGTGATTCACCGGAAAATAAAAGTACGGGCGGGGAGCTTACCTGTGCTTTCTGCGGCAAACCGGAAAGCCAGGCCAAAAAAATGATTGTGGTGGGCGCAAAGCAGCAGCCCATTTGTGACGAATGTATTCATATCTGCACACAGATACTGAGTGATGCGGGGGTTAAAGACCGCTAGCGCTTTCAGGGCAGGAACAGCTGCAACAGATCATTAAGATAAAGCCGGCCCTTGTCTGTTGGCACGCAACGGGTGGCGGTTTCCTCGATCAGCCCCAGAGCCTTCGCCTTGTCGATGAATGCCCGGGTCTGCCGGAAGGGTATGCCAGTGCGCTTTTCAAAATCCTGTTTACTCACTCCCTGGTTCAGCCGGAAGCCATTCATAAAAAACTCGAACGGCAGATCCGCTGGCGGGATCGGTGCTTGCTGTGCAGTAAAGGATTTTTCCGGGTCCAGATAATGCTGGGGCAGGCGGGTTTTCTGGTAACGAATGATCTGACCTGTGTCTGGGCAGGTTATTTTACCATGGGCACCGGCGCCCAGGGCCAGGTAATCACCGAACTGCCAGTAGTTGAGGTTGTGCTGACACTGTTTTCCCGGGCGGCTGTAGGCAGAGATCTCGTACTGCTGATAACCTTGCTCTGCCAGCAGTTGCTGGCCCTGTTCCTGTATGGACCATAAGGTGTCATCTTCCGGCAGGGCGGGGGGCTTTGAATAAAACACGGTGTTGGGCTCAATGGTGAGCTGGTACCAGGACAGATGGGTGGGTTGCAGGTCAATGGCCTGCTGCAGATCGCTCAGGGCCTGGGCCGGGGTTTGCTGTGGCAGGCCGTGCATCAGGTCGATATTGATATTGTCAAAGCCTGCTTCCAGGGCGCTTTCAATGGCGTGCCGGGCGTCGTGGCTGCTGTGTATGCGGCCCAGGGTCTGCAGCTGTTGGTCATCGAAACTCTGCACCCCCAGGGACAGCCGGTTGATGCCGGCAGCGCGGTAACCGCGGAACCGGGCCTGCTCAAAGGTGCCGGGATTGGCTTCCAGGGTGATCTCAAGATTGTCCGCAAACCGGATTCGCTGCTGTAATGCTTCCAGCAGCTGCGTCATGGCCGATGCGCTGAACAGGCTGGGGGTGCCGCCGCCCATAAAAATACTGTGCAGGCTGCGCTGTTCCCACCAGGATTTGTCCTGATCAAAGTCTGTGAGCAAGGCCCGGATATACGCTTGTTCAGGAATTTCCCGGGTTTCGTGGCTGTTGAAATCACAATAGGGACATTTGCGCACGCACCAGGGAAAGTGAATGTACAGACTAAGGGGAGGCTGTGTGAGCGGTGAGTCGGCCATTAACCCTGTTGCCGGGCGCTCAGTGCAGCCACCAGTTGTTGCAATGCCTGTCCGCGATGGCTCAGCCGGTTTTTGACTTCCGGTGACAGCTGCGCCGCGGTGCAGTTATGTTCCGGTACAAAAAACAGCGGGTCATAGCCAAAGCCGTTTTCTCCCGCCGGTTCAGATACAATACGGCCTTCCCAGGTTCCCTGACAGATCAGGGGTACCGGGTCTTCGGCGTGGCGCAGGTAAACCATTACACACTGGAAGCGCGCGCTGCGCTGTGATTCGGGAATATCCTGTAACGCTTGCAGCAGCTTGCGGTTGTTGGCAGCATCGTCATTGTCGCTGCCGGCATAGCGGGCACTGTAAATGCCTGGCTGTCCCGCCAGAGCCTCCACTTCCAGGCCGGAATCATCGGCAAGGGCGGCGCGACCTGTTTGCACACAGGTGTGTCGTGCCTTGAGAATGGCGTTTTCCACAAAGGTCAGACCGGTTTCTTCCGGTGCGCTGATATTGAATTCACCCTGGCTTTTGACGTTAAACCCCAAGGGTGCCAACACCTGACGGATTTCCCTGAGTTTGCCCTGATTTCCGGTGGCCACTACCAGTTCTGTCATGAGAGTTCCTGTATCAGTCGTCGGTAAAAAAGGTTTGTTCAAAGTTGAGCTTGATGGGGTTGTGAGACGGCGTGGGTTTGATGTTGATGCTGAAGCGCAACAGCTCCCGGTTGGCAATAATGGTTTCCGCCAGGTAATAGATCGCATCGCCTTCTCCCACCATCTGGAAATCCAGCGAACTTTCGCTGCCACTGAGGCGGGTGGCGTAGCCGGACAGCTGTGCCACCACAGGTTTGGTTTCACCGTTTTTCATTTTACGGTGTACGGCGATATTCACGTAGCCGCGGTAGCGGCTGCGATTCAGGTTGTAAGCCCGGGCAACTTCCTCGGTGAGGAAGGAAGCATTGAAGGCGCTGTAATGAATCACATAACCATCTTTTTCAATGGTTTCGGCGTGAGCGGTGCCTGTCAGTGCAATGCACAGCAGCAGGACCGGCAGATATATAACATTCAGCGGTAATCGGGGACGTCTCATCAGTGTCTCCTTAACGGGTCACATGATAGATAGCGGTTTCGCCAAACAGGTTGGGAAACCAGCGGATCAACGGATTGTCGTTGTCATTGGAATCTACCACGGTTCGGTTAAGAATGGTGAGCGACTTGCGGTGGCACAGTGCCTCAAAATCCTTGAAGGTGCACAAATGGATGTTGGGCGTGTTGTACCAGGTGTATGGCAGTATCCTGGATACCGGCATACGGCCTTTCAGGGCCAGAAACAGGCGACAGCGCCAGTGGCCAAAGTTGGGAAAGGTAATCACACATTCCTTGCCGATGCGCAGCATATCGTCAATGACCTTGTCAGGATAACGCACCGCCTGCAACGCCTGGGTCATTACCACTGTATCGAAGCTCTGTGTCTCGAAATTGTCCAGAGAACTGTCCAGATCCTGCTCAATGACATTCACGTTCTTGCGGATGCATTCAACAATATGGTCTTCGTTGATTTCGATGCCATAGCCTGCAATGCTTTTTTCTTCCTTGAGCATGGCCAGCAGGGTGCCATCACCACAGCCCAGGTCCAGTACCCGGGCATTGGGCCTGATCCAGTTTTTGATGGTCATGAAATCGTAGCGCATCTGCTCAGGCTTCCTCTTTCACGGCAGGGGCGGATTGTGCGGCTGGCTGCGGCGTTTCCAGCTGGATGGCGTCCATATAGGCCTTGAACAGCTGTACGTAACGGGGCACGCTTAACAGAAAGGAATCATGGCCCTGGGGGCATTCAATTTCGGCGTAACTGACATTTTTCTTGGCTTTCACCAGGGCTTCCACGATTTCTTCAGATCGCTCCGGTGAAAACCGCCAGTCGGTGGTAAAGGAAACCACCAGATAATTGCTGCTGGTTTGCCGGAAGGCTTCCGCCAGGTCGTTATCATAGGGGTAGGCCGGATCAAAATAATCCAGTGCCCGGGTCATGATCAGGTAGGTGTTGGCATCAAAGTTTTTGGAAAACACTTCTCCCTGATAGTTCAGGTAGCTTTCCACCTGAAACTCCACGTTGTAGTCGAAACTGTATTCACCATCACGCAGTTCGCGGCCAAATCGTTCCCGCATGGCAGCATCCGACAGATAGGTAATGTGGCCCAGCATGCGCGCCAGAATCAGCCCGGTTTTCGGCACTGTATTCCGTTCGTAATAGTGCCCGCTGTGAAAGTCACGGTCGGTGAGAATGGCCTTGCGGGCAATTTCATTGAAGGCAATATTCTGGGCCGACAGTTTGGGTGCCGCGGCAATGATCACGGTATTTTTCACCCTGTCGGGATAATCAATGGCCCACTGCATGGCCTGCATGCCACCCAGGCTGCCACCCACCACGGCGGCCCAGTGGGGAATGTTCAGATATTCCGCCAGCCTTGCCTGACTGTTCACCCAGTCCGTGACGGTGACGATGGGAAAGTCCGGTCCATAGGGTTTATTGGTTTCCGGGTTGGGGCTCATGGGCCCGGTACTGCCATGGCAACCCCCCAGGTTATTCACCGACACCACATAAAAACGCTCGGTGTCGATGGCTTTGCCGGGGCCGATGCAGGCGTCCCACCAGCCCGGTTTGCGGTCGTCCATGGAGTGATAGCCCGCCGCATGATGGTGGCCGCTGAGAGCATGGCAAACCAGTACGGCATTGCTGCGTTCGGCGTTCAGGGTTCCGTAGGTTTCGTACACCAGGTCATAGGCAGGCAGAACCCGGCCACACTGCAGCGTCAGCGGCGTGGAGAAGTGGGCGATCTGCGGCTCGACGAGTCCGACACTGTCCTCGGGGATAGTTTCTGGCATTGAATTGACTGCTGACTTGGTCTGAGTATTGAAGGGGCGCAGTTTACCGTGATACGCAAGGGTTGGCCACCGTTGCGACGGCGGCTAGCTGACTCCGGAGGTGGCAAACTGCGGCGCTTTTCGCTGTATTTCCGAAGGGGCCGGCTGACGCAGTTCATGGATGATGTCATCGGCCTGTTCGATCTGGATATCAATCTCATTGACAAGGTCATCCAGATCGCTGGCTTTCTTTTCAACGGACTGGGTTTCGTTGGCCAGGGCCTTGAAGCGGTAAACCTGTTCATCCAGCAGCTGTTTGGTTTTCTGGGTGTTCTGATAGATGGGCAACAGCACATTATTGAGCCACTGTTTTGCGTTTTTCAGCAACTCCAGATAGATATTGGCACCTTCATTGGCGATAGTGAGAAAGAACCGTTTGGAGGTGGATTTCTGCTCCGTCAGCAGCTTTTTCAGGTTGCGCCGGAAACTGCCCGATTTATTGCGCAGATCGTTCAGGCGCACCAGATAGGGCTTTACATCCAGCCTTGCGTAATCAATGGGTGCCAGGCCCTGTTCCACCTCGTACTCGGCGTAGATGTCGGCAACGGTTTTCTGGATTTCCGCCTGGCGGGCACTGAAGTCTTCGATATTCGTCTGCAGGCGGGTAAAGAACACATCAATGGCATTGTTCATGCCTACAATGGTCCAGCTCTGGGTGAGCGCCTTGCCGGCTTCCTGGCGATATTTCTCGATGTTGGCCGGATCGAGGTGACTGAGCATTTCCTTGCCTTCCCGCTCCATGACTTTGCGGCTGGTTTTCAGGGCAATCAGTTTCTTGTGATAAAACGCCTGCTCGGTTTTGGTCTGATTTTCCAGTTCCTGGAGCTTCTGCTTGCGGTTTTCCGCGCTGCTGGACAGGATCTCGATCTGATCCAGCAGATTTTCCCGGCGTCGCTGCAGCATTTTGCGGCTGCCATGGAGCATGGTCAGGGCGTCCTTCACCACCTTGTTTTTCAGAATCAGTTCCTTGCGGCGGGTAATATCCACCGACAGCAGTTTTTCCAGTGCCGGCAGGTTGCTCTGGGCCAGGCGATCGGTGTCCTTGTCGGCTTTGGCCACAAGGGCTTCCTTGGCGGACACCGGAACGATTTCATCGGGAGCAATGCTGAGCAGGCGGGCGCACTGATTCTGCATCTGGCGGATCATTTCCCGGTTGTAGGCCGGGCTTTCCAGTTCGTCCCACAGGGAGTCGATCTTGTTGAGAATGGCAAACACACCGGTGGTTTCCTGCAGACTGAGATCGCGGATATGGCGGTTCCAGATATCCAGATCCGTGCCGCTCACCCCGGTGGAGGCGCTGAGCAGAAAGCAGATGGCGTGGGCTTCCGGTAGCAGACTGAACGTCAGTTCCGGTTCACAGCCCAGGGCATTCAGCCCGGGGGTGTCCATAATAATCAGGCCCTGGCGCAACAGCGGGTGATCAAAGCTGATCATGGCATGGCGCCAGGCGGGTACATACACCTTGTTGTCGTCGTCTTCGTGCCGCTCAAGTATGTTGACCTGGAAGCCCATGGCGGCGGCGTCTTCCTGGCGTACCGCCTTCATGGCGGCCACTTCGGAAAAGGCCTTGCGCAGGGTTTCCGGGTCATCGGGGTTCAGTGGCACATACACCCAGTGATCGGGGATTTTCTTGAAACTGGTAAGGCTGGATCCACCCATACGGGTTTCAATAGGCAACAGCCGGATATGGCTGGTTTTTGACTGGCCGTCGAAATACAGTTCTGTGGGGCACATGGTGGTACGGCCGCCCCCGGAGGGCAGTACTTTCATGCCGTAGTGGGCAAAGAACAGGGCGTTGATCAGTTCGGTTTTACCCCGGGAAAACTCTCCCACAAAGGCCAGCCGTATCTGGTCTTTCTGCAGTACATCAAAGGCTTCGTCCAGCTGGGCGAGGGCTTCGTCGCTGTCCAGCTTGCAGTCTTCCAGCCAGGTACGATAGCGGGAAAGCTGGCGGAAAATCTCTCTCCGCCATCGCATGTACTGCTCAACCTGTTGCGTGAGAAGGCTGTTATTGCTGCTGTTCATCGGAGCTGCGCGCTGCGTCCTTTGTGGGTGGCCGGTAACCTCTTGACCTAACTTTGTATTTTAGACTTTATGTCAAGCTTTGCAGGAATTTTCTTAGGTGAACAAATACGCAGTACCTTGGAGCGCCCGTGGTCGCCGCTTTCCAGAACCACCTGGCGATTGCTCACACCAAACTCACTGGCCAGAAATTTTGTCAGATGCCGGTTGGCCTTGCCGTCCACCGGCGGTGCCGTAATGCGGATCCTGAACTGTTCACCGTGCGGCCCCACCAGTTCGTCACTGGATGCTTTGGGTTGCAGGCGGCAGGACAGGATCAGATCGTCGCCATCCCAGCGGTAGTAGGGGCTCACGGAATATTGGTGAGATTAAAGAGCACTTTGATGGCCATGAGGATCAGCAATACGATCATGGGTGACAGATCAAGGCCGCCCATCGGGGGCAGTATCTTGCGGGCCGGCGCCATGATGGGATCAGTAATCTGGCGCATGATATCCGCCATGGGGTTGTAGGAACCCTGGGCCACCCAGCTGAGTATCACCATGATAAATATGCAAAAGGTAAAAAAGGTGAGTACCGAATTGGCAATGGATTGCAGCAGCAGTACAAAGAATCCGGGGCTGATCATGGCGGCCAGGCTGTAGCCGTTCAGGGGCAGCCAGATGGCCAGTTTGATCAGTACCAGCACCAGCAGCAGCACAATGGACGCGATATCCATGCCGCCAAAGCCGGGAATCACACGGCGCAGGGGGTTCAGTACCGGGCTGGTGGCCTTGACGATGAACTGGGAAACCGGGTTGTAGAAATCGGCGCGAACCAGCTGCAGGATGAAGCGTGCCATCACAATCCAGATATACACGTCAAATATAGTGATGATAATGAGTTCCAGTGCACCCGTTGGATTCATTGCTTTCTGCTCTCCTCAGCCTGAATTAAGCCACATCATAACAAATCAGTTTAGAATGTCTTTACTCGGACAGTTCCTTTGAGCGCCGATAGGCGCCTTCGATGGCCTTCATGAAGGTTTCCGGCAGCTGGCCGGCTGTCATGATTTCCAGGGCCCGTTCGGTGGTGCCGCCGGGAGAGGTCACCTTGCGCCGCAACTCCCCGGGTTCACTGGAACTGGTAATGGCCATCTGGGCGGAACCCAGCGCTGTTTGCAGGGTAAGCTGCCGGGCCACCTGTTCTGACAGGCCCAGCTTCACGCCGGCGGCGATCATGGACTCCATCACCAGAAAATAGTACGCCGGGCCACTGCCGGACAGGGCGGTGACCGCGTCAATCTGGTCCTCGTTGTCCACCCACAGCGCCAGACCCACCGCTGAAATCACATTCCGGGTCATTTCCCGCTGTTTGTCGGTGACCTTTTCATTGGCGAACATGCCGGTGGCGCCGGTTTCCACCAGGGCGGGCGTGTTGGGCATGCAGCGCACGGTGGGAATATCGCTGCCGGCCCACTCAGCAAACCGGGCCAGGGGAATACCGGCGGCAATACTGATCAGCAGGGGCTTGCGCTCATTCAGCACCTCCCTGAGGGGGCTGACCACCTGCTCCATCACCTGGGGTTTCACCGCCAGCACCACCATATCTGCCTTCTGGACAGCGGTGATATTGTCCCGGCTGGTGTTAACACCATACAGGCGCCGGGCCTGCTGCAGGGCGTCTTCATTCACATCGGTGACGGTAATCTGGAGGGGATCATAGCCTTTTGCAGTGAGTCCGCCCACCAGGCTGGTGGCCATGTTGCCGGCGCCGATAAAGGTGATTTTTGCTGACATGCATATTCCTTCTTGTTGTGTTCTTTGATTATGTTTCACGGGGCCCGAACAGTGCCGTGCCGATACGAACCAGGGTGGACCCCTCAGCGATGGCTGCCTCAAAATCGTCTGACATGCCCATGGAGAGGGTATCCAGGCTGGTAAAGCCCTGCTGCCGCAATTGTTCCTGCAGCTGCCGGAGGCGGGCAAAAGGCTCCCGCTGGGCGGCCAGGCCGCTGCGCTTTTCCGGAATGCACATCAGCCCCCTCAGGGACAGCCCCGGCAGCTGGCTGACGGTTTGGCAGAAGTCCCCCAGGTCCTCAGGGGCGATACCGGACTTGCTGGGCTCGCTATCAATGTTCACCTGCACACAGATATTGAGTGGCGGGCGGCCCGGGGCCAGCTGATCGCTGAGCCTTCGGGCGATCTTTAGCCGGTCCACGCTGTGCACCCAAGAGAAATGGTTAGCGATATCCCGGGTTTTGTTGGACTGGACGGGGCCGATAAAATGCCACTCAATGGCCAGGGAACCCAGGGCCGCCTGTTTGGTCAGGGCCTCCTGCAGGTAGCTTTCCCCAAAGGCCTGCTGACCGGCGTTAAACAGGTCGGCAATGGCTTCGGTTGAGTGCTTTTTGCTCACAGCCAGCAACTGAGGCACCGGCCGGCCGTGTTTCCCGGCAGCCTCTTCCAGCTGTTGCCTGATGGTTTTTAACCGAACTTCGGCTTCGCTCATGATTAGCGCACTATCGTGACAATTCTCTGAATCTGCCGGATTTCACAGCAGGACCGGTAATTCTATGATAAATAAGCATAACTCAGTTAGGATAGGATCGGTTTTGTGGCGGAGTTCGAAAACCGCTGCGATCCGTTAGACGTTCCCCGCAGGGGTGCTAGTCTAATCTATATGACTCCGGATTTCTGCTCCCCCTGGTGTGACTTTGTGGCCGCCGGGGGTGTCTTGTCTGATCCGGCCTGGTATTGACAACAGCGTGGTGAAGGACGCTCATGGATATTACTGAACTGCTCGCTTTTGGTGTTAAGAATGGCGCCTCGGATTTGCACTTGTCGGCCGGGCTGCCGCCTATGATTCGTGTTGATGGTGATGTGCGCCGGATCAATCTTCCTCCCATGGACCACAAGCAGGTGCATGGTCTGATCTACGACATCATGAACGACAAACAGCGCAAGGATTACGAGGAATTTCTGGAAACTGACTTTTCCTTCGAGGTGCCTGGTGTGGCCCGTTTCCGGGTAAATGCCTTTAACCACAACCGCGGTGCCGGGGCGGTATTCCGTACCATCCCCTCCAAGGTACTGACCATGGAAGATCTGGGTCAGGGTCAGGTGTTCAAGGATATTTCCGATACGCCCCGTGGCATTGTGCTGGTAACAGGCCCCACGGGCTCCGGTAAATCCACCACTCTGGCGGCCATGCTCGACTACATCAACGAAACCCGTTACGAGCACCTTCTGACCATTGAAGATCCCATCGAATTCGTGCACGAGAGCAAGAAATGCCTGGTGAACCAGCGGGAAGTGCACCGCGACACCCTGGGGTTTGCGGAAGCCCTGCGCTCGGCACTGCGGGAAGACCCCGACATCATCCTGGTGGGTGAGATGCGGGACCTGGAAACCATCCGCCTGGCACTGACTGCCGCGGAAACCGGTCACCTGGTATTCGGTACCCTGCACACCACCTCCGCCGCCAAAACCATCGACCGGGTGGTGGACGTATTCCCCGCTGCGGAAAAATCCATGGTGCGCTCCATGCTGTCGGAATCATTGCAGGCGGTGGTATCGCAAACCCTGTTGAAGAAAAACGGCGGTGGCCGGGTGGCTGCCCACGAAATCATGATCGGTACCCCGGCGATCCGTAACCTGATCCGGGAAGACAAGGTGGCACAGATGTATTCCGCCATTCAGACCGGTTCCCAGTATGGCATGCAGACACTGGACCAGTGCCTGGCGGACCTGTTGCGCAAGGGCCTGATCTCGCCTGAAGCGGCCAGAGAGAAAGCCAAGCAGCCGGATAACTTCTGATGCGGGTCACGGGTGTGGAATTGTGAGCTGCGCCCGTGCATTCATGTCACAGTCAGGCACAATGGCATTTTTTTTACAGTGGTAGATAGCGCGGTAAATGACCGCAAAGCAATTGCAGAGGCACAGGTGAGGCAGACGATAGATGGACTTTGAAGGTTTATTAAAACTCATGGTTGAAAAGGGCGCATCCGACCTTTTTATCACTGCGGGTGTGCCGCCCAGCATGAAAGTTCATGGCCGCATTGTGCCGGTCACCAAAACATCCCTGAGCCCTGAAAAAACCCGTGAAACCGTGTTGGGCGTTATGAACGAAGCGCAACGCAAGGAGTTTGTGGAAACCCGGGAATGCAACTTTGCCATCAGCGCCCGGGGTATTGGCCGGTTCCGGGTAAGCGCCTTTTATCAGCGAAATCTGGTGGGCATGGTACTGCGGCGCATTGAAACTACCATACCGGAAATTGATGATCTGGGTCTGCCCTCGGTAATCAAGGATCTTGCCATGACCAAGCGGGGCATCGTGATTTTTGTGGGCGCCACCGGCACCGGTAAATCCACCTCGCTGGCGGCCATGATCGGGCACCGCAACCGCAATTCAAAAGGCCACATTATCAGCATCGAGGACCCCATTGAATTTATTCATCAGCATCAGGGTTGTATCGTGACCCAGCGGGAAGTGGGGCTGGATACGGAAAGCTTTGAGGTGGCACTGAAAAACACCCTGCGGCAGGCGCCGGATGTGATCATGATCGGTGAGATCCGCTCCCGGGAAACCATGGAATATGCCACGGCCTTTGCGGAAACCGGGCACCTGGTACTGGCCACCCTGCACGCCAACAACGCCAACCAGGCACTGGACCGTATCATTCACTTTTTTACCGCAGACCGCCACAGTCAGCTATGGATGGACCTGTCACTGAACCTGCGCGCCATGGTGGCACAGCAGTTGATTCCCACACCTGACGGCAAAGGCCGCCGTGCGGTTATTGAAGTCCTGCTGAATACCCCGTTGGTGGCAGATCATATCCGTAAAGGCGAGGTGCATCTGCTCAAACCGCTGATGGCCAAATCCAAGGAGCTCGGTATGCAGACCTTCGACCAGGCACTTTACGATCTGTACAGTGCCGGCGAAATTACCTACGAGGATGCACTGGCCCATGCGGATTCACCCAACGACCTGCGTCTGATGATCAAGCTGGGGTCGGAATCCCATGCGGAATCCCTGGAAGATGCCACCAAGGGGCTGTCCATTCAGGATGATGACGGTACCGGCCTGAAATTCTAGATGGAATAATTCGCATCAAGAAGCTGGCTGTCTATAACCCCGCGTTTTAGATTTCTCCCTGTATCAGCTCTTCGGCGACAGTTTACCTGGTGGGCTGTCGCCGCCTCACAAAATACGCCTTGCCTCATACCGGGCCTGCCAGTAAGGTCTGCGATACGTCCTACTGTCCGACAACAAAAAGGGCTAAACTGATCAAAATCGATGTTACATTCATTGATGATGCAAAAACGAAAACAGCAACTAACTGGTAATTGATTCAAGGGTGCACTGTATGGTTCTCGACGAGATGTTAATGGGCATGCCCACCTTTGCCCGCAAGCGGGTGGAAGAAACACTGGATAATATATCTGTGGTACTGCAGATGAAAAATCCCCGCGTGTTCAAGTCCATGGCACCTTCCGCGCTGCGCGGTTTGTTTCTGAAAGAGGGCAAGCGCAAGCAGCGGGTGGATATGCATTCGGCGCACCCGGTCAATTTTGATCTTACCTATAAAATGGATTTTCCGGAAATGCGCAAACTCTATCAGCGCGCCGTGGATATGCAGTGGAATGCTGACAAGGATATTGACTGGACCGTGGATGTGGATCCCATGAATCCGGAAGTGCCTATCATTTCCAATGACTTTCTCTCCCCTGAATTTTTTGATGCCCTGCCAACCAAGCTGACGGAAAAAGAAAAGCAGAAGCTCAGTCACTGTATTGCCAGCTGGATGCTGAGCCAGTTCATGCATGGCGAACAGGGCGCACTCTATGCATCTGCCCAGGTCACTGAAAGCGTACAGTGGATGGAAGGCAAATTCTTTGGTGGCACCCAGGTAATGGATGAAGCCCGCCACCTGGAAGTATTCAATCGCTATCTGACCACGAAAATGAATCGCGTGTATGACATCAATGACAATCTGTTTGTGATTCTGGATGACCTGCTCACTGATGCCCGCTGGGATTTCAAGTTTCTGGGTATGCAGATTATGGTGGAAGGCCTGGCATTGGGCGCGTTCCGGACCATGCACAGCATGAGTCAGGAACCGTTGCTGAAAGAAATGCTGAGATACGTGATCCGCGATGAAGCCCGCCACGTGCATTATGGCGTGCTGGCCCTGGAACGGCATATCAAGGAAGAACTGGATGAATCCGAACGCCGGGAGCGGGAAGACTGGGCGTTTGAGGTGGCGTTACTGATGCGCAACCGCTTTCTTGCCCATGAAGTGTATGAAGAATGGTTTGAGGGAATGATTTCCCGCCAGAAGTGGAATGAGTTCGTTACCAATTCCGATGCCATGCAGCATTTCCGGAAGTCCATGTTCGACCGTCTGATTCCGAACCTGGAATACATTGGATTGATGACGCCACGAATCCGTTCACACTATGACCGTGAAGGGCTTACCAAATTTCTCGGTGGAAAGAGTGCGGCGGAGCTTACAGAGCAGGATATGGTGGGGGATTTGCATTAAAGCAGTTCTTTTCAGAACCAAAGGTTCTAAATAGCGCAGTCACTAACTACAAAAAACCGTGCACGATTGTGTTTACAGCCGATAATTCATTCAAAAACAATGAGTTATCGGCTTTTTTATGGTTACAAACTGAAACCAAAACCCTCCAGAGAAAATCTGCCGCATTCCTATAATCAGTAACTTAACGAGTCATACTTTTTATCTAGCCAGGATTGAGCTGCAACCAGATGTCCCCGAGATTTGTGATCGGCATTCTTGTGTCTATCGTTGCGACACTTGTGATTGTGAATAAAGGCATTGTGTTTGGAAACGCAATCTCCCAGAACAATCAGGTGGTCGTATCCGAGGGCATGCCCTATCAAAGCATATCGCCTGCCATTCAGATGCGCAGTGATCGTGATGGCAACGTGACGCTCGCGGATCTCACCAGCGATCTTTACAGCAGCCAGTTTGCTTTTCTGCAGAGCCCCACCGTTAACCTGGGTTATTCAGACGCGGTTTACTGGTTTCGTGTCTTGCTGAATAACAACACCCGGGCTCCGGTGGATGTGATGCTGGATATGCCCTTTCCGCTGCTGGACAGTATCGAGGGCTATCTGGTGAAGGAGGATCTGTCCAACCTTAATGTCATCAGGCAGTTCCGCTTTGGTGACAGGCACAGATTTTCAGAGCGGCCCTTTACTTCCCCCAGTTTTGTGCAGCCGCTGACCCTGCCGGCGGAGCCGGTATGGCTGTTTTTACGGGTGCAGACTTCCAGCCCGGTGCATGTGCCGGTATACCTGGCCAGTGACAATGCCTACGCGGAATACATCACTATCAAACAATGGCTGTCGGGTATTCTTTATGGTATTGCCCTGGCGCTGGCCTGTTACAACTTCATGCTGTTTCTGGCGTTGCGCGATAAAACCTATTTCTATTATTCCATGTTTATTGTGGCGCTGTTCCTTTTCTATGCCTGTGTGGACGGCTACTCATTCTACCTGTGGAAAGACAATGTGGAATGGCAGAGCAAGGCCCATATTTACTTTATCTATCTGGCACTGGCATTCGGTATCGAGTTTTCACGCCTGTTCCTTTCCATCGGCCAGAGCCAGCGGCTGCTGATGCAGCACACACGAACCCTGATCGGGGTATGCGTGGCCTGCATATTTGCAACCCCCTTTCTGCAGGAGGTGTATGCCGCCACCCTGATGAGCACCATATCGGGTATCTGTTTAACCTATATGTTTGCGGTGGGTATTGTGCGTTTGCGGGATGGTGTTCCCATGGCGGGCTTGTACGTGATTGTGTGGGGGCTGCTGATGGTGACTGCCTTCATGAACGTGCTGGGATCCAATGGCCTGCTGTTTGATTTTATGGATGTCAATGGCTACATGAAAGTGGCGTCCGTGTTTGAATTGCTGTTGCTGTCTTTCGGGGTTGGTTCAAAGATCAATACCATTCGGGAAAAACAGATCCGTGCCGAGCGCCATGCATTACATTTTTCCGAAGAGGCCCGCCGGGCCGAAAAGCTTGCCCTGGATATTGAGCGGGAAGCCAATCGCACTCTTGAAGAGCGGGTAACAGAGCGAACCCGGCAACTGGAAGTGGCCATGCGCGATCTCCATCGTGCCAATGATGAACTCAAGCGACTCAGTGAAACCGACAGTCTCACCGGCCTTTACAACCGGCGAAAATTCGAGGACGAATGCAATGAACGCATCGATTTCTGTCGCCGTGAGGAAGCCCTGGTGGCATTCATGTTTATTGATATTGACCACTTCAAGCGTCTCAACGACACCCATGGGCATAACATGGGGGATCTTTGCCTTCAGGAAGTGGCTGATGTGCTGATGAATCTTGCCGAGAAATTCGGGTTTCTGGTGGCGCGCTTTGGCGGCGAGGAATTTGCGCTGGTTACCATGGTCAACACACTGGAACGTGCTTCCGAGCTTGGCGAAATTGTGCGTGCAGAGATTGAAAAAATCCGTATTCCCAACAACGATGACATTTGTATTACCGTGAGCGTGGGCTGTTATGTACAGACACCACCACCCATCGCGGAACGTTCGGTGTTGATGAAAAAAGCCGATATTGCGCTGTATCGGGCCAAAGCCAGCGGCCGTAACTGTGTGGTGCTGGAACACCCTTTCAAATCCGGCGATCAGGCTTTAGCCGGTGTGCCGAGCCTGCCGAACAAGCCTGCCTGAGAGCCTTGCCCGCAATCCTGCCCGCACAGCCGCCAGGATTGCGGTGGGGGCAGGCTTCTACCGGAAGTCAGTTAATCCTGATCAGTTAACCCTGAATTGAATCTGCATGTCCTCCAGTACCTGGCCATTTTTGATGGCGCTTACGGTTAACTGATAATTGCCTGACGCAAGCTCCCTGCCATTGAAATCACCACTGCTGTCGCCGAACAGCGCATAGGGCGCAACCCGTTCCGTGCGTGAGTAGCTCACGGGCCCTTTCAGCTGAAAGCGCACTTCATCCACCGGCTGTTCATTAATGGCCTTGATGGTCACCTGTCGGCCTGAAATGGACAGGCTATCGCCATCGCGGACAATCCCCACGTAGCGGTTGGTGGCTGCATCCACCAGCTCCATGTGCCTGAATACGGTCTGTTCGTCGGCGGAGTCTGTGATCTGAAAGCTGACCGATTTGCTGTCGCCCAGAGTTGCGCCGGCGGCGTTTTTCAGGGTAACACTCAGGCGGTAGTTCCCTGCAGGAAACGAAAACCCGGTGAACTGGCCGGCACTGTCACCAAAGAGAGTGTAGGGTACAAAACGTTCGGTCTGATAATGGCTGCGGGGTCCCTGAAGGTTGAGGTGCACATAGCCATTGAAATCGGATGTGATCGCAACAACGGCAAGTGGCTTGGCTTCGGTTACCCAGCGGCTGTTATCCGTCAGTGAACCCAGAACGCTGCCGGTGGAGGTGTCCACCAGTTGCAGCTGGCGAATACTGGCGGTCGGCTGCTCGTCCGTATCGTCGGTGTCATTATTGTTGCCGCTGTCATTGTCGCTGCCGGAATCAGAATCCTGCCCCGGACTGGCATCGAGCAGGGTATCCACACCAAGGCCTTCATAGACCCAGGCACCCAGATCCGCATGCCAGTCGTTAGTGTTCCAGCCACTGACGCTGCCGCAATTACCGGCATTCCAGGCAGAGTTGAGCTGGCCGTTTTTGTTGTAATACCGAACCTGATTGTCAGCCACCCGGTGGCCCCGGCAGCTGTCGGTGTTTTTCTGGCGCCACACATAAATTCCCACATTGGTAAACGACTGCTGCCGGCCATACACCCGGTTGTTTTCAATGGTAATGTCATCGCCACCGGCAATGGCAATCCCGTACTGGCCCGGATCCACCAGGATATTGTCCCGCACCACTACATTGCCGCCATCGTTATCGCCGGACATAATGCCGCCGCCACTTTTGCTGGGGCCTCCTCCTTTGAAGCGATTACCGATAATCTGGATGGGATCAGATGCAGCCCCTTTGGAACGGTAAAGGTTCACCAGATCTTCCGGGTAGCTTTCCCCCAGGCGGCTTTCACCTTCGTTATAATTTATACGGTTGCCGCCGCCATCAACATTGTTGAACTGCACATACTGGCCCCGGGGAAACGGGCCTTTCATATTCAGAAACCGATTATGGTGTACGTTGATGCGTGTGCTGTTAACGGCATACACACCGGATTGAACGTCTTCAATAAAATTGCGCCGGATCTCGATGTTATGGGAGTTGACAATATAGATGCCGTTGCCCTTGCAGGCGCCGATAACACTGCCCTCAATCACAATATTCCGGGCACCGCGAATTTCCATGCAATGGCCCGACGAGCTGCTGATCCGTTTTGCAGAAATGGTTTTATTGCTGCCGGTAATGACTAAAGGTCCGCTGCTGGTTAGTCCATAAGTAGGGGAGCAGACAGCTGCCATTAAACCAAAAGTTACGAAGTGTTTTATTTTTCTTAACATCTTAACGGTCTCCGCTTATTGTTGTTTTATTAAGCTTATTTTTTAGCCGCTACGATGTCTTGAAAGAATATGATCAGTGATAACCGGGATGAGTTGCCGGCGTCTGCCTATCTGTGGCATGACCGCTCGCTTTATATCGGGGCTATCCAGTCGCCCTGTCAGCTATGCACCCACGCACCGGCCCTGGTGGTTTGTGTTGATCATCCGGCCAGTGTGTGGTGTGAAGGGCAGTGGCGGCAAACCGATTCGTTTCTGGTAGGAGCTAACCAACAGCTAGAGCTTATTACCCGGGGCGGCAAAGTGGCGGCCATGTTCCTGGATCCGCTGGGCAGAGAATACCGGCAATTGATTCCCCGAACGGGACTCTCCGGGAAATCCATCCATTGCGATCTGATAGATTACCCGCTGCTGCGTGACCGTTTTTTGCAGATACAGAGTAACAAAACCTCGGCGGCG
>JAWVYU010000062.1:0-17685 GCA_033722575.1 Ketobacteraceae bacterium | reverse complement strand
TTGTTGGCCCCCAGCTACGGAAAAACCGCGCGGAAATGATTGCTGAAGCACTCTACAAGGAATTCAAGCTGAAGGGGCTGGTGGTGCGCTACGCGCCATAATCAATTAGCCTGTTTTTCTCCATAGGATTATGGGTTGTCTTTTGTTAGAATCGCGCCCTCGTTGTAGCCCCAGACCCGTTGTTTTTAGCCAATGAATGCAGTTGATTACGTCATTATCGCGATCGTTGTGATTTCCTCTCTGCTGAGCCTGCGTCGCGGATTCACCGTAGAGGCGTTCTCGCTGGCCGCCTGGATCGCGGCATTCGTTATCGGCCGGGTCTTCAGCACACCTCTGGCTTATGTTCTGACAGACTATCTGGATCCACCGTCGGCCCGCGAGCCGGTTGCCTTTGCGACGCTTTTTATTGCCACCCTGGTGGTTGCGGCACTGATCAAGCGATTGCTCAGGGAGGTGATCAATGCCAGTGGCCTGACCACCATGGATCGCGTTTTGGGTATGGCGTTCGGGGCATTGCGGGGTGTTATTCTGGTAATTTTTGGACTAGGTTTGTTATCGCGGCTGTTTGAGCTGGATGGCGACCGGTGGTGGAGGGAGTCTCTGTTAATTCCACATCTGATGCTGATTGAGGATTGGACCTATAATACGGCTAACAGCATGTGGCAAAAGATCATGGCAATAAACTAGAGGATATACCATGTGTGGTATTGTGGGCATTGTTGGTCGGGCGAATGTCAACCAGGCGCTCTATGATGCGCTGACGGTGTTGCAGCACCGTGGCCAGGATGCTGCAGGCATTGTTACCTGTGACAACGGCAAGCTGTTCCTTCGCAAAGATAACGGCATGGTCCGGGATGTGTTCCGGACCCGTCACATGCGCCGGCTCGTGGGCAACATGGGCATAGGCCATGTTCGTTACCCCACCGCAGGAAGCTCCAGTTCCGCGGAAGCCCAGCCCTTTTATGTGAATTCCCCTTACGGTATCACCCTGGCGCACAATGGTAACCTCACCAATGCCAGCGAAATCGGTGAAGACCTGTACCGTTCGGATTTACGCCATATCAACACCAATTCCGATTCTGAGGTGCTGCTCAACATCCTCGCCCACGAACTTCAGATACTGGGCAAACTGAACCCTACGGAAGACGATATTTTTACCGCAGTGGCCCGGCTCCACAAGCGCTGCCGCGGGGCCTATGCCGTGGTAGCCATGCTGACGGGTTACGGCATTGTTGGATTTCGCGATCCCAACGGTATCCGGCCGGTATGCTTTGGTGAGCGTGAAACGGCCAACGGCACCGAATACATGATCGCATCCGAAAGCGTGGCGCTGCAGGCATTGGGCTTTCAGCTGATCCGGGATATTGAGCCGGGAGAAGCGGTGTACATCAACCGCAAGGGCCAGCTGTTCACCCGTCAGTGTGCGGAAAAACCGGATCCCAACCCCTGCATCTTTGAGCATGTGTATCTGGCTCGACCCGATTCCATTATTGATGGTATCTCCGTTTATAAAGCCCGACTTCGCATGGGTGACAAGCTGGCGGACAAGATTCGCCGGGTATGGCCGGATCATGATATTGATGTGGTGATTCCGATTCCTGATACCAGCCGGACGGCGGCGTTGCAGCTGGCCAATAATCTCGGCACGAAATACCGGGAAGGTTTTATCAAAAACCGCTACATCGGCCGCACCTTTATCATGCCCGGACAGAGTCAGCGGAAAAAATCGGTACGTCAGAAGCTCAATGCCATAGAGCTGGAATTCCAGGGCAAGAACGTGCTATTGGTAGACGATTCCATCGTGAGGGGCACCACCTGTCAGCAGATCATTGAAATGGCCCGGGAAGCCGGTGCCAAGAAAGTCTATTTTGCGTCGGCAGCTCCGGCGGTCCGTTACCCCAATGTGTATGGTATTGATATGCCGGCAGCCAACGAACTGATCGCCCACAACCGCACGGTAGAAGAAATCCGGGAACTGATCGGCGCAGACTGGCTGATTTATCAGGATCTGGAAGATCTGGTGGACACGGCGACGGAAGGTAATCCCAATATCACCCAATTCGACTGCTCCGTGTTCAACGGGGAATACGTAACCGGTGACATCAACGATGATTATCTGCAGCAGCTGGAAGCAGTTCGTAACGATGGCGCAAGAAAAAAAGAAACCCAGGAAGACCCGGACGCCATTGATCTGCATAATGCAAATTAACGGTGGGAGCCCGCGGATACCGGATTAATGGCGGGGCATTGAAGAACAAGGAAACGCTGAGTGTCGCAAGAATCGTTTGACCCCAAACAACAGCCGGATGCCTCTTTTGATACCCTGGCCATCCGTACAGGCAACCTGCGCACCAATCATGGCTCCCACGGTGAGCCGATTTTTACCACCTCGAGTTTTGTGTTTGAAAGCGCAGCCCAGGCGGCGGCCAGGTTTGCCGGCGACGAGGACGGTTTTATTTACTCCCGGTTTTCCAATCCCACGGTGTCTGCGTTCGAGGAACGGCTGGCTGCATTGGAAGGCGCCGATCGGTGCGTTGCCACTGCGTCCGGGATGAGTGCCATTATGGCAACCGTAATGGCCTTGCTGGAGCAGGGGGACGAGATTGTCTGTTCCCGCGGTGTGTTCGGCACCACCACGGTGTTATTCGACAAATATTTCCGGCGCTTTGGTATCAACACCACCTTCGTGAATCTGACGGATTATGATGCCTGGCAGCAGGCAATCACCGAAAAGACCCGCATCCTGTTTCTGGAGACGCCCTCCAACCCGCTGAGCGAAGTGGCGGATATCCGTCGTATGGCGAGTATTGCGAAAAAGGCCAATGCCTATCTGATTGTGGACAATTGTTTCTGTACGCCGGCGTTGCAAAAGCCCCTGGCACTGGGAGCGGACCTGGTGATTCATTCAGCCACCAAGTTTCTGGACGGGCAGGGCCGCTGCCTCGGGGGCGCGGTGGTCGGGCCGGAAAAAGAGCTTAATGAGATCTGGACGTTCCTGCGCAGTGCGGGGCCCACCATGAGCCCCTTCAATGCCTGGGTGTTTCTGAAGGGCCTGGAAACCCTGTCACTGCGCATGCAGGCTCACAGTGCCAGTGCCATGAAGCTGGCGGTATGGCTGGATGACCACCCGTCGGTTGAAAAGGTGTTTTACGCCGGATTGCCCACCCATCCCCAGCATCTGCTGGCACGGGAGCAGCAAAAGGCCTTTGGCGGTGTACTGTCGTTCCGGGTCAGGGGAGGTCGTGAGCAGGCCTGGAAGGTGATTGATTCCACGCAGTTTCTGTCCATTACCGCCAACCTGGGTGATACCAAAACCACCATTACCCACCCGGCCACCACCACCCACGGCCGTCTGAGCGATGAGGACAAGGCAAGGTCTGGTATAACGGAAAACCTGATCCGGGTTGCGGTGGGCCTGGAGGACATCCGGGACATCCAGGCTGATTTGTCCCACGGGTTAGACAATCTGTCCTAGCTGCCGATTCATCTGGCCCATACCTAACAGGCTTTGCTATCTTTAACTGATCCGTCCTGAATTATTCGGAGCTTTTCTGTGGCAAAGCCAGTGGTCCAGCAAATCATTTCCTCCATCAGTCAGATCCTTCTGGGTAAACAGCATCAGATAGAGCTGGCGTTAACCTGTATCCTGGCCCGTGGGCACCTGCTCATCGAGGATCTTCCGGGAATGGGAAAAACCACACTGTCCCAGGCACTGGCTGCGGTGCTAGGGCTGACCTATCAGCGGGTCCAGTTCACCAGTGATCTGCTGCCGGCAGATATTATCGGGGTGTCCATTTTCAATCAGACCAACGCCTCCTTCGAATTCAAGCAGGGCCCGGTTTTCTCCCAGCTGTTGCTGGCGGACGAGATCAACCGGGCTACCCCCAAAACCCAGAGCGCCCTGCTGGAAGCCATGGAAGAGCGACAGGTGACGGTGGACGGAAAGTCCTGGCCCTTGCCGCAACCTTTCTTTGTCATCGCCACCCAGAACCCTTCCGAACAGATGGGTACCTTCCCGTTGCCGGAATCCCAGCTGGACCGGTTTCTGATGCGTATCAGTCTGGGGTATCCCGATGCCGAGGTGGAAAAAGAGCTGATTAAAGGCAAGGACCGGCGCGCCATGATCGTTGACCTGCAGAGCGTGGTGTCTGTGGATGAGCTGGTGGCCCTGCAAAAGAAAGTCACGGAAATTCATGCCTCTGACGCCATCATTGATTATGTTCAGCGGCTGGTGGCTTTTTCCCGCTATGACGCGTCGTTGGGTTACGGGTTGTCGCCCCGCGCCACCCTGTCTCTGATGCAAAGCGCCCGGGCCTACGCACTGGTGCGGGGGCGCGACCACGTGGTACCTGAAGATGTGCAGACAGTGCTGGAGCCGGTGGCCGGTCACCGGTTGCAATCCTCCAGCGATGTGACCGGTCACCAGGGTATCAGTGTGGTGGAGCAGATGCTGGAATCGGTGGACGTGATCAACGGCAAGGTGCTGTGAGTTCGAAACTGTCCAAAATACTGCGCAGACGCTGGTTCCGCTGGCTGGATCGCCGCATCCAGCCGGCCCGGGAGGTGCGGCTGGACCAGAAAAAAATCTTTATTTTCCCCACCCGCTATGGCTTTTTCTATCTGCTGACGGCATTGCTCCTCTTTATCGGGGGCATCAACTACGAAAACAGCCTGATACTCAACCTGTGCTTTCTGCTGATCAGCCTGTTTATTATCAGCATTCTCTACACCTTCAGAAATCTGTCGGGGCTGGTCATAAAGGCAGGGCAGGCGGAGGATTCCTTCGCCGGTGGACAGTCACTCTACGATGTCATTCTGAAGCGGGACGGCGACAAGCCTTATGAAGCCCTGCATTTAATCTGGTACGAAAACGACAGTGGCTCTCAGGACGTGATTGACCTCCATGAAACCCATGCGCGCCTATTACTGGATACGCCCCGGCGAGGGCTTTTCAAACCCCGGCGCCTGAAGATTCAGAGTACCTTTCCCCTGGGGCTTATCCGTGCCTGGTCCTGGGTGGATCTGGATATGCGCAGCATTGTCTATCCCAGGCCATTGCAGGGAGAGCTGATGGCCAGTGACGATGGCGGCGGTGGCGAGGGTACTCGCAAGACCGCCCGGGGGCAGGATGATTTTGAGCAGTTGCGCAGCTATCAGGTGGGGGACTCCCTCAAAAATGTGGCGTGGAAGCACTACGCCCGGGGACAGGGCATGCACACCAAGGTGTTCCATGGCTACTCCCATGAAACCGAGTGGCTCGACTGGCGGCAGGTGGTGGCCAACAATCCGGAGGAAAAGCTGTCGGTACTCTGTTACTGGGTGCTGCGTTACACGGAAGAAAGAAAGATTTTTGGCCTCAGACTGCCTGACAGTCTGGTGGAGCCGGGAACGGGACGCCAGCATGAAGTCCGCTGTCTGCAGGCGCTGGCGCTTTCCGGCCAGGGAGTGCAGCAGGGAGCGGTTGTCTGATGTCCCAGGCCATTTACCCCATTCCGCGAAACAGCCTGATCTGGCTGCTGGTGGCCGTCAGTCTGGCCATTCTGCCCCACCTGTCGCGGCTGCCAGCCTGGATGTGGCTGGTGGTGGTGGGTTCACTGCTCTGGCGGATACAGGTGTTCCGCCAGCGCTGGCGGTTTCCCAATAAATGGCTGCGGATGGCACTGGTGTTCGGCGGCACGGCCGGCATTTTCTTTTCCTACGGCACGCTGCTGGGGCCGGAAGCGGGCGTGGGGTTGCTCAGCCTTGCCTACAGTTTCAAGTTGCTGGAAATGTATCGGGAAAGAGATGCTTACCTGATTGTGATTCTGTCCTACTTTGTGCTGGCCACCAATTACCTGTTCGAGCGGGGCCTGTTCGACACCCTGTTTTCCCTGCTGGTAACGGCGGTGGTCACTGCGGCACTGGTTGGCCTTAACCAGACCCGTTTCAACAGCGATTTCAAAAGAACCTTTCGTCTGGCCGGCAAAATGATGCTGCACAGTGTGCCCCTGATGCTGATACTGTTCGTGCTGGTGCCCCGGATCGGTCCCCTCTGGTCCATGAACCTGGACAGTAACAAGAGTAAAACCGGCATCAGCGACCGTGTCACACCGGGGGATATCTCGGAGCTGAACAAGTCCAGCGAGCTGGCCTTCAGGGTGGAGTTTGTTGCCGGTGATATTCCGCAAAAACGTCATCTTTACTGGCGGGGGCCAGTGTTCTCTCATTTTGATGGAAGAACCTGGTCCGTTAACAAAGGGGTTTATGAACCCAGGAAATCGGTGTGGGGGGGGATTGAGATTGCTGAGGAGGATATCGCCCGGCGTCTGATTTACCGGATGTTTCTGGAGCCCACTAACCAGGAATGGATTTTTGCGATTCCCTTTGCCGAGATCAATCACGAAGAACTCTACCTGACCCAGGACCTGACCTGGGCCCGGGAAAACCCGGTGACACACAATTTCAGCTATGAAGTGACCACCTACCTGAACTATCGTCGCGATGCGCAGCAGCTTTCCTGGACTGAAAAACAGCAGAACCTGCAGCTGCCACCGTCCGGTGATACCCGGGCACGGGCCTGGGCCATTGAACATTTTGCGCGCCTGGGCAGTGACCCGGAACTGTTTATCGATTTCCTGTTTCAGCACTTTAACAGTGAACCTTTCAGCTATACCCTCAGGCCCACGCCGCTTTACGTAAATACCATCGACCAGTTTCTTTTCACAACCCGCAATGGGTTTTGCACCCACTATGCCGGTGCCTTTGTGTTTCTGCTGCGATCTGTGGGGATACCCGCGCGAATGATCGGTGGTTATCAGGGCGGGGAGGTACATGAATCCGGTACCTACCTGACGGTGCGCCAGTATGCCGCCCATGCCTGGGCGGAAGTCTGGATCAGGGGCCGGGGCTGGGTCCGGTTCGATCCCACCATGGCGGTGGCGCCGGAAAGGATTCTGGACGGTGCCGAAGGATTATCGGATGATGAGAACTTTCTGTCCGATTCTCCCCTGAGCCCGAACCGGGTCAGAAACTGGCCCGGGATGTCAGAACTCAGGCGTCGGCTGGAGCATCTGGATTATTTATGGACCAAATGGGTGGTGGGATACAACACGGTGTCCCAGACGGAGTTTCTGAGCCGTTTTCTGGGTAATGTCACACCACAGAAAATTGCGTACACGCTGGCCATCATTGGTGGGGGCTGTGTCCTGTTATTCGCCGTGTTGCTGCTCTGGGATCGCCCGCGCCATAGGCTGAACCCTGTTGATAAACAGTACCTTAAGTTCTGCCGGAAATTGCAGAAGAAGGGCTTCGAAAGGCGGCCGGGAGAGGGCCCCTATGGCTTTGCTAAGCGGGTTAGTCTGGCTATGCCCCAACAGGCGGCCAGGATTGCCCGCATCACCGCGCTCTATGTGCGTCTGCGGTATGCACCCCAGCACAATGAAACAGAAATTAACGGGAAGCGACCGCCTTATCGTGGTAGACTCGCCCCCGGCTATTATGAATTAAAACAAGAAATTAACTTGCTGCGGCTTTAATCACGCCGGCAGCCCGGGAGTCCCATGGAGCGATTTCAGCGCCCGATTCTGTTGTCTATTATCATCGGCATTGCCCTGTATTTTGGCGCACTGTTTTTGGGTGATTACGAAGCAACCAAAGCGTCCTTTGCGAAGGTGCCCTGGTATGCCTGGTTGATTATTCTTGGATTGTCACTCTTCAATTACCTGTTGCGTTACGTTCGCTGGGACTGGTTTATCAGGGATCTCTCCGGAATTCGCATTTCCCACAGGCTGCATCTGAGTTATTACCTGGCAGGATTTGCCCTGAGCACTACGCCTGGAAAAGCCGGCGAGTCGGTGCGCTCCTTTTACCTCAAGCGTCATGGTGTACCATTTAACCAGAGCATCAGCACTCTGTTTGTGGAACGGCTGATGGATCTGCTGGCGATCGTCATTCTGTCGGTACTGGCTGCCTACTACTTTGAGGACTACCGCATATTTCTGATCATTACCGTCATCGTGATTTTTTCCAGTCTGCCTCTGATACACAGTCGCAAAGTGCTGACGGCTCTTGAAAATAAAGCCGACAGTCTGTCCGGCAAGTGGGCGAGCGCCGGGGCGCACTTTGTAAAGCTGCTGGAATCCTCCGCCATGCTGTTAAAAAACAAGCAGCTATACGGAGGTATGCTGCTGGGCATTGTGGCATGGGGTGCGGAAGGCATAGGATTCTGGTATACGCTGGATGTGCTTGGCCAGGATGTGGAGTGGATGATGGCCGCCAGCGTTTATGGTATCGCGGTGCTGGTGGGGGCCCTGTCATTTCTGCCCGGCGGGCTTGGCAGTACCGAGCTTGTCATGGGTTTGCTGCTGGTGGCACTGGGAGTGGATGAAGGGGTGGCCGTGGCTGCCACCCTGATCTGTCGTATCGCAACCCTTTGGTTTGCGGTCTTTATTGGAATAGGTGTAGCGGGTGCACTGGCCATGAAAGGTGTATCCCCGGCAATCAGTGAAAAAGAAGTTGAAGAACAACATGTCTGATCATAAACCGGTAATTGTCATTGACCTTGATGGCACCCTGATTAAAACCGATCTGCTGATCGAGTCCTTTCTGCTGATGATCAAGCAGAACCCGTTGCTGGTATTTGCCTGTGCCCTGTGGCTGCTCAAGGGCAAGGCCTACATGAAGCAGGAAATCGCCCGGCGCGTGGACCTGCCGGTGGATCATCTTCCCTATAATCAGGACGTGATTGACTATATCAGGGAAAAAAAGGCGAAGGGTCACCGTATTGCGCTGGCCACGGCTTCCTGCAAACGGTTTGCCAATTCGGTCGCACATCATCTGGATCTGTTTGATGAGGTGTTTGCCACTGAAGGCGATGTCAATCTTTCCGGTTCAAAAAAGCGCGAGGCACTCAACGGTGCCTATGGGGCGAAAAACTACATTTACGCCGGTAACCATGAAGTGGATAAAAAAGTCTGGCAGGACTGCGATGCCGCGGTGGTTGTCGGTTCGAAAAGCCTGGCCAGTAAAGCCGCTGAAGTCTGCCCGGTGGATACCCATATCGTCAGCGAAAAGGCAACTCCGAAAACCTGGATCAAGGCACTTCGCGTGCACCAGTGGGTTAAAAACGGGCTGATTTTCGTGCCGCTGGCGGCCTCTCACCAGATAACCAACGTCAATTTTTTCCTCCTGTGTGTGGGTGCCTTTATCGCGTTTTCCCTGTGTGCATCCAGCGTGTATCTTCTGAATGATCTGCTGGATCTGAATGATGACCGCCGCCACAAAACCAAGCGCAATCGTCCTTTTGCTGCCGGTACCCTGAACCTGCTGTACGGTTTGTTGCTGGCGCCGGTATTGCTGGTTGTGGCATTTGTTCTTGCCGCTCTTATTTCGGCAGATTTCTTCGTTGTGCTGTTGTGCTACTACATTCTTACCTTCGCTTACAGCTTTATGCTGAAGCGGATTGTGCTCATTGACGTGATCACACTGGCAGGGCTTTACACGGTGCGCATTATTGCCGGTGCTGCTGCCATTTCGGTAATGCTGTCGTTCTGGCTACTGGCATTCTCGGTGTTTGTGTTTCTCAGTCTGGCACTGGTGAAGCGTTATACCGAACTGCGCGCCCTGCAGGACAAGAGCGTCAAGAAAACCCTGGGCCGGGGTTATCACGCCGATGATATTGAGTTGTTGTCTTCATTGGGAGGGAGCAGCGGCTACATTTCGGTGCTGGTATTGGCACTGTATATCAACAGCAGTGATGTGAAGGTACTTTATGACCAGCCAATGATCATGTGGCCAATCTGCCTGATTATGCTGTTCTGGATTTCACGGGTGTGGATTGTTGCCCACCGTGGCAATATGCATGACGATCCGATAGTGTTTGCCCTGAAAGACAAAGTGAGCATTCTGTGCGGCGTGATTATCGGCGCCTTTATGGTAGTTGCCGTCTGAAAATACACAATACAACGTTGAGGGAGTGACATGAAGAACTGGATTATTGTGGGCGCCTGTTCTGCAATTGCCGAAGCCACAGCAAGAATCTGGGCTGCCAGGGGTGGCCGGTTGTACCTGCTGGCGCGAAACCAGGACAAACTGGACATGCTGGCCCAGGATCTGAAAGTCAGAGGTGCCCAGGAAGTTTTTACCCAGGTTTTTGATGCCTGTGATTACACCAGTCATTCAACATTATTTACCGAAGCGGAATCCAGGCTGGAGACTGTGGACGGTATTTTTGTTGCCCATGGTACCTTGCCCGACCAGTCTGCCTGCGAAGCGGATTTCGAGGTGGCCCGCCGGGAGTTCGATACGAACGGTCTTAGTGTACTGTCCCTGGTAACTGAAGCCGCCAATTATTTTGAAAAGAAGGGCTCCGGCACCATTGCCGTAATTACCTCTGTGGCGGGCGACCGGGGCCGGCAGTCCAACTATCTTTACGGCAGTGCCAAGGCGGCGGTATCCACTTTCCTGGAAGGCGTTCGCAACCGCCTGGCTGGCAAAGGCGTGCATGTGGTTACCATCAAACCGGGGTTCGTGGACACGCCCATGACCGACGGTATGGATAAATCCGGTCCCCTGTGGGCCCAGCCTGAAGAGGTGGCCATGAGCATAGTGAAGGCTATCGATAAGGAGCGTAACGTAGTCTACGTTCCCTGGTTCTGGCAGTTTATCATGCTGATAATCAGGCATATCCCGGAATTCATTTTCAAAAAACTCAGTTTGTAGGCGTGCTATGAAATCAAGGTTTCTTATGCCAGCAGCTGTGGCGCTCCTGCTGGCCGCCTGTTTCACCGGAACGGGCGAAAAAGACCAGCTGCGCAACCCCATTGCGGGTTCCGGTATTTCACTGGGGCTCCAGGTGAACCTGCCTCTTGGCGCAACCAGGGCCAATGCAGCGGCCGCTATTTATGAAGACGGTGTTCGCCAGCCGCTGGTGGGTGGTGATTTCTTCGTGGCTTCATCCATCAATCAGGGGGACTACAGCATACTGAAGTCACTGCAGAATCTGAGTGGTGATTACGAGGGATCCCTGAATGTGCTCGACGAAAACGATCAGGTGATCATTGCCACGGAATATGACCCGGAAAGGGCCCGGGAAGATCGCTGGTACCCTGTCGATCAGTTGTTGATTGACCCGGGCCCCAATGAGGATCTGGTGGGCTACAGCGAAACTTTTTCTTTCCCCCAGCCCTTGCAGAACCTGGCCATTAACCAGAACGAATTTACATCCCGGGCGGACAATATCACCCTGACCTGGGAGGCCGGCGATGGAGACCAGATCACTTCCAACGCGGTTGTTACCTGCTATTCAGAAGGTGGCAAACGTTATACCTATCCAATCTTCAATGTGCTGGCGGACGATGATGGCAGTTACACGCTGCAGGTGCGGGATATTATTCCCAACGAGAGTATTGTGAATGCCGTTGCCACGCTTACCCATGAGGTATTAACGATTTTGTCAGCCGCCATTCTGGAAGTGGTGACCTACGGACTGGTGGATGCCAGGGATATTCCGCTTTCCAGCTTTCAACTGTCCTATTGTGACGTGGATCTGACAGTATTCCGTGAAGTGGGCTTTCAGCTGCCCATGGGAGTTGCCGGTGGCTTTGCCATAGCCAGCACCAGCGACTCTGTCCGCTTTACCTACAGACCTCCGGTGACGCCATGATCAGACTAGCCATTATTATGCTATTCAGTTTCGCTTCGCTGGCTGCTCAGGCTCAGACACAGGTGCAGGGAAAGGTTTTTGGTGATATTGCTGCGGTAGGCAACGATGGCCCCTCTGGCTCCGATTTTGATGAATCGCTGCGATTTTCCGGTGGCTTTCTGCTGTCGTTATCGCCCAATGTGGCGCTGGAAGCGGGATTGAGTCAGTCCACGGAAACCGAAGATTCACAGACCGATAACACCGGCAGCTACAGTATCAAAATACGCTCTGGTGACGTTTTCGGCGGGCTGCGCATTGAGTCCAATCCCGTGGGCAAGCTGACGTTCTTCGGACGTGGCGGGGTGCTTTATTATTATTCCGAGATTGATTTTGAAGAGTCGTTCTTTGATATTAAACCCGGTGGCGACCTTACCGAGATCGAAGAGGGCACCGGCTATTACCTTGGTGCCGGTGTCGGCTTGCCGCTGAATCCCCGGCTGAATATTACCGGTGAAATAACCTATCGGAAACGGGATGAATATTTTGAAGGCGCTGACGCCGAATTTGATATGAAAGAGCTGGGTGCTGCCGTTGGGGTTGTGTTCAGGGCTTTTTGACCGGGCCTTTCAATTATTTTCGCTATTCCTTCTGGTGGTACTCTCCGCAGGCTGTGAAAATCAGCCTGCTAACAAACACAACCCGGCAGACTTCCGCTGGCAGCAGTTCGCGCCCAGGGAAGCGGCTTCTGAAATAATGAAAGGCGAGCCATTTTTCCACCGGCTTTTCTCAAGCAGCCAGTTGCCACTTTCCGCGACCAACCCTGACACGCCGGTGGTTGTGCTGGTTCATGGCGATGGCCAGCCGGTTGACTATCGCGGGCGCCTGCTTGCCATTCCTGTTCCTTCCACACTGTTGATGGTGTCAGCCAACAGTATCCCGTTCCCCTGGATTTTGATCGGCCGGCCCTGTTATTTCGACACCGCAGACCCGCAATGCCATCCGCGCTGGTGGACTGTCGACCGGTATCACCAGCAGACAGCCCAGAGCCTGTCAGCCGTTATGAGGCGCATCGTTCCGGAAAGCACACCGGTGATACTGGTGGCCTATAGTGGCGGTGCGGCCCTGGCGCATTATCTGGTACATCGCCATAGCAATGTGGTGGGGTTTGTCAGCATAGCCGGTAATTTTGATGTACCGGCCTGGACCCGGTTTCATGGATTTACGCCCATGGGGCCAGGGGTTATCAATTCTGTTGCGGAACCTGTTTTACCCTGCCGGGTAAAACAGGTTCATTTTGCAGGGGCTAAAGACCGTAATATTCCTGCTGCCTGGATTGGGCACTATGTTCAGCGTCAGACAGTGGAGGGGTGTGCGCTGGTAACATTTAACGAGATTTCGCAAGCCACTCATACGCAGGGCTGGGAACGCTGGTGGCAATGGGTTCCCTGGGAAGCTTTCGGGCGGCCCGGGCCGCCCGAAAATCATATTGATCAGAACCGCAGTGTTACATCTCCGCTCGCAAGCCCAGATTAATGCGGTAAAGATCCATGTCCGCAAGATCCATGGACTGGGTGTAGGAGGCAAAACAGGAGATACCCCCGGTGAGTACGGCCACGGCGCCCAGCTGTACCTCGTAGAACAGACTGTCTTCACTGTCCGGTCGCAATTCAAAGGTGGTGCTGGAGGCATCATCGATAAAGCTGAAGCTGACCGGATCATAGTTGCCGCTGGATTCACTGATGGCGGTCAGGCTTGCAGTGGGGATCAGCACGCCCCAGGTGTAACCGCGGGTATATTCCACGTCGATACCCAGGTTGCTGTTAACCTGATCCTGTTTCTGTTTGCCTACATTGAGCCCCAGGCCACCACCAGCGGATTCCCTGTAGCCGTCAATTTCCGTGGTCAGATAATCCAGGCGGAAAAACGGATTCACAGACCAGCCGCCGCTGGTGATGCTGTATTCCACCTGCGTGCTGATGGCATACTGGTTGCCATCGGTTTTTCCGGTGGCTGTGGTGCCAAAAAAATCCAGAGAGCGCTCTATATCATAATCCGATTCACCATAGGTGAGCTGAAGATCAATGTTCAGAGGGCCGCGGAAATAACTGATATAACCGGTGAGGGTGTGAATATCGGAATCCAGTTCCCCGGCGTCATTGTCGTAATCCAGGTCCTGCTTCATTATTCCCACCGCCGCACCGGCAAACAGGTTGGGATTCACGCGATAATCACCCCCCAGGGTGAGACCGTTAGTGCTGTATTCATGTCCGGACTCTTTGGCGGTGCTGCTGTAGTCGGCATCTTCGCTGTGGAGAGTGGCAAAAAAGCTCATTCTGGCAGGAACCTCTGCACCAGCAGAGCCGCCCACGTAATTTTTCAGGGTTAGGGATGATTCATCGAAGGTGACGGTTTCAGGCGCCTGGCCACTGCGTAACGAACGCTGATGGCGGAACAGCCGCGTGCTTTGGGCTCTCAGGTTATGGTTATTGACCCGCCGGAGTAACAGGGTTTCCTCCGGCGTGACCTGACTGATGGCCGTGTCGGCTTCATCATCAGAGAAATCCCGGCAGATCTGTGAATCGAGTGCGGTGGAAAGCTGGCCTTCGGTACAGATATCGGTGATAGTCCGGGCTACAACCCGGGTATTATCGCCGCTGACCTGATCTTCAAGATCTGTGTCTGAAGGGGCAGCTGTCACGGTAATGGTGACGGTTTCCTGTATCGGCTCACCATAGGGGTCATCGTCCGTGGCTTCATAGATGAATGAGTCAGGGCCCGTATAGCCCGTGTTGGGAATGTAGGTGTGCTCTCCGGTTTGCTGATCAAAAACCAGTTCACCATTCCCGGGTGAGGTGACAATGGCATTGGTGAAGCTCAGACTTAGCTGCTGATCTGACGTATCATTAGCCAGTACGTTAAAGGTGACAGAGGTATTTTCCAGCGTGCTGACGGAGTCAGGGTTGGTTTGAATCTGGGCTTCAGCCACTGAGGCGATAGCAGCCGATAAAGTCATCAGAGGAATTCCGTGCTTCGCGTACTTCATTGTCGTTTCCTTTCGTAGTGGACCAAAGTAATAGAGCGATAGTGTACCGAATTTTGAATAAAGATGCCTAAAGGCATCACAGCAATAATAATGGAGCTATCTGTGACAGGAAAAGCATTGCTGACCTGGGAGCTGGGAGCGGGATTAGGTCATCTGGCTTGTTTATACGCCGTCTCACGGGAACTGCAGCAGAAAGGTTTTCAGGTGTGCCTTGCGGTAAAGGATGTGTCGGGAGTTCACCATTTGTTCACCGAGGTTGCGCAATACAAGTTGTTGCAGGCCCCGGTGTGGTTGCCAAAAATCAGAATGCAGCGCCCGGTGTCCAGCATGGCGGATTTGCTGTTAACCAAGGGGTATCTGGAGCCCCCCAGTCTCAATTCTCTGGTGCGGGCATGGCGCAGTGTGTTTTCGCTGACGCAGCCGGACCTGATTGTTGCCAATTATTCACCAACGGCGCTGTTGGCCAGCTTCGCTTCAGGTATTCCACGAATGGTGGTGGGAACGGGAATTGGCGAGCTGGCACCCGGACAGCCGCTGGCGCCCTGGAAGGCGGGTGAGGAACATCTGCAAAGGGTCCGCTGGCAGGAACAGGAGTTGCTGAAACTGGTCAAGGCGGCGTTGAAGAGCGAGCGAGAGGTTCAGTCACTGGCATATTTCAGCGACATCTATCAGTGTGAAGCCACGATACTTACCTGTCTGCCTGCTTTTGATTTGTATGAGCGTTCTCCGGATGTAACCTACGCGCTTCTGCCCGGGCAACAACAGTTGCCAGCGGCGAGCTGGCCGGATAATAGCGAGGCAAATGTCCTGGTGTACCTGCCCACGTCCTTCCGCCAGGTGGAGCCCTTGTTGGCGGAGCTGGCGCGCGTAAAGGCCAATACCGTGATTGTCTGCCCGGGTCTGAAGGGACTGCCGGACAGGGCCGGAGGGAAATGCAAAATATACAACTACCCCGTGGACATGGAACCGTTAATGGCTGCTGCCGATCTGTTTATCAGTCACGGCGCCATGGCAAGTACCTGTTCTGCATTGCGCTACGGGGTGCCTGTTTGTGTGCTGCCCCTGCATCTGGAAAATAACCTGATCGGTTCCGTGCTGGAAAAATCCGGGGCGGGGTACAACATGGCTCAGTCGTCATCGGACGAGCCATTCTCTCGGCTTGTTGAGCGTCTGCTGAACACAGACCGGCTGAAAACAAACTGCCGGGAATTCTGGCTGCAGCAAAGCCGGGATATAGCACCGGATTTCAGTGCTTGCATAGGCGCCGCGTTGCACAGGCTGGGCGCATGAATTGAGTGTCGAGCAAAAAGAAAAACCCGCCAGTGGCGGGTTTCTCTTTTGGGCGATATTCGGCTGCGCGATATTCGCCACAGAGGTAAAGGGTTACCCGGGATCAGGAATCCTGAGCCACCGGTATCTTCACCTTGTCAGCCACGTCCTGATACTCCGCCATCTGATCGAAGTTCATGTAGCGGTAGATCTCCGCTGACATGGAATCGATGTTGTTGGCGTATTCCATATACTCCTCGGGGGTTGGCAGTTTGCCCAGCACCGCAGCAACGGCAGCAAGCTCTGCAGAACCCAGATACACGTTGGCACCTTGACCCAGACGGTTAGGGAAGTTACGTGTAGAGGTGGACACCACGGTGGAGTTGGGTGCTACGCGGGCCTGGTTACCCATACACAGGGAGCAGCCGGGCATTTCCGTGCGGGCGCCGGCGCGGCCATATATGTTGTAGTAGCCTTCTTCCATCAGCTGATGCTCATCCATTTTGGTGGGCGGCGCCAGCCACAGGCGGGTGGTCAGACCATCAACCTGTTCCAGAAGTTTGCCCGCAGCGCGGAAGTGACCGATGTTGGTCATACAGGAACCAATGAAGACCTCGTCAATCTTGTCGCCGGCCACGTCAGACAGGACTTTGGCATCGTCCGGATCGTTGGGGCAGCACAGGATCGGCTCTTTGATCTCATCCATATTGATTTCGATCACCGTGTGGTATTCGGCGTCGGCATCCGCACGCATCAGGCTCGGGTTGGCCAGCCAATCTTCCATGGCATTAATGCGGCGCTCGATGGTACGGGCGTTACCATAACCGTTGCCGATCATCCACTTGAGCAGTGTGATGTTGGAACGCAGGTATTCAGCCACAGATTCTTCGGACAGCGTAATGGTACAGCCGGCAGCAGAGCGCTCGGCGGACGCATCAGACAGTTCGAATGCCTGCTCTACCGTGAGGTCTTCCAGGCCTTCGATTTCCAGCACGCGACCGGAGAAAACGTTTTTCTTGCCTTTTTTCTCAACCGTGAGTTCGCCCTGCTTGATGGCATACAACGGAATGGCGTGTACCAGATCACGCAGTGTGATACCGGGCTGACGCTTGCCGGTAAAGCGAACCAGCACAGACTCGGGCATATCCAGGGGCATTACCCCGGTTGCCGCCGCAAAGGCCACCAGGCCGGAACCGGCCGGGAAGGAAATGCCAATGGGGAATCGGGTGTGAGAGTCGCCACCGGTGCCCACGGTATCCGGTAGCAGCATCCGGTTCAGCCAGCTGTGGATGATGCCGTCGCCAGGACGCAGGGAAACACCACCACGGTTCATGATGAAGTCGGGGAGGGTGTGCTGTGTATCGATATCAACCGGCTTGGGATAAGCGGCGGTATGACAGAACGACTGCATTACCAGATCGGCAGAGAAACCGAGACAGGCCAGGTCTTTCAGCTCGTCACGGGTCATGGGGCCGGTGGTGTCCTGGGAGCCGACGGTGGTCATTTTGGGCTCGCAGTACTGGCCGGGACGAACGCCGGGCAGATCGCAGGCCTTGCCCACCATTTTCTGGGCCAGGGTGAAACCCTTGCCGGTGTCTTTTACTTCCGTGGGTGAACGGAAGAAATCTGCAGGCTCCAGGCCGAGGGCTTCGCGAGCCTTGCTGGTCAGCCCTTTACCGATAATAAAGTTGATCCGGCCGCCGGCGCGGACTTCGTCAATCAATACATCGGATTTCAGTTTGAATTCAGTGAT
>JAWVYU010000061.1:0-17851 GCA_033722575.1 Ketobacteraceae bacterium | reverse complement strand
GGCAATGGCAATGGCTATTTGAACTGGGTGGCTGAAGACAGCATCGAGTCTACCAGTGGTTTGCTGCACCTGGTGGCACCTATTAACGCTCAAAATACGACATCAGCGGAAGATATTGCGGCGGCAGGGCAAAATTTGGGCGGAAATATTCTCGCGACCGCGGTTGCGGCGCTGTTTGGTATGTGTGGACGTGATATAGATTGCCGTGATTTGTCCCGAACCACTTATCGCGGTACGGAACGTTACCTCACCCTGAATAACCGTTTTGAGCAAATCCCGGTAACTGCTTTTGTTTCGCAGGATTGTAACAACACCAACAGCCTTTCGTCAGCAGCGGAAGGTAGTTGCGATGACGCGCCGAAGGTTGGAGCCGTTGCCCAGGCGATGGTGGTGTACAAACGTCCGGCTTGCTATGACGCACCGAATTGTACTTATGGATTCGATGACACCGGGATCGTGAATGAGCGCCCCAATCTGTTTAACCCGTTCTGGCAAGCCACGCTGGCCAACTAGGAGCTGAGGGAGTTATCGAATGACTAACGCGAACATGCAATGCAATGTCAAGATTAACAGAGGGCAGTCTACAGTGGAGTTGCTGGTGTCCCTGGCGGTGATCGCACCCCTGTTTATGCTGATTCCGGTTGTTGCGAATTACCTCGACATTCAAACCGCCACCCATGAGGCCTCGAGATACGTGGCTTGGGAAAGAACGGCCTATACTACGCTGAATGAAGGAGCGGTGGCCGATGCGGTCCGCGAGCGTTTTATCGAGCGGGAGTCGGCCGGCTTCAGTGCAGCGGCAGTGGCGTCCAATAACGAGCGCTGGAAGGATTATGGCAGTGTTGGCCACTCGTCGCTGGTGGACGGCGGTGCCTCTGTGGGCGTAGAAATTACGACCTTACCCCTGAATATCAACGACCCCGTTGCGAATTCGGGAATCGGTGCGATACAAGCCATGAACCCCAATGCCTTTGGTGCGACTGCCGTCAGCTTCCCCCTGGCAAGTCAGGGTTCTCTGTTGGCAAACTTCAGCGCGGGCACCAATTATCTGAATTCCACCCGTAATCAAGTGGCGGCACCGTTTGATCCTGTGGCACAAACTACCCGCTTCCACACCAAGTCTTCTGCGGTGCTGCTGGCGGCCAACAGTGTGGTACCCCAGAATGCTGCTGCTTACCAGAACATTACCGACTCATTCGTATCTACCGATGGTGACAGGCTGAGTGTGTGGCAGGCGCCGCTCCGGTTGCTGAATGTGCTTACCCTGGGTTTCTTCGATGAGCTGGAGATTCTGAATGCAGGTGGCGACCTGGAAGCAGTGGCCGATGATCAGTCAACCATCCTTCCCGAAGGACTCATAGAGTTCGAATAACAATATGCAGTTATTGCGAATCACCTTTCTAGCATTATTGGTGCTCGTGCCTGCCCTTGCCAGCGCAAAGAAGCTGGATCCACTGGATATGCCCCTTCCCGAGCTGGAACTGATTCCCGGTGCCAGTTCCCAGTGGGTTGGCCGTCAGATGGCCCATAACGGCATGCCTATGTCAATAAGGATGTTCAGCTACCCGGGCGAAGAGCGGGACGTGGCCAAATTCTACCGGAACCTGTTCAAGGCCAAGGGCCATGGTGAATCCAAAGAGCGTAACCTGGGTGAGTATCGGGTGATCGGCTACGAGCTCAGGGGCTATATCTACAGCGTACAGTACCGCCAGGTGGGCCCTAATGTGGAGGGCAAACTCACGGTGAGTCCTGTGCCTGGCCGCTACCGGCACAGTACGTCTTCCCAACTGCCAATCCCCCCTGGATGCCATGTTTTAAATAAGGTAGAGTCCTTAGACTTTGGCAAGCGCTCCGAAACCCTCACTGTAAACTGTGAAAAACGTCTGGGGGAGGTAGAGTACTTCTATTCTACGGCACTGGAGAACGATGGCTGGCTGCGGGTAACGAACCGTAAAGGTGACCTTGGGTCAGTTATGGATTACCAGCGGGGCTCGGAAACTCTCCAGGTTACTGTTAAACAATTCACAAAAAAAAATAAACGTTTGGTTAACATACTTATCAACTGGGTTAAGTGATAATAAAAACAATGCACTAATGCGGGTGTCAGCGATGAAGATCGGTTGCAAAGCAAAACGGAGCAATAAGGGCAGTGTCATGCTGGAATACAGCATAGTCCTCTCGTTCTTTATGATTGTTTTGTGGTATGCGCTTGTCGGTGGATCAGGTGATGTCACAGACCGGGTTGGCGGCGTGGGTACCGGTCAGGCAGTGGACAGAATCTATGATAATCCTCCCGCCTATCAGGGCCTGGTACATGCCCTTCGTGAAAAACAGAGTACCTTCCAGACCCGGCTGAACCAGCCCTAGCCAATAACAAAAAGAGATGCGTTAATTATGAACAGGTCGTCCAACAAGCTCACAATCATACTGCTACTCGGTGCGATGCTGACGGGAGGCGTTGGCTGGTTTCTGACTCAGGATTACATCAAGCATGAGGTAACGACCTACAAGAAGTCCTTTGAGGATTCCCGTGCTGCGATTGCCGTGGTGGTTGCGTCGCAGGACCTAAAAGTCGGGGATGTGGTTTCCACTTCTACCGCGCGAATACTCCAGATACCCAGAGCTTACGTTCACAAAGATGCCGTGCCACCTCAGAATTTTAATGTCCTGAATGGCAAGCAGATACTGCACCCCGTGGGTGCTGGTGAGCCAATTCTGAGTATCCACGTGAGCCACGCCAAGGTAGAGGGTCTGGCGAGCCTGCTGAAAGAAGGCGAAAGGGCCATCACTATCCCCGTGGATACATTGGATACATTGTCCGGGTTTCTTGCGCCTGGTGATTATATTGACCTGATGGTTACCCTGAAAGATGGTGAAAGGGACCGGACTGTGCCCTTGCTGCAGAATATCCGGGTGCTGGCCACCGGTCAGGACATTGATGATGGCATTAAAGAGAAAGATCAGAAACGTTACGGCGAGATTACCGTTGGTGTAAGCCCGCTGCACGCTACCAAGCTTATCCATGCGCAAACCGTTGGCGATATTGCCGTGCTCTTACGCCGTCCGGAAGACGAGCAGTCCCAGTTCGAGGACTATGTCACCATCGACAATCTGGTGGATATACCGCAGGAAGCACCGCCTGAGCCCGCAAGACGCAGCACATGGGGCTTCGAGCTGATTCGTGGCGGAACCCGGTCCTAGAGCTGGTCCCGTTCGGATATTTTATACACCTATCATCCGATAACAAAAACAAGACATTTAAGGACAAGAAGTTATGACGCTAGTTAAGGCAGCGCGTCTTCCCGCTGTGGCAGTCGTTTTATTGTTTTCTGTTTTCTTTAGCTTATCTCTGCAGGCCGCAGAAAAATACGCGGATACCATCTCCATTGTTGAGGGGCAGACCCGCCTGCTGAAGATACCCGGTGTCATGCGGGTGTCCATCGGTCACCCGGAAGTAGCCAATGCTCAGGCCACCGGCCCCGATGAAGTCCTGCTCACCGGTCTGGGTGAGGGTGTCACCGACGTTCGTATCTGGAAGGACAACGGCGTACAGATGCGTTATCTGCTGAAGGTGGTGGATACCTCCTGGGTGCAGATTCTTGAGATTGCTAATATTGTTCTGGCCGATGTGGAAGGCGTGAATGCCCGGGAAGAAAACGGCATTGTCTTTATCGAGGGCCGTATCCTCCGCGATCAGGATATTCCCATCATTGAGGACATGAAGCAAAAGCTTAAAAAAGAAGCCGACTCTGGCAGTGTGGTGTTCAACGTGGTGCGCCCCAATGTCAGTCTTCAGGCGATGATCATGATGGATGTCCAAGTGGTGGAAGTCCGACGGGATGACCTGAAAAATATCGGGCTGGAATGGGCTGAATCTGCTCCCGGCCCATTTTTTGAAATACTGGGTGAGTTCCACGGCCTGGGTGATTTTGACAAGATTGATTCCTTTCTTGGGTTTGGTTTGCAGGAGAACAAGCCGGAGCCACTGACCGAAATCGGTTCGGTGATTCGCCTGCTGCAGCAAAAGGGTGTGGCCAGGGTACTGGCCCAGCCCAAGCTGGTAACCAAAAGTGGTTCCAAGGCGGAATTTCTGGCGGGTGGTGAAGTGCCCATTCCCATTCGTGGCAACGATGGTGATTACGAAGTAACCTTCAAGCAGGTGGGTGTGGTGCTGGATATGGAGCCTGTGGCTGACCCGGATGGCTTTATCGCCACCAAAATCAATGTAGAAGTCAGTGAAGTGGATAACAGTGTGGAAGTGCTGGGAATTCCCGGGTTCACCACCCGACGGACCATGATGGAAATGAATGCCCAGTCCGGCCAAACCATGGTGATATCCGGTATTCTGAAAGCGGAAGACAGCAAATCCGTGAGCAAGGTACCGGGGCTTGGCTCCATTCCCATTCTCGGTGAATTATTCAAGTCGCGCCGGTTCCAGCAAAATACAACGGAGCTGGTGGTGTTCGTTACCCCATACCTGATTGATCCCGATAACCGTTTGAATCAGGACATGCTGGATTACTCAAGAGACCTCGTCAGAGGCGTTGATGAGGATCTCAAGTTTGACCTCTTCGACTAGGCGGTAAGTTATTATGCTGGAATTTGATCTTGTCGACAGTCACGGAAACAAAACAGCCTTTCAGCTGGATGATGGCGAATACCTGATCGGTAAAGGCGATCAGTGCGATGTGATTCTGACGGATAATCATGCCTCCCGGGTTCATGCCCGTCTGACCATCGACAAGAACGAAGCCCTGCTGGAAGACAACGGCAGCACCAATGGCACTTGGTATAACGGGGAACAAATCTCCGAAGTGTTGATGCTCAAAACCAACGACATTGTTGAGTTTGGCGCCCTGAAGCTGGTGGTAAAAAAAGTCCCGGACGAGGAGTACGCGCTTTTCGCCGGTGTGAACCGCCGCCCCAAAGCCGCCGAGATTCAGGAGAGTGAGGAGCTGGTTCAGCTGAAGCGGCGAATTCACTCCATGATTCTGGAATACCTGGATCTGCGCAAGCGTAATAACCTGCAGGAAATGAGCCCTGAGCAACTGCGTGAGGAAGCCCAGAAAGCAACTCATGACATTATTGAGGAGCGGGTCAGGGATGTACCCGATGGTCTGACCAGGGAGGAGCTGCAACGGCAGGTGGTGGCAGAGGCGGTGGGCCTGGGAGCCCTGGAGCCCCTGCTGAACGATGACTCCGTCACCGAGGTGATGGTCAATGGCCCCGACCAGATCTTCGTTGAGAAAAATGGCCGGTTAACATTGTCCGAGAGCCGTTTTACCGGTACCCAGTCGTTGTTGGCGATTATAGACCGTATTGTTGCACCTTTGGGCCGCCGTATCGATGAAAGCTCACCCATGGTTGACGCCCGCTTGCCGGACGGCTCCCGGGTTAATGCCATTATACCGCCCCTTGCGCTGAACGGGCCCACCATCACCATTCGTAAATTTGCCAAGAAAAACCTGTTTGTTACGGACCTGCTGAAATACGGGACGCTGTCCGCAGACATGGCAAAGTTTATCAGGACTTGCGTCGAGCAGAAGCAGAACGTGGTGATTTCCGGGGGTACCGGCTCTGGTAAAACCACGACACTGAATATTCTGTCCAACTTCATTGGTCCGGAGGACCGGATCGTGACCATTGAGGATGCCGCGGAGCTGAAACTCAACCAGCCCCACGTGGTATCCCTGGAAAGCCGACCCGCAAACGCGGAAGGTAAGGGGAAGGTCACTATCCGGGATCTGGTGATTAACGCTCTGCGGATGCGCCCCGATCGTATTGTAGTGGGGGAGTGTCGGGGTGGCGAGGCGCTGGATATGCTGCAGGCCATGAACACCGGCCACGATGGTTCCCTCACCACCGGCCACGCAAACTCCCCGGCAGATTTTCTGGCCCGTCTGGAAGTGATGGTGTTGATGGCCGGTGTTGAATTGCCGTCCCGCGCCATCCGTGAACAGATTGCCTCTGCGGTGGATATCCTGATTCAGCAGAGCCGTTTGTCAGACGGATCCCGTAAGATCACCCATATCATGGAAGTTGAGGATATCGAAGGTGACAGTATCAAGCTGAAGCCAATTTTCGAGTTTGTCAGGAAAGGTACAACCCCTGAAGGTAAAGTTGCGGGTGAATTCCGGGCCACCGGTTATATTCCCCATTTTTACCGGCAGGCGAGAGAGCAGGGACTGGAACTGGATTTTTCAGTGTTCGGTGAACAGAATGCTGATATACATGAGTTGCAAGACGCATGGAACTGAATGTAGATGCCCTGATGGGCTTTGTAAGACAGCACCAGATTCTGATTATTTTCCTGATGACCGTGGGTTTCTTCACCTGCGTGTTCTTCGTTTTTTCCGGGTTTGGCCGCCAGGTATTTTCGCTTTACCGGCAAAACTTTTTTACCCAGGTGGACAAGAATCTGAGAGATGCCCTGATTGTCATGGAGCCGGGGCAGGTATTTGTTTATACCATGGCGGCGGCCTTCATCGTAGGCCCCCTGACTTTTTTCCTGACGAATTTGCTGGTGGCACTGGCGGTGGTCGGCATCATTATGGTGCTGCCTCCCATTATTCTGGCCCGCATTAAAGAGAAACGGGCGGACCAGTTTGTGCGCCAATTACCTGATGCGCTGGCGGCCATGTCATCCTCCCTGCGTTCAGGCCTGAACCTGGTAAAGTCGCTGCAGCAGATTGTTAAAAACCAGCCTAATCCCATTGCCCAGGAGTTTGCTCAGGTGCTGGTTGAATACAGGGTCGGTACAGACCTGAATGATTCTTTTGATGAGCTGGCGAAACGGATGAACCGCCAGGAAATCATTCTGATGAACTCCGCCATCAAGATTTCCCGTTCGGTGGGTGGCAACCTGGCAGAGACCTTCGATATTCTGGCGGGCACCCTGCGTGAGAAATCCAAGGTGGAAGGCAAAATCAAGGCATTGACCTCCATGGGGCGTGCCCAGGGGCAACTGGCCACCTTCTTCCCTGTGTTTATCGGTTACGTGTTTTATAAGCTTGAGCCGCAATCCATGGCTTTGCTGTTTACCACCAAACTTGGCTGGATTTGGCTCGCAGTCATGATTGGTATGGCGGTATGTGCTGCCTTGATGATCAACAGGGTGGTGACCGTCGATGTTTGACAATTTCCAGGAATTTTTGGCCAGCATTGATATTGGCACCCAGGGGCCCGGTTTAATCGTGGGTCTGGCCCTGGGCGTTGCGACCTTTTCTATTCTGAAAGCAGCCACCCGCAAACGCAGCCGGCTGGATGATGATGACGAGTGGCGCGATCCGCCGCCTCTGATCTACAAGCTGTTCAAGCCTGTCGTCCGCATGTTTGCGCGGGACGTGAGAGGTTTTATCAATGAAAAACAGTACAAGGCACTTTCCCAGCGGCTGAGCGCGGGTGGCATGAACTACGCCATCTTGCCGGAAGAGTTCGTAACCCTGCGATGGGTGTGTCTTATTGTGGGCACAGTGACCGCGATTTTTCTTTATTCCGTTAATGAGGGGTTGGGGGCCGAAGCGTTAGTAATTGTTATTCTGGCCGTACCTATTGGTTTTCTTTATCCGGACTTATGGCTGAACGATAAAATACGCTACCGGCGCAGAATCGTGGAGAAAGACTTTCCATTCCTGCTCGATTTGCTGGTACTGTCCATGCGGGCAGGGTTGAACTATTCCTCTTCCCTGGGACAGGCCATTGCCAGTCTGCCGCCCGGTCCGGTGCGGGACGAGTTCGGCAAGCTGTTGCGGGAAATCCGGGCCGGTAAAGTCCGCCGGGATGCCCTCAGTGACCTGGGTGAACGGATGAATATCCCTTCGGTGAATAACTTTGTGGCTGCCATGAACCAGGCGGAAGAGACCGGTGGTGAGATTGTTGAAGTGTTAACACTTCAAGCGGAGCAGAAGCGGTCCGAACGCTTCAGCGCGGCGGAAGAGCAGGCAAACAAGGCACCAGTCAAGATGCTGCTGCCCATGATGCTGTTTCTGTTTCCTATCGTGTTTATGCTGGTGGCCTTTATTATGGTGGTCAAGCTGGCGGAAACCAACCTGCTGCCGGAATTTCTGGTAAGGTTGCTGGTGTAGGCGGGCAATGAGAGCGGTTACTCTAAACAGTCAATGCGGTGAACTAAGCATTTTAGTTGCTGATACCTGGCTGACGCGTCTTATCGGGTTGATGGGGCGCAGGCAGCTGAGTGCCCTGACAGGACTCTGGTTGAAGCCTTGTGGCAGCATTCATACAATGTGGATGCGTTTCAGTATTGATGTGCTGTATCTGGATGCTGCCCATAAGGTGTTGAAAATAAAAGAAAACCTGAAGCCATTCCGCTTGGACTTTGCGCCCCGCGGCACGGTTTCGGTGATTGAATTGCCAGCATTCAGTGTCGCGGAGCTGGGTTTCAGGGTAGGCGATACGATCGAAGCAAAACATTAATAAACAATACGTATCTTTAAGTATCTTTTATAAGAACAACAAATACGTTAAAAATAACGAATAAATGTATGAATAGCGGGACGTGGTTATGAAAAATGGTGCAGATATTGAGGTTGAATCAACGCCGGTCATTGATTTGAACCGACATGGTCTGATCGATGCTGCCAACTCGAGCGATGATATCGAGGAAGGCAGTTTGCCCGGCGAGTGGGATAACGAGAAAACCGAAGTCTACACCGATGCAGAAGAAGATGGTAATGCGTTCCTTATTGATGCGGATGGCGAACCCTCTCCCATAACCGCCTTTCCCTTTGTGATGGGGCGGGGTACTGAATGCGACATGGTGCTCACAGGGAAAGGTGTTTCCCGCAAGCATGCTGAAGTTGTTTTCCAGTCAGGCCGGTTCGTTGTTAACGATTTGAACAGCCTGAACGGTATTAAGGTTAATGGCTACAAGGTATCCCGGGTTATCCTGGAAGAAGGGGATGTCATCAAGCTGGGTGACGTAACCCTGACCTTTTCCCAGGGTGGAACACCCGCACCGGCCAAGCCAAAAAAAGCGTCACTGTTCAACAAGCCCAAAGAAACCCCCGCTGCAGACGAGACTTTTGGCCCGAGCCCCGCCAAAAAATTCACCAAAGTGGCGGTTATTGGTGTCAGTTTCTGCGTGATAGGTGCTGTGGCCTGGGTGGGGCTCCAGCAGTTTTCCGATTCCCAGCGAGCGGAACAGCAGCTGATTGGTGCCGCTGCGCCTGCCCAAGCCACAAATCAGAATGCACAGCGCCAGGCTGCTCAGCAACAGCCCGAACAGCGTAACCAGAATACATCTGCTGCCCAGACTGCGGCTGCACCGGCGGCTGCTACTGCCACCGCGCCCAAGCCAGCGGTTGGTGCACCGCCACCGAGTATTGCCATGGCGCCGATTGCGCCACAAAACAAGTTGCCTGAATCCAGACCCAGCAAACCGGAGAAGGTATCCGCTCCGGAACCCGAGCCGGTAAAACCCGTTGAAAAGAAAGCGCCCACAATTAACAGAACCCAGCAGGCAGCGGCCAAGCTGTTGGCGTCTGCGGAGTCAGAATTCCTTAGCGGCAATGCACCCCAGTTATTCACCAATATGACAAAGTATGAGAATAACTCTCAGGTTTACGCCAGCACCAAGGCCCAGCTCAAAAACAAACACGAGGAGCTGGCTCGCCTTTACGGCCTGTACGAGCGGGGCCAGAAAGCCTTTGTATCCGGTGACAAGCAGGGTGCCTTTGTGGCCTGGAGCAGCTTCCTGGAAAAAGAAGCCAGAATATTCGGCAAAGCGAAAAGTGTTTATGCGGACCAGGTAACATCACGGGTGGTGGAGGAATATGTCAGCCGGGGTAACGAGGCTTCCAAGGCCGGCAAACATCACGAAGCCTACGAGTTATGGCAAAAAGCACTGAGTATTGGTGAAAGTGTGGCAGCGAAAATCGCTATCGATAATGCCAACACCAAGTCCCGCCAGCTGTATCGCCAGGCCCTGCGCCTCGAATACGTTAACTCGTCCAAAGCCAAGGAATTGTGGAACGAGGTGGTGAACCTTGTGCCGCCGGGAACGGAATATCATACAAAAGCGAGTTCAAAACTAGCATGGTACGAAAGGTGGGGCGCCTGAAACGGGCTATCTTAGCGTTACTCGGTATCGCATTTCTGGTGCTGTCCTCCGGCTGTGCGATGATACAGGAACGTCAGGAAGAGGAGCGCCTGCTTCAGGACGTGAAACGGGACAGGCTCAAATCCGAGCTCTATGATGCCGGTGAGGATTTTTATCGCCAGGGCAAGCTGGAGGAAGCCCAGACCGAGTTCAGGAAAATGGTTGAGCATTTTCCCGACAGTATTATTGCTCATTACCGTCTGGGCAACATCGCTTTCCGGCTGCGTAATCTGGACAATGCCGCATACCATTTTGAGAAGGTGGTAGAGCTGAAGCCCCGGCACTCCAAGGCACACTATAATCTGGCACTGATTCGCCTGCTCCAGTCTGAAGAACACCTTAAATTCTACACGGCTACAGTCAACCCTGAAGCCGACGTCTCCGCTATTTCGGATTTTCTGGGGGACATTAACGATTTTTCCCAGGCCCTTAATCGTAAGCCCTCTGACAAGACAGATGAGCTGGACGATATTGTCGGTGTCATTGATAAAAGAAACTAGCCATGAAAGCTGTCGCACTCAGTAAACAAGGAAGCCGGTCAGCAGACAATGAGGATGCCTGCATTGTGCTCAGTAACAAAGGTTTGTTCGTGGTGGCTGATGGAGTGGGAGGTGGACCGGCAGGTGATATGGCATCACGTTGTGTGGTGGACGCCATGTGTGAACTTCTTGCCGATACAGAAGTCACTCACGATGCCATTAGTACGGCGCTGCGAACCGCTAATCAGCAGATCCGGGAAGTGGCAGAAAAACTGGATTACACTGGCATGGCCAGTACCGTGGTGCTGGCCTGGATACAGGAAAGCATTCTGCGTTGCTACCACGTGGGTGACAGTCGCATTTACCGGTTTCGGGATGGTTCTGTTGAGCAGCTTACCCGTGACCACACCCGGGCCGTGCAGAGAGCCAATGGCGCCATGAAGTTTGTAGTCACCCAGGCCATGGGCGTAAAAGAAGAGATTTTTCCTGATGTCTCGGAGCACGTCTGGGAGCAGGGCGATGTTCTGTTACTGATGTCAGACGGCATCTCCGACCATGTGCCTGACAAGGAAATGGTGAAGCTCCTGGCTGGCAACCGGATGACCATGGCCGACCGCGCTCATTCCCTGATTCAGTACAGTGAGCAACAGGGCGGTACCGACGATAAAACCATCATTATTGTATTTAACTGAGCAAGAAAGGTTAACTGAGTGAGACAGGTTATGAGTCACATGAAGAGCAAAATCAAAGGTATTGCTGTGGCGGAAACCCTTATCGTGCTGCCGATAATCCTTCTGCTGGGCATGGGGGTCGTGCATCTGGGGCTGGTATATCAGGCCAAGACCAATCTGGAATACGCGGCGTTGATGGCGGCGCGGATTGGTGCCACAACGTCCATTGATCTTCAGCAGATGCGCAATGAGGTTGTGCTGAGAATGAGACCATCGGCTATCGGCACCAGTACAGCCGCGGACAACCTTCAGAACGTAACGATCGAGATCCTTAATCCGGATACCTCCGCTTTCCAGGACTGGGGAGGGCCTCCAAGCGGTGGTGCCGCCTGTGGCGGGGGTTTTGGGGGTTCCTGTGAAATACCCAATGATAACCTGATGAACCGGCCCACCAATACTGGTGGAGCCTCCGGCCTCAGCATACAGGACGCCAATATACTCCGTATCAAGGTCACCTATTTTTACGATACCAGAGTGCCGTTCATGCAGGCGTTTTATCTTGATGGTCGCGACGAAGATGACGTGCCGTCGGGCGTTGAACTTGTTGCCTATTCAACCGTCCGAATGCAGTCACCTGCGCGGATTACACCGAGTAACGCCGCTGCGTTTAATTAAGTGCTGAGATTTAAACTGCCGGTGTATTGTCCGGCAGTTCAAAGGCGGCAGTTGCCCCGAACCATTCCATTCGGATCAGGATCTGTTTGATCAGCACTTTTCCAGAGACTTTAATCTGAACAGCAGGCTGGACGTATCAAATCGTCCGCCCCCCATGCGCTGAATATCCCCATAAAACTGATCGATCAGGGCTGCAATGGGTAGGGAGCTGCCGTTCCTTTCGGCTTCTTCCAGGCAGATTTTCAGATCCTTGCGCATCCAGTCCACGGCAAAACCGTGTTCATACTCGTCTGCAAGCATGGTTTTATGACGGTTTTCCATCTGCCAGGATTGCGCTGCGCCTTTTGATATGACGTCGATGACTTTCAGTGGGTCCAGGCCGGCGCGCTCCGCGAAGTTCAGCCCTTCCGACAGACTCTGGATCAGGCCGCAGATGGTAATCTGGTTCACCATTTTGGTAAGCTGGCCGTGTCCGGCCGGCCCCATCAGGGTTACCTGTTTCCCATAGCAGTCCATAACCGGTCTGGCCTTTTCAAACGCAGAGTCGTCGCCACCGCACATGATAGTGAGCTGCCCGTTTTCCGCGCCCTGTTGACCACCGGATACCGGTGCATCGATAAACCGGCACTGCTGCTCCTGGCAAAGCCTGTCCAGGTTGCGGGCAGCCTCAGCAGACGCGGTGGTGTGATCCACCAGAACAGTGCCCGGTGCCATACCTTTCAGGGCACCGGTCTCGCTGGTGGCTACCTGCATCAGATCGTTGTCATCACCCACGCACATAAACACCATATCGCAGTCGGTGGTGGCTTCTGACGGCGTAGCGGCAGCTTTGCCCCCATGCTCAGACACCCAGCGCTCGGATTTCGCTGCCGTGCGGTTATAAACGGTGATGTCATGACCGGCCTTTTTCAGGTGGCCGGCCATGGGATAGCCCATTACCCCTAATCCAAGGAATGCGATTTTCATTTCATACCCCTTTTTGTTTATATCTGTATCCCGGAAACAAAAACGCCGCCAGTAAGAGGCGGCGTTTCGCGAAGCGGTTAATGATTAACGCTCTTCAACCGGTTTCCAGTCTCGCTTGGGTTCGCCGGTGTATAGCTGGCGAGGACGGCCAATCCGGTACGGATTACTGATCATTTCGTGCCAGTGAGCCACCCAGCCAACGGTGCGGGCCAGAGCGAAGATTACAGTGAACATGCTGGTGGGGATCCCGATAGCTTTCAGGATAATCCCGGAGTAGAAGTCCACATTCGGGTACAGGTTCTTGGAAACAAAATAATCATCGGAACGGGCAATTTCTTCCAGCTTCATAGCCAGTTCCAGCTGCGGATCGTTAATGCCCAGCTCTTTCAGCACCTGGTGACAGGTTTCGCGCATAACCTTGGCGCGCGGGTCGTAGTTCTTGTAAACCCGGTGGCCGAAACCCATCAGGCGGAAAGGATCGTTTTTGTCCTTGGCTTTCGCGACGTATTTGTCCACGTTGGAGACGTCACCGATTTCCTGGAGCATGTTCAGCACGGCTTCGTTGGCGCCACCGTGAGCCGGACCCCAGAGTGCAGCGATACCGGCTGCCATACAGGCGAACGGGTTGGCGCCGGAAGAGCCCGCCAGGCGAACAGTAGAGGTGGAGGCGTTTTGCTCGTGATCAGCATGGAGGATAAAGATCTTGTCCATGGCTTTGGCCAGTACCGGATTTACCTTGTATTCCTCGCAGGGCACACCGAACATCATGTACAGGAAATTTTCGGAGTAGGTCAGGTCGTTACGGGGGAACATGAACGGCTGGCCGAGGGAGTACTTGTAGCACATGGCAGCCAGGGTGGGCATTTTCGCGATCAGGCGGAAAGCCGCGATTTCACGGTGGCGCTCATCGGAAATCTCCAGAGAATCATGGTAAAACGCGGACAGTGCGCCCACCACACCACACATGATGGCCATAGGGTGAGCGTCGCGGCGGAAGCCCTGATAGAAATTGCGCAGCTGTTCGTGCACCATTGTGTGATTGTTAATGGTGTTAACAAAACCCTGCTTTTGCTCGGCGTTGGGGAGTTCTCCGTAGAGAAGAAGGTAACAGACTTCCAGGTAGTCTGAATGGTCAGCCAGCTGATCGATGGGGTAGCCGCGATGCAGCAGCACACCATTGGCACCATCAATAAAGGTGATTTTGGATTCGCAGGAGGCTGTGGAAACAAAGCCGGGATCGAAGGTAAAAGCACCGTTGCCGGTTATCTGGCTTACATCTATAACGTCAGGTCCAAGGGTGCCGGAATAAATGGGTAGTTCGAGTTGCTTGTCGCCGAAACTCAACTGAGCCTTCTTCTCAGTCATACTTATCTCCTGTTTGCGTGGACGGCACCACTGCGTGTGACCGGGAGCCACTGGCGCCTACAACGACAAATCAGTGCACAGCCGTGGGGTGTCTGTTTCCCTGCACCGGTGCAATACTGATCTGCATGTAATAACAAGCGGTTGCGTCAGAATCCTTGTATAGAATATGAGCATATGCCGCGTTCTTTTGGAACGGTGGCCAAAACTAATGACTTGCCCATTGTTTGTCAATTTATTTCAAGATGTAACCATCAAATGTTAGCGTCGATTGCGCAAAATACCATTGATCTGTGTTGTCATTCTGTTGTTTTACGGATCCGATGCATTATCTTGGGGCATTTTTAGAGCAATTTCTTCTATATATATGAACACTTTACCCAACTAGACAGCCAATTGTAATTAAAAGTCGATACGACTATACTTCGCCCCCGAAAATAGGAGGAGGGGCGACAGATTAGACAGCTTGTTCTGGCTGCCTGAATCATCGTCTGAAGCCGGGCTTTCAGCCACCGCCTAGGTGTGTGCCGCGCCCGATTACAGTTCAACGCGCCATCCGGCGGGCGATAATCTCTGGTCGCCAGCCCACGATGGAGCCATTGTCACAGTGAATGTTACCGTGAACAAAGAAAGACCAGTCAACCTCGATCTAGGGGCCTTCCGTTGGCCTGTCACTGCTATTACTTCCATTCTGCACCGTATCTCGGGCGTCGTACTTTTCGTGGGTGTGGGTGTGCTTATCTGGGCACTGGGGGCATCTCTTGAAAGCCAGGAATCCTTTGAGTCGCTCCAGGAGTGTCTGTCGGGTGTTGTGCCCAAGCTGATTCTGTGGGCAATTGTTGCTGGTCTTGTTTACCACTTCATTGCCGGTTGCAAACACCTGCTGATGGATATCGGTATAGGTGAGACACTCGAAGGAGGCCAGCTGGGGTCAAAAATTGTGCTGGGTCTGTCTGTTGTATTGATCGTGTTGGCGGGGGTTTGGTTATGGTAACGAATGCAACCAGTTTGGGTAAAAGTGGCCTGTCAGACTGGATGATACAGCGCGTGTCCGCTGTCATCCTTGGTGTGTATTTCATTTGTGTGCTCAGTTTTTTTCTGACAAATCCTGATCTTTCCTATGCAGACTGGAAAGACTATATGGGCTCTGCCTATATGAAGATATTCACCTTTATTGCCCTGGTGTCTCTTGCCGGGCATGCCTGGGTGGGAATGTGGACCGTGTCCACCGATTACCTGACTGAGCGCCAGTTAGGCAGCATTGCTACACCCCTGCGCATTGTATTTCAGTTGGGAACGATCCTTGTAGCGGTCGTTTATGTTCTTTGGGGCGCAATGATTATATGGAGTGCTTAATCAATGGCTAAGATTCGTTCACTCGCATTCGATGCAGTTATCGTTGGCGGCGGTGGTGCCGGTATGCGTGCCGCGCTTCAGCTGGCTCAGTCTGGTCAGAAAACTGCACTGATCTCCAAAGTCTTTCCCACCCGCTCCCACACTGTTTCCGCCCAGGGCGGAATTACCTGTGCCATTGCCAGTGCCGATCCCAATGATGACTGGCGCTGGCACATGTACGATACAGTAAAAGGTTCTGATTACATCGGTGACCAGGACGCCATTGAATATATGTGCAGCGTGGGTCCGGAAGCAGTCTTCGAGCTGGATCACATGGGGCTGCCTTTCTCCCGGACCGAAGAAGGGCGCATCTATCAGCGGCCGTTTGGCGGTCAGTCCAAGAATTTCGGTGAAGGCGGGCAGGCAGCCCGTACCTGTGCGGCAGCTGACCGCACCGGTCACGCCCTGTTGCATGCGCTGTATCAGCAGAACGTGAAGTACAACACCAAATTCTATAATGAATGGTATGCGGTGGATCTGGTAATGAACCAGGATGGGGCCGTTACGGGTGTCGTCGCTATTGATATTGAAAGCGGCGAAAAGGTGTATTTCAAATCCAAGGCCACGGTATTTGCCACTGGCGGCTCCGGTCGTATCTACGCTTCCACCACCAATGCCCTGATCAACACCGGTGACGGGGTGGGTATGGCGCTGCGGGCAGGCCTTCCGGTTCAGGATATCGAAATGTGGCAGTTCCATCCCACCGGTATTGCCGGCGCCGGGGTCCTGGTGACTGAAGGCTGCCGTGGTGAAGGTGGCTATCTGGTCAACAAGGACGGCGAGCGGTTTATGGAACGCTATGCGCCGAACGCGAAGGACCTGGCGGGCCGTGATGTGGTGGCGCGCTCCATGATGCAGGAGATTCTGGACGGTCGTGGCTGCGGCCCCAATGGTGATCACGTATACCTGAAGCTGGATCATTTGGGCGAGGAAGTACTGCACAGCCGCTTGCCGGGTATTTGTGAGCTGTCCATTACCTTTGCGCAGTCTGACCCGGTCAAGGAGCCTATTCCGGTAGTGCCGACCTGCCACTATATGATGGGCGGTATTCCCACCAACATTCACGGTCAGGCCATCAAGCAGGATGCGGACGGTAATGATCAGATCGTTGAAGGTTTGTTCGCGGTAGGCGAAGTGGCCTGTGTGTCGGTCCACGGTGCCAACCGCCTGGGTGGTAACTCGCTGCTGGATCTGGTGGTGTTCGGTCGTGCCGCCGGTCTGTTCATTGAAAAGGCCCTTGCCGAGGGCATTGAGCAGCGTGAAGCCACAGATTCGGATCTGGAGCGTGTCGAGGCCCGTATCAATCGCCTGGACAACTCCAAAGAGGGTGAAAGTGTGTCGGAGCTCCGCAAGGAACTTCAGACCACCATGCAGAACGCTTTCGGCGTGTTCCGCAAGGGTGACATGATGAAAGAGGGTGTAGAGAAGGTGTCCAAACTTCGGGAACGGATTGCCAATACCCATCTCGAAGACAAGAGTAATGCGTATAACACCGCCAGAATCGAGGCGCTGGAACTGGATAACCTGCTGGAGGTGGCGGAAGCTACAGCCATCGCGGCGGAAGGGCGCAAGGAAAGCCGTGGTGCCCACTCCCGTTACGATTATCCGGACCGGGACGACGAGAACTGGCTGGCGCATTCAATCTATACCCCTGGTGAGAAAAAGCTTTCCAAGCGTGATGTGAATTTCTCGCCGAAAACAGTGGATACTTTCCAACCGAAAGTGCGTACATACTAAGGTGGCTGAACATGCTGAAAGTAAGCATCTATCGATACAATCCTGAAACCGATTCAGAACCCTCAATGAAAGACTACCAGGTGGAAACCGGTGGCAAGGATCTGATGGTGCTGGAAGTGCTGAGTCTGTTGAAAGAGCAGGACCCGACTATCACGTATCGTCGTTCATGCCGCGAGGGAGTTTGTGGCTCCGATGGTATGAACATGAATGGCAAAAACGGGCTGGCCTGTATCACGCCGGTATCGGAAGCCACCCAGGGCAAGGACACGCTGATCCTGCGCCCGTTGCCGGGTTTGCCGGTCATCCGTGATCTGGTGGTGGATATGTCGCTGTTCTACCAGCAGTACGAGAAGATCAAACCGTACCTGATCAATAATACGCCAGTTCCCGCCCAGGAACGGCTTCAAAGCCCGGAAGACCGGGCCAAGCTCGATGGCCTGTACGAGTGT
>JAWVYU010000060.1:0-17959 GCA_033722575.1 Ketobacteraceae bacterium | reverse complement strand
TGGGAGATGTGGCACGCCAGGTAAGTTCCGAAAAATGCCGCTCCGCCATAAAAGAGCTGGAAATACTGCTGTATCGCAAGGCGGCAGATGGTGACTGGGACGGCACTTATTTGTGGGAAGCCGCTGAAGAAGTGGAACAGGAGCAGTCAGAAAAAGCCGGAAATCCGGCACTGGCCCCTCTTTATCCCGGCTGATACCGACTACCCCTGCCAAAAGCAGCCTGCCCGAGGGCGACCGCCCGTCGCCCAATTTTATCCATTTGAACAAAATTTTAGCGGTATGCAGCCCGGTTTGCCCCCGGCGCCAGCCATAACCCCACCACCATATACAACGCATACCATTGATATTAAACGCATTTTACGCTCTGCCAGCAGCCCGGCCCGAGCCAATATCAACAGCAGGTAGCGGCAAGCCAGAACGCTCTCCCCTATTTCACATTCACCCCCCAAGTTTTGATCTATCATTAAAAAGTCAGTTGATTTTTTTGGGAAAGATTTATGGGCGCGGGTGTAATCCACAAAAGAATGACAGCACTTTCCGTGGCTGGTTTTTGTACCCTGCATACGCCACTCGTGCTGGGTGCCGACGGCAAACCACAGCTGATGACGGTGCTGATCGTGATCATTCCTGTCGTGCTGGCTCTTCTGCTCGCTCTTTTCCTGGTGATGAGGGCGCGGCACCAGAAGCAAATTGCGGAACTAACGGCGGAAAATGGCGCACTTCGCCAGCAGCTTGATGACATGGTACCCAGAGAGCGACTGGAGCAGGAGGAGAAGCAAAGCTCTGAGGAGCTCGAGCAGGCCCGGAACGACCTGCAAACGGCAGAGGCGAATGCCGCTGAAGCACGGGATGAGCTGAGCCAGCAACTGGCAGAAACCCGTAGCGGCCTTGAAGCACAGCTGGACAACATGCAGCAGTCATTCGACAGCACCTGCGGCGAGCTGGACGGCCAGATCACGGCAGTCACCAGGGCGGTTGAAGAGCTGCTGGCAGTCACCGACACCATTGAGCGCTGGCACGAAGGCATGACCGATATCATGCAGCATAACAAGAATATGCAGAAACAGATCGGCGATTTCCAGAATATCGTGGGCCAGATCGGCATTCTGTCCCTTAATGCGGCGATTGAAGCTGCCCGCGCAGGCGAACACGGCCGTGGATTTGCCGTAGTGGCTGACGAAGTCCGCAAACTGTCCATGAATGCCCAGAGCCTGAACGAGGACTACCGCAACAACCTGAACAAGAACGCCATGATCGCCACGCTGGCTTTCCAGGATATTCAGGCCGGTGGCAAAATGATTATTACGGCAATCCAGAACGTGAAGAGCCAGATTGCGATGGCTCACAGCACGCTGAATAACAGGGCGAGCTAAATGACCAAAGATGCCTCGCAAATACAGGAAAACCTGGCGAAAGCACTGGAAGTTGCCCTGGATATGACCTTAAGGGAAGCCCAGAGCGACAGTCACTGGACCTTCAAACGGGAATCCAGTGTCAATCACTTTGGTATGGATCACTGTATTGTCCTGACCATATCTGCGTTCCGGTTTCGTGTCATGGTAATCATGCATCTCAGCTTCAATGACAAAATACGCAGTTTTCTGGCCGACATTATGGGGGCCAAACTGCAGGAGCTGGATGACGACAAACTGATAGACCGGTTGCTGGAAATCAGTAACAGCTTCTGTGGCCACATCAAGCGTCATCTGCAGGAAACCTGCCCTGCGCTGGGCATGTCCACACCCAACCTGCTGGATAGCGCCTGCCTGGCACTGGACGATGTCGTGGATATTGCCCACGAAGCCCATATAAAAGCAATCAACAGCCAGGGGAGCGAGCCGCTGTTTGGTGCCACTGCCCTGGTAAGCCTGCTGGATAATGTGAACTTTAAAATCAATCAGCCCAATACGGCCGATCAAGGTGGCGGAGACTTCGAAAGTTTCGGCGAACTTGAACTATTCTGAATATAAGTTTTTAAACAACCAATCTGACTAACGGTAGTTTGCTCATGATTAAGTTTGATAAAAGCCTGGTAAGTAAGGTGATCGTCTTTGAAGTGGACAAAGACATTCTGAGTGCCATCAAAGAATTCTGTGAACAAAACGGACTGATCGCGGTGCGTCAGCAGAGCTATTCCGCCATGAAGGTACTGTATTCCAATATTGACCTGGGTGGTGTGCTGATTTCGGAAACCAGCCATGACAGTTCCGAGGGGATCCATAACGGTTTCGATCTGGCGGTGCGGATTCACAAGATCCGACCGGAATTGCCCATTTTCATGCGTCGTGAGGGCAGCGAAAGCAAAGATGACTTGCCTGAAGAACAGCAGGCTGCCATTGCCGGTGTCTACACCATAGGGAACATGGACAAGCTGCTGGAACTGGCAGACCAGTACCTGGCCGATACGGAGTATCCGATTTCGCTGATCCGCCGTATTGAAGAGGTCACCACCTCCTCCCTGGAAGCCACGTTCAAGGACACTACGGTAAAACTTTCCCTGCCCTACCTGGTCAAAGACAAACTGACCTATGGCGACATTATCAGCCTGCTGCCGGTGCAGGCACCCTGGTTTAACGGCTATATGATGCTGCAGTCTGAAGAAGAACCCATGATCCGTATGATTGAGGCCGGCAAGACCGCCATAGAAAACAATGAAGTGGACTTTCGCGATGTGATGGGGCTGTTGAGTGAAATCTCCAATATGGCCTGGGGCGGCCTGAAGACCCGCCTGCTTAGCCTTCATCCACCAGACTATGAAGAACGACACCTGATTGCCGTACCCATTACCGTCAATCAGTACAAAGAATACATTTCTTTCGGTACAGACAGATCACAGCTCTGCTTTGAATACACCATTTATGACAACAAGCACGAGGCAGAGCCGGTCAAGCTGTTCCAGAAGTTTATCTTTAACATCAAATGGTCTCCGGACGAATACCGCGAAGCCGACGAAAGCACCGTTGAGCAGCTCGTGGAAAGCGGTGAACTGGAACTGTTCTAAACTCTGTAATACGTATCGGAAAGGAGAGGTTTTTAGCTATGGCACAGATACTGGTTGTCGACGACAGCGCAGCAATCCGCAACGAAGTTGAATCATTTTTGAAATCCAACAATTTCACCGTGGCCACCGCCGTTGACGGCGCGGACGGCCTGAACAAGATGAAATCGGACAGCGAAATCAAGCTGGTTATTTCCGATGTCAACATGCCGAATATGGATGGCCTGACCATGGTGGAAAAAATTCGTAATGAGCTGGGTAACAACAATGTGCGTGTCATTATGCTCACCACGGAAAACGACCCCAACATGAAAACCCGTGGCAAGGCGGCTGGCGTGAAAGGCTGGATAGTCAAACCATTCAACGGCGCGGCTGCGCTGGGCGCTATCCAGAAGCTCGTGGGGTAAATCTGGCGGTTTTATAACGGCTCCTGGTGCTAACCGAGGAAGGGTACTATGCCAACATTAAGCTTTAATCAAAAGGTCTGGGCAGGATTTATCGTTATCCTCGTCCTCCTTACTATCTCCGGTGTGTCATCGCTCTGGAATCTCGTCAGTATTGACGAATCCAACTCGCGGGTGAACGAAGTAGCCGTACCGGTAGTAAGGCAGGCAAACGAGGTTCAGATAGAACTGTTGAAGCTGGCAAATCTCAGCGCCCTGGCCTTTAACGCCCTGACTGCCGAGGAAATAAAACCGTACCGGCAGAACTTCGAGAAAGGCACCGATAATTTTGCTGACCTTTTCAATTCGCTGGAGAAAACCACCCAGTCCGCACCTGCAATGCATGAAATTGTCACCGATGTGGAAAAGAACTATCAGGACTATATCGTTGCGGTTCGGGAGATGTTTGAAGCCAAAGAGGCGGTACTGGTGGCGGAGGCCAAAGCCAATGAAGAGGTAGAGCGCCTCATTGAACTGGTGGGCCGCCTGAGCGACGCCATGGCCAATATCATGTGGTACGAGGACTACGATCATCAGGAAGAGATGGACATGGTTCTGGGCAGTCTCAACCAGGCCGAAACCAGCTTTCTTAAGGTCATTAATCAGGCCGAGGAGCTGCAGCGCACGACTGATCTCGACCGGCTGGCCACCGCAACCGATGATTTCCTGTTTATACTCAACGACGGGCAGCGCTGGCTTGACAAGGGTGCCGCCATTTTCCGCGGTTTCGGCCCGGAAAAAATGATTGAAAACACCAATGCCAAACTGGAAGCCGTACGCGAAGCTGTATCCAGGGAAAACGGCCTGGCCAGCTTCAAGAGCGAACAGCTTGAGCAGGCAGAGCTGGCCCGGGAAAAGCTGCTGGAATCCAAAGAGGCGGTTAACAAGGCAGTAGCAGGGCTGGACAAGCTGCTGGACTCAGCGGACAACCAGTTTAACCGACTGCAGAACGACCTGGAAAGCACGCTGGATTTCGGTATCAAGAGCGCTGCGATCATCATGGTGATTCTGCTGGCGCTGGCAAGCCAGAACTTCAACTCCATGCGCGTGGCGATTCGCAAGAAAATGGACGACCTGGCACAACTCAACAAGATCGGCGGGACCCTGGCATCCGCCCGGGATCAGAGTACTGCACTTGACTCTGTACTCCACGCCATGAGTGAAAAAGTTGGTGTGGACCGGGGTTCGGTTTACCTTTTCAACAAGGACAACCAGCTTGAAGCAAAGGCGTTTATGCCCCCCATGGTGGTTGAGGAAGCCAAAGCCATTACCTTTGAAATGGGCAAAGGCATTCTGGGCCGTGCGGCAGAGTCGAAAAAATCCATCTTTGTGTCAGACACCACCAAAGACGGAAACTACATCGCCAAAGAAGGCGAGAAACCCCGGGCCCTGCTTTGTGTACCGCTGGTAGATAAAGACGTACTGATCGGGGTAATGAACTTTTCCGGTGACGTGAAAAACGTAGCCTTTGCCGACAGCGACTACGAGTTCGTATCCTCGGTCGCCGTGTCACTGGTCACCACCATCAAAAACATCCGTATGGTTGAGGTGATTGAGGAACATAACCGTAACCTGGAGAAAAAAGTCGAAGAGCGCACGGCAGCACTGAAGCAGAAAAACGACGACATTGCCAATATGCTGTCGAATATGCACCAGGGGCTGTTCACCATCATGGAGGGTGGTGTTATACACCCCGAATATGCGGCCTATCTGGAAACTATTTTTGAAACCAAAAACATTGCCAACCGCAACTTTACCGAGTTGCTGTTTGAACACTCCAAGCTGAGCACCGACGTGATTGATTCGGCCACTACCGCGGTGGCATCCATCGTGGGCGAAGACAGCATGATGTACGATTTCAACTCTCATCTGCTGGTGAAGGAAGTCACGCTGTCCTTCCCGGGCTCTGAGGACAAGCTGATTGAACTGGACTGGGATCCGATTATCGATGAGAACGACACGGTGTCGAAGCTCATGGTAACTGTAAGGGACGTTACCGAACTGAAGGCACTGGAAGCCGAGGCCGAAGAACAGAAACAGGAACTCATGATTATCGGCGAGATACTGGCCATCGACGGCGACAAATTCAACGAGTTTGTCGAGGGCTCCGAGCAGTTTGTTGAGCGCTGCCGGTCACTGATTGCCGAAACCAAGGAAAAAGATCCTGATACCCTGGCAGAACTCTTCAGAAACATGCATACGGTTAAAGGTAATGCCAGAACCTATGGCTTCAAGCATATTACCGAGACCGTTCACGAGGTGGAAAACACCTACGATCGCCTGCGCAAGGAGGAAGAGCTGAGCTGGGATCCCGATGCCCTGCTGGGAGAACTGCAACAGGCCGAGAAAGCCATCAAGCGTTACAGCGGTATCTTTTCTGAGAAACTCGGTCGCATTGCTGGCGAATCCGGTCCTTCTATCGACCGGGATCGGGTGCACAGTCTGATGGAGCGAATCCACTCCCTCGGCAATACGGCTCTGCCACCGAATGTCGCTTCCATCGTGAAAGATACCTACGAAACGCTGGCATCGGTTGAAGCCAAGCCTATCGCCGATGTTATCAAGGACGTGGTGAACTCCGTCCAGAACCTGGCCAGCGAGCTGGGCAAGCCGAAACCGGATGTGGAGGTGGACAGCGGCGACATACTGGTGAAAAGTCATGCCCAGAACACGCTGGTCAACACCTTCATGCATGTTATGCGTAATGCGGTGGATCATGGTATTGAAAAGCCGGAAGAGCGGGTAGCAAAAGGCAAGCCTGAACAGGGCCGGATCACCATCTCAACAAGTGAAACCAGTAACCTGGTGTCTTTCGCTATTCGTGATGATGGCCGCGGAATCGCGTTGACCAAGGTATTTGAAAAAGCCAAACAGCTGGGCATTTATCCGCAAGACGCACCCCGCCCGGCGGATCAGGACGTAGCTAACCTGATATTCTCATCAGGGTTCTCCACCGCCGATGAAGTGTCCGAGATTTCAGGCAGAGGTGTTGGAATGGATGCCGTCAGGGATTTTCTCACCAAAGCCGGTGGCGGCATCGAGGTGGTGCTGGACGAAGACAATGAAAATGCCGACTTCCGGAGTTTTACCACCTACATTCATCTGCCCAGGGATTTGTGTCTGACTTTCCCTGATTTTGCCATTGCCAGCTAGGGCAATTCCCACTAAAAAGAGGGCTTGAACGCCCTCTTTTTATTTATGAGCCCACAAATCGCCGGGCTCCCCATTATTTCCGAAAGTCCAGGGTCTAACCCTTCTGCTTTGCCTCAAAGGCTGCCAGCTGCTCCGGGGTCGCCTCTGGCTGATATTTCTCTTTCCATTCAGAGTACGGCATACCGTATATGATTTCCCGGGCCTGCTCGTAATCAAGATCCAGGCCCTGCTCTTCTGCCGCTGCAACATACCATTTGGAAAGGCAGTTGCGACAAAAGTCCGCCAGAATCATCAGGTCAATATTCTGCACTTCCTTATGCTCGTCCAGATGCTTCAGGAACCTGCGAAATACGGCTGCTTCAATGTCGGTACGCTGTTGATCGTTCATGGTGATTCCTTTGTCCTAGATGCGGTATTCAAGTGAAGTATACAGAGAACGGGGTTCACCGACAAAATAGCGATAGCTCCCGAAAGCGAAATCCGCCCGCTCTGCGTAGTCCTTATCCAGCACATTCATGATACGTATACTGACACTGAAATTACGGCCAACACCAGCACCGGCTCTTATATTTACCAGCTGGTGGCCACTGTATCGCGCAGTATTGGCAGGATCCAGATAGTAGCTTCCGGTACGTGACCATTCGATCTCCGTAAAGTAGCCCGCTCTCTGCCATGCAAGGGCCACATTGGCGAGTACTGAGGGGGCGGTATCTATCTGGTGCCCCCTGACCTGGCTGCCATTACTGATATTGGCGTTGTTTCGATAGTAATGATCAGCAAAGGAGGCTGCCACACCCACAGACCAGTCAGGAGTAAACATCCATTTCATGCTGAGTTCCAGGCCTTTATGGCGGGTTTCACCATCGCTCACCACCTGACGATCGCTATCCTGAAAAATGTGATCTGATTTTTCCATCAGGAACCAGGTCACATCATAATAGACAGGCAGCCCCTGGGGGCGTGCCTCCCCTCGCACCCCTAACTCCAGTGATGTCATTTGCTCGGATGCCAGATCGGGTATTTCCTGTCCCTCCTGCAAGCGAAATAATTCTGTGGCCTGGGGTGGCCGGTAACCATTGGACAACTGCCCATAAACATAATGATTATCCTGAACCTCATAGCTGAGGCCAAATTTTCCTGAAAGGTTACGGAACGACACTCGCCGATCTGCCGGACGGTAGAAGCGGCAGTCGTCCACCTCGGCTGCGCAGGCGTTGCCCGGTGACAGGCGGGTATGGTAATCGTAGCTCAGGTACTCGTACCTTGCCCCGGCGCTCAGCAGCAACGCAGACCCGGCCTGCCAGTTCCACTCGACAAAAGGAGACAGGGTCATCGCGTCCACGTCGTAATCATAGTGATCACCCCGGGGTATCTCAGGGCTGAAATCATCAGCCTGACTCTCTTTCAGCCAGCCCCGCGTCAGATCTATATCTGCGCCGTAGCTGAATGCCAGATTCTGACGCTGCTCTGAACGATAAGCCTGCAATCCCAGACTGTGATGACCGTTTTCCTCTTGGGCCTTCCAGGGAACATAGTGCTGTAAAAACACCATCTTGTGATAACGCAGATAAGGCTTGAGGGTTATAGTGCCTTGCTCCGATTTTTTGACCAGCTGACTGTAGGCTCTGAATGAACGACTGTCTCTGAACGCTTCCGGGTTTGGGTTTGATTTTCTGATATCCGGGTCCCTGTAAGCTTCAAAGCCTTGAATGAAGCCCGCGGTTTCCTGATTCAGGTTAGTAACTGAAACATGACTGGAAACACGCCACTCATCCCTCTTGTATTCATGCAGCGCGTCCAGTTTTTGCTGGTCAAAGCCACTGTCTTCCTGGTAGCCACCATCAATAGTTCCATTCCCGTAAAATGCCAGCCCGTGCGCGCCTGCCCCGGCTTTGCCGCTGAACATGACACGCCGGTAGCCGTGTGATCCTGCCGCCAGACTGACCGACCGCGCCGGTAAATCTTCCCAGCCAGGGGTAAGAACGTTCACTACCCCATGAACGGCATTTGCGCCATGGAACACACTGCCCGGCCCTCTGATCACTTCAATTGCCCCTGCCTGCTCATGGTTGACCCCAAACAGCTGATTGGCATTACAAAATCCCGGCGCCCGCAGACTGATGCCATCCTCTGCCATAAAAAAAGCGCCGCAGCTGCCCGCACCGGTCAGCACAGGTGAACGGATCGCGGTCAGATGCTCCTGCCCGTTACCCCGGCTGATCCATACGCCCGCCACCCGGGCCATGGTTTCAGTGATATGTGTCGGGTAAATCCGTTCCAGATCCTCAGATTCCAGTGTGGTTATATTGCCAGTGACATCGGATATCAGGGTTGCGGTTCGTGATCCTGTCACCACGATATGATCCAGCGTACTTTCTGCCCGCAACGGCAAAGGAGTCAGGAACAATAGCAACCCCAGAGTGATCAGGAATTTTTCAGATGAACCGATAGTTGTGATCATGACGGCGCAGGTTCAGGTTCTGTCAGCAAGTCCTGGCTATCATCGCACCTGAGAATACATTGCGCCAGCTCGGGGGCGGACCAGGCCTGCAAAGCGAAGCTGAAAAAAAGCCCTGAGTCAATCAGGGCTTTTCAGGAGATCATGCTATTAACAGGGGGTTACCGTTTACTGGTTGGCACCCTTCTTCTTGGGCTGCTTGGTCAGCAGGAAATCCGCGAAGGCCGGCAATAACCAGATAGCGCCCACCATGTTCCACAGGAACATGAAGGTCAGCAGAAGCCCCATATCCGCCTGGAACTTGATATCCGAGAATATCCAGGTGCCCACACCGATTGCCAGCGTCAACCCGGTAAAGCTCACCGCTTTACCTGTAACCCGCAAGGTTTCAAAGTAGGCTTTCTGCAGTGGCATACCTTCGGCGATAAAACCCTGAAGCCGTGAGTAAATATAGATACCGTAGTCCACACCGATACCGACACCCAGGGCGATAACCGGCAATGTGGCCACCTTGACACCAATACCAAGCACCGCCATCAGCGCCTGACAAAGTAACGAGGTCAATGCCAGGGGCACAACAATGCACACAACAGCACGCCAGGTGCGGAAAGTAATCAACACCAGGAAACACACCACGCCATACACGAGGTAGAGCATTTTGTCCTGTGAGGCTTCGATGGTCTGATTGGTGGCTGCTTCAACACCGGCATTACCGGAAGCCAGAACAAATTTGGCAACATTCGGATTATCGTTTTCAGCAGCGAATTCCTCCACGGCCTCCACGGCACGCTCCAGAGTTTCCGCCTTATGATCCTCCAGGAATATAATCACCGGTGCCAGGCTGCATTTAAGATTCATCAGTCCCTCTGGCACGGTTCGCAACGATCCGTTAATGATATCCTGGACCTTGGAAAGCGCAGCCCATTTCAGGTTACCCTCGTTGAACCCTGTAGTAACGAGCTTCGACACCGTCACCAGCGACACCGTGGACTGAACACCTTCAATATTTTCCATATGCCACATAAAGCGGTCCATGGCATGCAATGCCGGGTAGCGAATACATCCCTCTTTGGGAGTTTCCACCATGACCACGAGAACATCGGCACTCACCGAATAGTTTTGCGAGATAAACCTGTCATCCAGGTTATAACGGGAATTTTTCCGCAATTCCGGTGCGCCTGCATCCAGGTCACCAATTTTCAGTCCCTGACTGTAATACCAGCCAACCGCCGCCAGAATAACGCCCACGAGTATGGAAATTGCAGCAATACTGGGGTGTGCAAATCCGGACAGTTTTCGCCAGATCATCGGGGGTTTTTCACGCTTTTTCAGCACGGACGCAATAGCCCGGTTACTGACACCGGTGAAAGACAACACCACGGGCACCAGAATAAGATTGGTCAGAATAATGGTGGCCACACCCATACTGGCAGCGATAGCCAGTTCCTGAATAACGCCCACCTCAATAAACCACAACGTCACGAAGCCGATAGCATCACTTACCAGGGCAACGATGCCGGGAATATAGAGCGCATGAAAGGTTTTCTTGGCAGAGGTCAATGGATCATTCTGTTTGGCGGCATTCACTGCCATCTCGTTAATGATCTGAACGCCGTGACTCACACCAATGGCAAACACCAGGAAAGGCACGAGCATGGAGTACGGGTCAATACCAAACTGAATCGCCTCAAACGAAGGGAAATTCTTCACAAAATCCGGCCACGCCTCAGTCTGGCGGAAACTTGCCAGCAGATCATGAAGCAGACTGAGCATACCGAGCTGCCAGATAACGGCAATCAGCGAACAAACGACAACCGTGGTGGCACTGCGGAAACACTTGGCATCCAGCAGAAGCATGACAAAGGTAATACCAATAGCGATCAGGAAGAACATGGCGACGCCACGCGCACCATCAATCAGGTCGCCGACTTTCTTCGCAAAACCAATGATATGAATCTTGATTTTGTCACTCTGGTACTTTTCGCGAACCTTCTCTTCCAGCATGTGTGAGAAAGCCTGGTAATCCAGTTTCTCACCTTTACTGACATCCAGATCCAGCAACGGCACATAGACAATGGCGGATTTGAAGTTATCTGCCACCAGGCGCCCGATCTGGCCTGAGCGCAGGACATTATTCTGCAACTGTTCTATGGACTCTTCACTGCCATCGTAGGTGGGGGGAATGACCTCTCCACCCTTGAAGCCCTCTTCGGTTACCTCTACCCAGCGAACATTGGGTGTCCACAGAGACTGCACCTTGGACTTGTCCACATTGGGAAGGTAAAAAACCTCATCCGTAATGTCTTTCAGGACCTGCAGGTATTCCTTGTTAAAGATATCCCCTTCGGTGTGTTCCACCGCGATCCGGATATCGTTACCCAGACTCAGCTCATCTTTATGCTTGAACAGGTTCTGGATATATTCATGCTTGAGCGGCACCATTTTTTTAAGGCTGGTATCCAGTGTCACGCCAGTTGCCTGGATAAAGAAAAACACTGTCGCGGCGAGGAAGGCAATCAGTATCGGAACACGATTGTTGAATATGATTTTTTCGAAGAGGTTGACCTTAGTCGACATAACCCTACCTTATTCCCCGTTTTTGATGCCCAGAACGCTTGGATTTGGTGTAGCAATGGTGACACCTGCCGCGCCAACCATGACCAGTTTATTGTTGGGCGTTTTAGCAATGCCCACCAGTGACTGCCTGTCTTCGGTGATCTGCTTGACAAAGGATTCACCCTTGTCCTTGGAGTACATGATCACACCTCCGTTACCCACCAGCACAACACCGGTTTCGCCCACCGAAATTCCTGCCATCAGACCATTGGTATTGTTGGTGAATATCTCATGCCAGCTGTCGCCACCATCTGTGGTTTTGAATATGTTGCCCTGAAGACCGAAAATCAGCACCTCGTCAGAGGTTGGGCCAACATGAATACCGAAATAAGACCCCTGATAGGGGCTGTCCAGGGTTTCCCAGGTTTCGCCGCCATCAGTGCTGCGGAACAGCACCCCCATTTCACCGGCAATAAACATCACTTGCCCATCCAGGGTGCCAAGAGCATTTAAATGCCAGCCATCGAAATTTTCAATTCGGTCTGACCAGTCTTGCCAGGTGCGACCACCATCAGAGGTATGAACGAAGTAACCGTATGCGCCAACGGCAAAGCCTTCTTTCTCGTTCCTGAACCAGACATCCAGAAAGGGCTGGCCCGCCCGGGATGGCCCTGCGTCATAATCAATAGGTGCATTGGGGTCAGGCTCGCGATAAGGGTCGGCATACTGCACTTCCCAGTTGGCACCGCCGTCTTTGGTGTGCAGAATCAGACTTTCGTGGCCTACTGCCCAGCCATACTGCTCATTGGGAAAATGCACCGCAGTAAGCAGTTCAATAGTGGGAACTTTTGCCTGTTTCCAGCTGCGTCCCTTATCCTTGGACACAATAATATGGCCACGTTCGCCAACCGCTACGATTTTCTCACCCACCACCTGCACGTCTGTTAACAGGGATTCCGCGGCCTTGCGGGACATGATTGAGTATCTGGGCTCGTACTTTTCCTTGTTGTTTGCCGCATGGCCGGTGACTGCCACACCACCAAGCAAACCAATACACAGGCTTACAATCCCTAGTTTACGCAGATAATGCAGTGACTGAATTCGCATGCCTTTCATTCTCGTCATTTAGTTGATTCTCTTTGATCCGTGTTTCACCAAACACCCGGCGCACCCGCGTCAGCGCATGCGGCGTCGCAAGGCCGCTGGCTTGAAGTAACTTGCCGGTGGCGGCACATCACTGAATTCCAGCGAATGATCTTCCTCGTTGTCCAGAAACGCGACGTAATATCGCCGTGAGGAGACATCATGGTATACATCCAGCGCTGTCCACAACACCGGTACTTCATAATAGTTTTTCAAAAAGGAAACCGATACCCGCCACAGGTCCCCGCGATCATCATACTGATCGGCCAGCGCGATGTTCCAGCTGTCCTCGTCGAGATAGAACCGGCGTTTTCCATAGATATGGCGCTGGTCCTCTTTCAACGACCCTTCAATAACCCACACCCGGTGCAATTCAAAACGCGTATACTCCGGATTGACGTGACCGGCCTGAAGCAAGTCATCGTATTTCGCGTCTGCTGAATCCAGACGGTAGTTATTGTAGGGAATGATCATTTCCTTCTTGCCAAGAAATTGCCAGTTGTAGCGATCACCGGCCCCGTTAAATATGTCCACATCGTCCGCCACAATAATCCCGTCGGCAGAGGCGATCGGCGTGTCGTAGGCCAGGTTCGGGGCGCGGCGCAACCGCCGTTGCCCGGCATTGTATCCCCACGCCTTGCGCGGATCCTTGACCCGGTCAATGGTGTCGTGCACCAGAATGGCGCCTCCAGCCAGCCTTGCCGGCTGCTTTACCTTGGATACATAGTAAAGCAGCCGGTTATCCAGATCCTTCTCGCTGCCATCCTTGTGGTAGTACACGAAATCGATCTCCTGCTCACTGGTTACCAGGGAATAATCACCCCCCCGCTGTACCACAGCTTCGGATGCATCCCGTTTTACATAAATCCCCCGCCAGCGCGTCAGGTGATTCCAGAGCACTTTCAGCGGATCGACCTTGTCATTGGCGTCTACCGGGATGGGAAACGCAATCCCCGCATAGGCACCCTTGATACCGTTACCATCATTAGTCAGTTTGGCATTTATTGCGTTTTTGTAAATGTTGTCATAGACCCATTCCGCCGCCGAGGCTGTGCGGTGCGTGGGATATACCGGAATACGAAAAGTATCCGGGTATGTTGTCAGCAAGGCTTTCAAACCATCAGACAGCAGATGTGCATACTGATCCATATTCTGGGCGGTAATAGTGAAACGGGGACGCTCACCCCTGAACGGATCCGGGTGGTGCATACCGGGCTTGTAATTTTCCGGAATATCCTTTTCGGTCAGACCACCTTTCCACTCGGGAATCGTGCCTTCCTTGTTGCCGGCCCGCTCCGCGCCATAAGGCGTCAACTCTCCGGTAAGCCGTTTGGCCTCTTTTTCCGATACTGCCGCAAACACTTGCCCCGAAGACACCAGGACAAATACAACCACTGCTAATACACACCGCTTCAACATTCGTTCGGCTCCCGAAAACAACGATACACACACAAGGGCATGTAACCTTAAAAGTATAGGTCACATTCAAAATATGGTTAGGAATATCCGCCATTAAATTCGCAGCACGGAGCGAACCATCAGACGTGCGACAGCGTGCCCGCACAAGATCAGCACAGGCAGAGGACTCATCAATTGCATTCCCATAAAAGTCAAAAACATGGCGAAAAATCACGCCAAAATCGGGCGCAATTTATATGCAATCGGTTATTTTTTCAACATCAAAATGTAAAAATGCCACCTTTGGTGCGCAAAGGTGGCATTTTTCAGACAACCTGGGGAACTGACCCAAAAGTCTTCAGGTTTTGTCGAAAGGACCAGGGATAAACCGCTTCTCACCCACCTCCAGCATGTCCATCCGCTTGTAAACCTGCTCTTTCCAGTCAAACCATTGCCAGACAGAGGGCTCTTCCTCGGTAAAGATCACCCGGATTTCCGTAGGCAGCGAATCCTCCATGTGGAGAATCACTACCTCATAGCCATTGGCAACCACTTTCTGCCCCGGTGAGAAAGACGTTTCATCGTTGGTCATGATCTGGTTGTTGGCACGGTAAGCCAGCACCCTGGGCTTGTTGAAATACGGGTCTTCCCGGGAATCCAAATCCCTGGGTGTGCCCGACACCACGGCAAAACCCTCGGAGCTGGTCAGGCGGTAGGTGTTTTCGGCTTCGCGCCGGATAGTGACCGGGTTCAGTCCCGGCACCAGCATCTGGATTTTCTTCGGCAGGGGCAGCCCCTGATGGGCCCACCCGAACGGACGGTGGTAATAATTGGAAAAAGCCGGGGAGTTCACTATCACCAGGTTGGTCTCACCATCCTTGAGGTCGTCCGCCACCATGGAATACACGTCGGTGGAGAGAATCTCCAGGGTCACGATACGCCAGTGGCGCGCTATCGTCAGCAATGTGGGTATTGCCAGGTGTAACACCAGAAACACCACCACCAGAATCTTGAGCGCCCGCCCCGTTTTGGCCTGGCGGGACAGTTCATAAAGCCAGGTACACACCACCATCAGAAAACCGATGTGCAGAAACGGTTCCATGCGCGGACCCGGATTGGTGGACAGAAACGGAATAATAGCGACCGCCGAACCCAGCAGTCCGAATTGCATGATCCGGGACTCTTTGAGCTGCGGATAGATCACCCAAATTGCAAGCGAACAAATAACGAGCGATATGAGTGACAGAATCAGATAGGAGGACGTGATTCCCAGGAACAGGGTGGCCGCAGGGCCGAAAATCAGGCGGAGATAATAAACCGGCAGAATGGGCACCCGCTCCGTGAGGAACTCGAGGGGCGACCTGACCGGATCCACGTACAAATCAATATTGTCAGTGCCAAACCCCTGGCTTGAGTAAAACAGGCGCCAGGCCACCACCACACCGATGGCGGGCAAAATCGTCCAGGTATTCAGCAGAGACCGTTTCGGGTCCAGCAACAGGGCATAGGCGCCCAGATAAGCCAGTGTTGCCACGCCCGCTTCCGCCGACAACAGGGCCAGAATCAAGGCCAGCAGACTCATCAGCAAATAGCCGTAATGATCTTCGCTGCGCCAGCGATCATGGAAAATAATCGCCCACAGGGCAAACATAGGCGCAATCAGGGCGTTACGCGCCGCCAGCCAGTTCAGGTTAACCGGTACGCTATAGCTGAATACGAACAGAAACACCGCCAGTGCCGGCACCCAGCCGGGGCAGTTAAAACGGCGACAGAATATATAAAAAGAGGCAGCCAGAAGCAGGAGGTATATGACCGAGTGGAGCTGCATGAGGAACACGTCCCCCTGCAGAAAATTGTAATCGAACCAGTGCGTCAGGGCCGACAGGGGGCGGAACATGTGCATGGTGACATCGTCGGGTGACCACCAGGGAATCCCGCCATAGGCTTTCAGCTCCGCAGTGGCGGTGGTATCGGCACTCATGAACAGGAAGCTGTTTTTGATGCGGTCAATAAAACTGTTGTCGGGATCCGCAACATGAAACCCCTTTTCAGCCAGCGCCGGCGGTGAGGTAGCTGCCGCCCACTGGATAAAATCATCGCCCAACAGCCCGCCTTTACCCGTAGGAATATGGGTAATCAGGACGAACAGCAGAAATATCCATATAAATTGTTTTGACTCCGACAACTGCACCAGCAGCTGTCGCAGACTCCTGCGACTTCCCCCGCCATAGCGGCGTGAGGATTCACTAACGCCGACGTCCATTAGGCTACGCTCCGAAAAAATATAGGATCAAAATGATCAAAAACGAAAATAAAACAAAAGCAAAGAAAACTGTCCTACACTAAAGCATCTAAAAAAGCCGCGCAACCACCCCGTTTGCTTATATACAAAGATTAGCAATCCATACAAAGAAAATGACGCGCCGGCAACGCTCCAGCGCGTCAACTGTTCAGTCATTCAGGCTTTTGTGAACAATTTCATACACATCCGGGGATAACGGTTCCGCCATAATGCGCTTCAGGGCGTTCTGCATTTGATCCGCCAGCTTTGGCTCATATTTGCGCCAGCGCGACATGATACCGGAAAGCCGCGAAGCGATCTGGGGGTTTACCCGGTTCAGCTCGATAATCCGGTCCGCCAGGAATTCATAGCCTTTACCGTCTTCCCGGTGGAAATTCACCGGATTGTTGTTGCAGAAAGCGCCTATGAGCGCCCGGACCTTGTTGGGATTGGTCAGCTCAAACGCCGGATGATCCATCAGTTTTACCACCCGCTCCAGAGTATCTTTCTGGGGTGCCGTAGCCTGGACACTGAACCATTGATCTACCACCAGGGATTCTTCCTGCCATTGCAGGTAAAACTCGTTGATGACATCCGCTTTTACGGCTGCCGTGGAGTGAACCAGGGCGGTGAAGGCCGCCATCTGGTCAGTCATATTGGTGGCGTTTTCATAGTGCTGCATGCAGGTGGCCACATCCGCTGCTGACGGATCCGTCATCAGGTAGGCCAGACAGGTGTTTTTCAGGGCTCGGCTTGCCACCGCTTCAGAGGTGTATTCGTACCGGGTGGTGAGGGGAATACTTTCATAGACCGTTGAAAAGCGATCAGCAAGGTCCCCCGCCAGTGCCTGCTTTACAAACTCGCGGGCTTTATGGATGGCCCTCACTCTCACTGGCTGCTGCAACTCCGCAAGATAGGCTTCCGACGGCAACACCAGCATCTTGGCCACCATCGCCTTGTCCAGAGCAGGATCGTCCAGCAGTGCCGCCAGGGCCGATATAAAGGCGGGACTGACCTGTGGATCCACCCCTTCGTCCATTTCACGCATGATTTCCTGTATGACGCCGACCGCCAGCTGCTGACCTGCAGACCAACGATTGAAACCGTCAGAATCATTGGCCATCAAATGGGCAAGCTCTGCTTCTGACAGCTCCTGATAAAGTTTTACCGGCGCGGAAAACCCGCGAAGCACGGAAGGCACCGGTTTTTCCGCCACGTCCGTGAAAATAAAGCTTTGTTCCGGCTCACGAAGGTTCAGCACCAGGCTGCCTTCGGTATCACCTTCTCCCCCTTCCAGCATCAGGGGCATGTCATCCCCGGAACTGTTCAGCAAGCCAATCTTCACGGGAATGTGCATGGGTTGTTTGTTGTCCTGCCCGGGCGTTTTCGGAATTGCCTGCTTGAGGATCAGGGTATAACGCCTGTTGTCGGCATCGTATTCGCTGCGAGCCGTCACTTCCGGAGTGCCCGCCTGGCTGTACCAGAGCTTGAACTGGGTCAGATCAATACCGCTGGCGTCTTCCATGGCC
>JAWVYU010000059.1:0-18050 GCA_033722575.1 Ketobacteraceae bacterium | reverse complement strand
GGTATCGGGGGATGGGGGCCGCGACGCAAGCCCATGGCATTGATCCGTGAGCTTTTGCGGTCTGATGTAAAGGATCTGACGGTGGTGGCTTATGGCGGGGCTGACGTGGGAATGCTCTGTGCTGCCGGAAAGGTGCGCAAGGTGGTATTTGCCTTTGTGTCCCTGGATTTTATTCCGCTGGAACCCTTTTTCCGTCAGGCGCGCCAGCAGGGCGACATCGACACCATGGAAATAGACGAAGGCATGATGTTGCTGGGTTTGCGGGCAGCGGCCTGGAAACTGCCGTTCATTCCCACGGCCATCGGTTTGGGCACCGACGTGGTGAAAGTAAATCCGGACCTGAAGCTGGTGGAAAGCCCTTACGATGATAAAGAATGGGTGGCCATGCCAGCATTGAATCTGGATGTGGCGTTGATTCATGTGGACCGCGCCGATGCCCGCGGTGTTTGTCAGATCAAGGGCCCGGATCATTATATGGATGACTGGTTTGCCCGTGCTGCAGCAAACACCATAGTCAGTTGCGACGAACTGGTGGACACAGAAAGGTTTCATAACAACGATGAAGCACGCTATGTTTTCTGGGAGCGGGCTCAAACCAATGGTGTGGTACCGATTCCCGGTGGGGCCCATCCTTCTTCCTGTAATCCGCTTTATGGTATCGACGTAAAACATTTCAAGGAATACGCGTCTTATGCGAAAGACGGTGGCTTTGCTGAATATTTCTCCCGTTATATCGAAGGCAAGTCTGAAGAGGAGTATCAGGCTGCAGTGGGTGGTCTTGATGCAATTAAAAAATTACCGCTGCCTGTTTACTGATTCTGCTTGAGGGGACGATCAACCATGAGTACAGCTAAAGAATATTCGTTGGCAGAACTGATGATCGTAGCGGGAGCTGAAGCTTTCCGTCACGACGGTGAAGTACTGGCAACCGGCATAGGGTTGCTGCCGCGACTGGCTGCCAGCCTGGCAATGAAAACCATCAATACCGATATGATGATGACAGACTCGGAAGCCTATCTGTTATCTGAACCCAACCCGGTGAGCGGGCGCTCCTCTCACGAGGGCCAGCAGCAGGAAACCTGGATGGGCTTTTCAAGGATTTTCGACAACGTATGGAGTGGCAAGCGCCATGCTTTCGTAGGGCCGTCGCAGATTGATCGCTATGGGCAAACCAATATTTCAGCGCTCGGTGGCACCTATGACAAGCCCAAAGTGCAGATGCTGGGTGTGCGGGGGTTTCCCGGAAATTCTATCTGTCATGCCAATTCCTTTTTTGTGCCGGGCCACAGTAAACGTGTTTTTGTGGAAGGCGAAGTGGATGTGGTGAGTTCCATTGGTTACAACCCGGAGCGTCTGCCAAAAGGTTATTCCATGGGGGACATCGACAATCGCCTGGTGGTGACTGATCTTTGTGTGATGGATTGGCAGGGCCCCCATCACATGCTGCGGCTGGTCAGCCTGCATCCGGGCATAACCGTGGAGCAGGTGCTTGAAAACACCGGCTTTGAAGTGCATGTGGAACCGGATATTCCCGTTACGCCCGCACCCACGGAAGAACAGCTGGCGGTGATTGCCCAGCTGGACCCCGACAACTGGCGGGCCCGGCAACTGAAAGATAACCCTCCGGGTGATCGATCCTGAACATTGCAAGCAGCCAGCCACCACACAGCGGAACAGATCATGACAGACATTCAGCAGGATAAAAAACCACAGGAACCGGCACTTGAAGGCTGGTTTACCATGGACCGGGATAAGCCGCACCTTTTAGGTACACAATGTCAGGCCTGCGGTACTTATTATTTTCCCCGACAGTCCACTTTCTGTCGCAACCCCGAATGTGACAGCGAAGCCTTTGAGGAAGTGAAACTGAGTCGCAGTGGCCGGGTGTGGTCTTTTACCAATGCCTGTTATCAGCCGCCTGAGCCCTTCATTGCACCGGACCCTTTTGTTCCTTTCACCATCGCAGCAGTGGAGCTGGAAAAGGAAAAAATGATTGTGCTGGGCCAGGTGGTGGACGGTGTCAATGTTTCCGATCTGGCGGCGGGAATGGAGATGGAGCTGGTGCTGGATACCTTGTTCGAAGCCGATGATACAGTGAAGCTGACCTGGAAATGGAAACCCGTTGCGGGTGGGCAGGAGTGAAGCATGTCGAATGAAATAGCCATTCTCGGTGTAGGAATGCACCCGTGGGGGAAGTGGGGTAAAAACTTTGTCGAGTATGGCGTAAAAGCAGCACGGGATGCCATAAAAGATGCCGGAATTTCCTGGAAAGATGTCCAGTTTGTTTCCGGTGCGGCTACCATGCGTTGCGGCTATCCGGGTTATGTCGCGGGAGCAACCTTTGCTCAGGCACTGGGCTGGCAGGGGGCCGAGGTGAATACCAGCTACGCCGCCTGCGCCTCGGGCTCCCAGGCGCTGGCAGCCGCCAGGGCCAAGATTCTTTCCGGTGCCTGTGACGTGGCACTGGTGGTTGGCGCGGACACCACACCCAAAGGTTTCCTTGCGCCTCAAAAGGGTGAACGTCCGGATGATCCCGACTGGGTACGCTTTCGGCTTGGTATTACCAACCCCACCTATTTTGCACTGTACGCCCGGCGCCGTATGGAAATGTACGGTGACACCCCGGACGATTTCGCCCTGGTGAAAGTCAAAAATGCAGCCAACGGTGCAGCCAATCCCAATGCACGATACAAAAAGCGCTTTACCCGCGAAGATGTGAACGCTTCAGCGATGGTGGCGGATCCGTTGCGGCTGATGGATATCTGTGCCACTTCCGATGGCGGTGCAGCGCTGATCGTATCCAGCGTTGAGTTTGCCAGAAAAATCGGTAGAGGTGACGCAGTCAAGGTGGCGGCAGTGTCAACGGTAACGCCCACCTTTGCGTCTGCCATTGTTGAAATGCCGGATATCGCCACTGATTCAGCTGCCGCTGTGCAGGCTCACAGCTTTCGTGCTTCCCTGCCGGCAAAAGCCTACGAAGAAGCCGGCATATCACCGTCCGATGTGGATGTGGCTGAGGTGTATGACCTGTCCACCGCGCTGGAGCTTGACTGGATTGAGGATCTGCAGCTCTGCGATCGTGGCCAGGCGGCACAGTTGATCCGGGCTGGCGACACCAGCTTGAGCGGGCGCTTGCCGGTGAATCCCTCCGGTGGTCTGGCCTGTTTTGGTGAAGCCGTTCCCGCCCAGGCCATTGCCCAGGTTTGCGAACTGACATGGCAGTTGCGCGGACAGGCCGGGGAGCGTCAGGTACAGAATGCCAAAGTAGGTATTACAGCGAACCAGGGGCTGTTCGGCCACGGTTCTTCTGTAATCGTGAAACGTTAATGACCGCGAGCGAGCCTTATGACCGTCTCTCTTCATACTGAATTGTGCGAACTGCTTGGCTGCGAGTTTCCGGTCATACAGACCGCCATGGGATGGGTTGCCGATCCGGGCCTGGTAGCTGCCACCTGTAATGCGGGTGGTTTCGGCTTTCTGGCCGGTGCGGTAATGTCACCGGCGGAAGTGGAGCAGGGTATTCTGGCTATCAAATCTAAAACCGACAAGCCGTTTGGTGTGAACTTCCATATGTATGCACCCGGGGCCAGAGAAATCATCGATATCTGCATCAAACAGGGTGTGCGGGCTGTGAGTTACAGCCGTTCACCCGACAGCGCTTCGGTGAAAAAGCTCAAGGCAGCGGGTATTGTCTGTATTCCCACGGTGGGCGCGTTAAAACACGCAGTTAAAGCGGTGGAAATGGGTGCCGATGCGGTCGTGGTGCAGGGCGGAGAAGGCGGAGGTCATACCGGCTCGGTATCCAGCAATATTCTGTTGCCCCAGGTAGTGGATGCACTCGACGTGCCGGTGGTGGCCGCCGGTGGTTTCAAGGACGGCCGTGGTCTGGTGGCGGCGCTGTCCTATGGTGCCGTGGGCATTGCCATGGGAACACGTTTTCTGCTGACTCAGGAAAGCCCGGTTCCGGAAAAGACCAAATCAGAGTATCTGGCAGCAAAAACCGAACAGATTATTGTCAGCCGCAAGCTGGACGGCATGCCACAGCGGATGATCAATAACGCGTTTTTACAGCGACTGGAAAAAGCAACGCCCCTTCGCATGCTGTTTCTTGCCATTAAAAACGGCCTGGCTTTTACCCGGCTTACCGGAGGGTCTCTGGTAGGTATGCTGAGCTCAGCCTGGAAGATGAAAAAATCCAACGGCATGTCTTACGCAGAAACACTGATGGCTGCCAATGCCCCCATGATGATTCAGGAAGCCATGGTAAAAGGTCACCCTGACGATGGCGTGCTCCCAAGCGGGCAGATTGCCGGCACAATTCAGGATCTTCCCACTGTGGCGCAACTGATGGCATCCATCGTGAAAGATGCCCGGGATACCATGGACAGACTCAATAACCTGTCAGGAAAAACCGGTCAACAGGCCAGTCAACAGGCCAGTCAACAGGGCAGTCAACAGGAAAGTCCTTCAACAAATGAAAGAAGTGCTGGCATAAACCAGACAGGCTCATAACAGGAGAGACTCAATGGCCTTTGAAACCCATATTCACGACGGCATTGCTGAACTGGTTTTTAACAAGCCGCCGGTGAATGCCTTCAATTCCACTGAATGGGCTGCGATTTCCAGCGAGCTGGATAACCTGGGCGGCAACGATGCCGTGCGGGTGATTATTGTCAGGGCAGAAGGGAAAGGCTTTTGTGCCGGTGTCGATATCAAGGAGCTGGCGGCCGACAGTTCAAAAATAGTCGCTGTGAATAAAGGGAATTATGACACCTTTAAATCAATTCATCTGAACCCGAAGCCGGTGATTGTGGCGCTTCACGGATTTGTGCTGGGGGGCGGAATTGGTGTGGCCGGGGCTGCGGATATTATTGTGGCTTCTGAATGCGCCCGCTTTGGCGTGCCTGAAATTGATCGTGGCGCGATGGGTGGCGGTGCACACCTGCAGCGCATGTTTCCGGTCCAGAAAGTGCGCTACATGTATTTCACCGGTGAATTTATTGATGCGCAGGAAGCCTGGCGCCTGGGTGCCATTGAGCGGGTGGTACCCCGTGAGGCACTGCGTGACACAGCCCTTGAGATTGCCCGCAAGATTGCGGAAAAAAGCCCATCCATGGTGCGCCTTGCCAAAGAAGCTTTAACCGGTATTGAGGACGGCAACCTGGAAGATAAATATCGCTGGGAACAGGGGTTCACCCTTCAGGCCTATACCGAACAGGATTCCCAGGAAGCCAGAGATGCATTTGTCGAAAAGCGTGACGCCGCTTTTGACTCCGCATCTTCGAAAAAAGCCAGCGCCTGATTTAATGATGCAGAGTTGAGGTCCACAGTATGGATTTGAATTATACGCCGGAACAGATCGCCTTTCGCAGTGAGGCAAGGCAGTGGCTGGAGGCCAATGTGCCTGCCAAACCGCTGGCAAGTTTTGATACTGCTGAAGGCTTTGAGCAGCATCGCCAGTGGGAAAAAACCCTGGCGGAGGGTAACTGGGGCATGGTGACCTGGCCTGTGGAGTACGGCGGCCGGGGATGCAATCTGGTGGAATGGCTGATATTTGAGGAAGAATACTACCGGGCCAAAGCCCCATTGCGGGTGAACCAGAACGGTATTTTTCTGCTGGGGCCAACCCTGATGGAATACGGCACAGCGGAACAGAAAAAGCGCTTTATTACCCGTATGGCAGCGGGCGAGGAAATGTGGGCACAGGGGTGGTCGGAACCGGGGGCGGGCAGCGATATGGCAGCCATCCGCGCCAAAGCCGTCAGGGACGGTGATGAATATGTTCTTAACGGACAGAAGGTATGGTCCACCCGGGCGGTTTTTGCCGACTGGGTCTTCTGTATTTTTCGCACCGATCCTGATTCCGAACGTCACAAGGGTCTGTCCTTCATTCTTGTACCACTGGATTCCCCCGGTATCACAGTACGGCCTATTCCCCAGCTGGATGGTTTGCCGGGTTTTGCGGAAATCTTTTTTGATGATGTCCGGGTACCGGTGAGCAATCGGCTTGGGGATGAAGGTCAGGGGTGGAACATTGCCATGGCCACGGCGGGTTTCGAGCGGGGGTTAATGCTGCGCAGCCCGGCCCGGTTTCAGGAAACCGCCAAGCGGCTGGTGGCGCTCTACAACGCACACCGCAACGATATTCTGGACCTGAGCATTGAGGACAAAGTGGTGAAATGCTTCATGGATGCGGAAGCCTACGCGCTCGCCACCTATCAGACCGCCTGCCGCCTGATGAAAGGGGGCAAGATTGGCCCGGAAGCCTCCACCAACAAGATTTTCTGGTCGGAGCTGGATTTGCTGATGCACGAAACGGCCATTCAGATACTGGCCTCCAGAGCCGAGTTGCTTCCCGGATCTTCCGCGGCGGGAGATGTTGGCAAATGGCTCGACGGCTTCCTGTTTGCCCAGTCCGGACCTATTTACGCTGGCACTAACGAAATACAGCGCAATATTATTGCAGAACGCATGCTTGGCATGCCACGGAAGTAGGAGAAGTCACTGTGGATTTTACTTTTACTGAAGACCAGCGCCTGTTTGCCGAAACCATCAGGGACTTTCTCCATAACGAAGTAACGCCGGATGCGATCCGCCTGTCCTGGGACACACCCACGGGCCGATCGGACGAACTCTGGCGCAAGATGGTGGAGCTGGGGCTTACCGCAATGATGGTACCGGAAGCACAGGGCGGTCTGGGCATGCGCGAACTGGATTTTGCACTGATCGCACAGGAGTGCGGCCGGGTGGCTTTACCGGAACCTTTGGTAGATACCGCCATGATTGTAACGCCTCTGTTGAAAGACCTTGCTGACGTTGATCCAAGGTGTGTTTCCCTGTTGGAAAAAATCGCCAGCGGTGAAACACGTGTAGCTATAGGCCATGCAACCAACGAGCTGGTGAGCGACGCCCATATTGCCGATTACCTGCTGCTGACCCAGGGGGAACAGATTCACCTGGTGAACCGTAACGAGGTTGATCTGACACCGCAGGAAAGCGTTGATCCCTCCAGAAAACTGTTTACGGTTAGCTGGCAACCGAATGATGAGACCCGTCTGATCAATGGCAGTAACGGTGTCAAGCTGCTGGCCGCAACCCTTAACCGGGGGGCAGTGGCCACAGCCGCCCAGCTGCTGGGACTGGCAGAACAAATGGTTGCCATGACAGTGCAGTACACGGCTGACAGAGAGCAGTTCGGCAAACCCATAGGCAGCTATCAGGCCCTTAAACACCACATGGCAAACTGCGCCGTGAAAAATGAGTTTGCCAAGGCAGTATTACATCGCGCTGCCTACACGGTTTCTGAAAAACCGGTACACGGTGATTTTGCCGTGTCCCATGCCAAGCTCGCTACCGGTGAAGCAGCCCTTCTGGCGGCAAAAAACAGTATTCAGTGCCACGGCGCCATGGGTTATACCTGGGAATGCGATCTGCATATCTGGATGAAACGGGCCTGGGCGCTGGATAAATTCTGGGGTCACCCGGGGTTTCACAAATATCGTCTACACCAGTGGCTGATGAACCCGAATGCAAAAATCGGCGCCGACAAAACCTTTGGTGAACAACTGGCTTAAAAGGGGAAGATACCATGGCAGAAGCCTATATTGTGGATGCAGTCCGAACACCCACCGGTCGCCGCAAGGGCGGCCTGGCCCATGTTCATGGCGCCGATCTGGGTGGCCATGTGCTGAAACGGTTGGTGGAAAGAAACGGCATTCCTGACGAAGAATACGATGACGTTATTTTTGGCTGTGTCGATACCATCGGCCCACTGGCCGGAGATATCGCCAGAACCTGCTGGCTCGCTGCCGGTTTGAGTGACGCTGTGCCAGGTACCACTGTGGATCGCCAGTGCGGCTCATCCCAGCAGGCGGTTCATTTTGCCGCGCAGGCCATTAAATCCGGTTGCATGGATGTGGTAATTGCCGGTGGCGTCCAGACCATGACGCAGATCCCCATTTCCTCCGCCATGACCTGTGCCGAGCCGCTCGGTTTCACGGACCCCTTCACTGGCTCAAAAGGCTGGGTGGAACGGTATGGCGACGTACCACCCACCCAGTTCAACTCGGCCCAGATGATTGCCGACAAATGGGGGTTCACACGTGAACAGCTGGAAGCCTATGCGCTGGAGTCACACAACCGTGCCCTGAATGCCATCAGGGAAGGGCGCTTCAATCAGGAAATTGTGCCCCTGGAAGGCCTGGACATGGATGAAACACCGCGCCAGACCACCCTGGAAAAAATGGCGGAGCTGGATTACCTGTTCGGCTGCGACAAGGTTACTGCGGCTGTTTCTTCGCAAACCTGTGACGGTGCTTCAGGAATGCTACTGGTGTCCGAAACCGCATTGAAACGTTACAACCTGACGCCCCGGGCCAGGATTCACCACATGTCCGTGCGTGGCGCAGATCCCATCTGGATGCTGACGGCTCCCATCCCCGCTACCGAATACGCTTTGAAAAAAGCCGGTATGCGCTTGGACGATATTGATGTAGTCGAAATAAACGAGGCATTCGCTTCGGTGGCTATGGCATGGTTGAAGGATACGGGGTACGACCATGCCAGAACCAATGTGAATGGCGGCGCAATTGCGCTGGGTCACCCGCTGGGTGCAACCGGCACCAAGCTGATGACCACATTGCTGCATGAGCTGGAAAGAACCGGCGGGCGCTACGGTTTACAGACCATGTGTGAAGGCGGGGGCCAGGCCAACGTCACTATCATTGAACGGTTATAGGCAGCCTGTTGGCAGCCATCGTACAGGTTATATAGAAAAGACAGGATTGGATTATGTCAGCTATTTGTAAAGACCGGGTTGTGATCATTACAGGTGCAGGTGGTGGCCTGGGGGCAGCATACGCCAGGGCATTTGCCGAAGAAGGCGCAAAAGTCGTGGTAAATGATATTAACGAATCTGCCGCACAAGGAACCGTTGATGCCATTAAAGCAGCGGGCGGCGAGGCTGTGGTTAACTCATCAGATATCACCAGCTATGCCGATTCCGAAAATGCTGTGAAACAGGCTATTGAAACCTATGGCGACCTTCATGTTGTGGTGAATAACGCAGGTATCTGCCGGGACCGTATGTTTGCCTCCATGACCGAAGCTGAATGGGATACGGTGATAGCAGTACACCTGAAAGGGCACTTCTGTATTTCCAGTCACGCGGTGCACTACTGGCGTGATCAGAAAAAATCAGGCAGAGAAGTGAACGCACGTATTATCAATACATCATCCGGAGCCGGGCTGAACGGTTCCATCGGTCAGTCAAACTACGCGGCGGCCAAAGGCGGGATAGCTTCGCTGACTTTGAATCAGGCCGCGGAGCTGGGCCGGTACGGTATTACTGCCAACGCACTGGCGCCGGCGGCGCGCACCGGCATGACAGAAGACGTGTTCGGCGACATGATGAAGAAACCCGACGACGGCTTTGACTATTACGATCCGGCAAATGTCGCTCCGTTGGTGGTATGGCTGGGCAGCGCGGATTCCCGCATCGTCACCGGCAGGGTGTTTGAAGTGGAAGGTGGCAGGATTTCAATCGCCGATGGCTGGCGCTCCACGAAAGGTATTGATAAAGGTGCACGCTGGGAACCCGGCGAGGTCGGGGGAGCAGTGGATCAGCTGTTGTCCGATGAAGTGCCACCACAGAAAGTGTACGGTGCCTGACAGCAATTGCAGGGTGGATAGCGGGTAGAGGTCCTTATGGAATTTGCATTTACTGATGAGCAGAGAATGATACAGGATACCACCGTGGCCTTTTTAAAGGAGGTATCCACCAGCGACGCAGTGCGCAAGGCCATGGCCACAGAGCAGGGTTATGATAATGCGCTGTGGCAAAGCGTGTGTACGGATCTTTACTGGCAGGCAATTCACATTCCGGAAACCTATGGCGGCATGGGGTTGGGCTATGTTGAGCTGGTGGCCATGCTGGAACAAATGGGCCGCTACCTGTTCTGCTCGCCTTTTTACGCTACGGTCTGCCTGGCCACCAATGCGCTGCTGGTGGCCGGTACCGAAGCTCAGAAAACCCGTTATTTACCGGCAATCTGTGAGGGCACCACAGCCACCCTGGCTTTTACCGGGGATGCCGCGGGTAGAAAAGGTGGCGACTGGAGTGCAGGCGCTGTCACCGTGATTTATGAAAAAGTCGCCGACGGTGCGGGCGGGTATGTGCTTAACGGCCGCCTGCGATACGTCCCTGATGGCCATAGCGCGGATTTGCTGATTATCGCGGCACGAGAAAAGGACACCGTGGGCACCGATGGAATCAGTCTGTTTGTTGTACCTGCAACGCAACCGGGCGTTGCCAGGAAATGGTTACCCAGCATGGACCAGACCCGTAAACAGGCGGAGATAACACTGGATAACGCCGTAGTGCCAGCGGATGCGGTCATGGTTAACGAAGGCCATGTCTGGCCACTGTTGTCGAAGGTTCTTGACCTGGCCACCATCGCTCTGGCAGCAGAACAAATGGGCGGCGCACAACAGGTACTGGATATTGCCGTGGAATACGCCAAAGAAAGGGTGCAGTTCAACCGTACCATTGCCAGTTTCCAGGCTATCAAACATAAAGCGGCTGATATGATGACCCGGGCCGAAGTGGCGCGTTCCGCCGTGTATTATGCCGGGTGTGTGGCCCAGGAAGCGCTGTTCAATCCGCAAGACCCCTTCGCAAACGAACTGGACGAAGCCGCCAGCATTGCCAAGTCCTACTGCTCTGATGCCTTTTTCAGAAATGCGGCAGATGCCTTGCAGATGCATGGCGGGGTGGGGTTTACCTGGGAATACGATGTGCATTTATACTTTAAAAGGGCCAAGGCGTCGGAACAGTTTCTTGGTAACGGCGCCTGGCACCGGGAGCGACTGGCGCAGCTTTTTCTGGACTAAAGTGGGGGAGTAGAAATGAAGTTAAGCTTTAGCCCGGAAGACGAAAAATTCCGCGAGGAAGTGGCCGACTGGCTCAGTGACAACCTGCGCGGGGAGTTTGAAAAAATACGGTTTCGCGGCGGTCCGGGCGACGAACACATGTTCCATGAAGAGCGCCATGCCTGGGAAAGGAAGCTGGCCCAGGGTGGCTGGACCTGCATTGGCTGGCCAAAGGCATACGGTGGCAGAGGGTGCAGCATAGAGCAGCAGGTCATTTTTAACGAAGAGTATGCCCGTGCTGGTGGGCCAGGGCGTGTGGGTCATATCGGAGAAGGATTGACTGGCCCCACGTTAATTGCCTTTGGATCCGCGCAGCAAAAAGAAAAATACCTGCCCGGCATTGTGAAAGGCGATGAACTCTGGTGCCAGGGCTACTCGGAACCTGGTGCCGGCTCTGACCTGGCCAACGTAAAAACCAAAGCCCGTTTCGACGCTACTGCCGGCAAGTGGATTCTCAATGGCCAGAAGGTGTGGACTTCCCTGGCCCATGCAGCGGACTACTGTTTTGTTATTGCCCGGACAGACCCGGAATCGGTGGCTCACAAGGGGCTGGGGTTTTTCCTTGTGAAAATGGATCAGCCGGGCATTGAAGTGCGGCCTATTACCCAGATCACCGGCACCAGCGAATTCAATGAAGTGTTTTTTGATGATGCCGAATGTGATGCCGGTGATATCGTGGGCGAACCGGGAGACGGCTGGAAGGTAGCCATGGGCTTGCTGGGCTTTGAGAGGGGCGTGTCCACCCTGGGACAGCAGATGCAGTTCCAGAATGAACTGAATGAAATCATCCGCGTTGCCAAAGAAAATGGCGCCGCTCAGGAGCCTGCCATTCGTCAGCGTCTGGCCCAGGCCCATGCGGAACTGAAAATCATGCGCTACAACTCCATGCGAATGCTGTCCGGCCAGAGCGGCAGCGACGGCAGCCTGCAAAAAGAGGCGCTGATCTATAAACTTTTCTGGGCCAGCTGGCACCGCAGCCTGGGGGAATTGGCCATGGATGTGATGGGGCCGGAAAGCCAGATACTGGAGGGTGCTGATTATCAGCTGGGTAGGCTGCAGTCCATGTACCTGTTCACCCGTTCAGACACCATTTACGGTGGCACCAACGAAATCCAGCGCAACATAATTGCAGAGCGCGGCCTTGGTATGCCGAAAGAGCCCAAAGGAACAAGCAAAAAATAGCGTTCGCTACAGATGTGTCTGCGATTCATAATGAGCAAAGATTATCAGGAGAATTCACCTTGGATATTCATAACCCGTCCTATGTACCCGGACATCGTTTACTGGATGGCAAGTCCGTTCTGATTACTGCAGCGGCAGGGGCTGGTATTGGTTATGCTGCCGCCAAAAAAGCCATCGAAGAAGGGTGTCGCGGTATTGTGATCAGTGATATTCATGAAGGCCGGCTGGATCAGGCTGTGACCCAGCTGAAGCAGGAAACCGGTTCTCAGAATGTGTTCGCCATGAAAGGCAATGTGGCGGAAGAAGCCGACGTGCAGGCCCTGGTCAGTTTTGCAGAAGAGCAGCTCGGTGGTGTGGATATCCTCATCAACAATGCCGGCCTGGGCACGTCCAGAAACCTGGTGGATATGGATGACGCAGAGTGGTTCAAAGTGCTGGATGTTACCCTGAATGGCACGATGCGAATGACACGTCAGATGATAAAAGTGATGCGCGACCGTGGCCAGGGCGGGGTAATCGTTAACAATGCCTCTGTTCTGGGCTGGCGTGCCCAGAAAGAACAATGCCATTACGCGGCAGCAAAAGCCGGCGTGATGGCCCTGACCCGCTGTGCGGCGTTGGAGGCAGCAGAGTTCGGTGTGCGTATCAATGCCGTTTCGCCTTCCCTGGCCGTGCACCCCATGCTGAAAAAGTCCTGTCCGGAAGAGTTGCTTCAGAAACTTGAGGGCAAAGAGGCCTACGGGCGCGGTGCAGAAGTGTGGGAGGTGGCTAACGTGATGATGTTTCTTGCGTCCGACTATTCCAGTTATCTGACGGGCGAAATTATTTCCTGTTCCAGTCAGCATGCATGAACCGGGAGGCAACCAATGACAACGGTTTTTAAAACACCAAACGACATGGCAGCATCCGTGGGCAAAAACCTGGGCCAGAGTGACTGGCTTGAGATAGATCAGGAACGTATTAACCTGTTTGCTGAAGCTACCGGTGACCATCAGTGGATTCACGTAGATCCGGACAAAGCAAAACAAGGCCCATTTGGTGCCACCATTGCCCATGGCTATCTGACATTGTCCCTGGTAAACCTGTTCCTGCCCCAGATCGTGGATGTCCAGGGGATAAAAATGGGCGTGAATTACGGCTGTGAAAAGATTCGCTTTCCCGCGCCGGTAAAAGTGAGCTCCAGGGTCCGTGGCGTTGGCGAACTGATAGATGTGAGCGAGGTGAAAGGCGGTATTCAGGCAGTGATCCGGGTAACCGTGGAGATCGAGGGGAGTGAGCGTCCGGCCTGCGTGGTGGATACCATTTCCCGCTATTACCCAGAGTAGCCAGACATTTGAAAAAGGCCTGAGTGAACATAAACAGGCCAATAAAAACAGCTAACCCAACAAAAATACAGGATGGATACATGCGCGAAGCCGTCATAGTTTCAACTGCCAGGACCGGTCTGGCAAAATCTTTCCGCGGTTCTTTTAACGACACAGAAGCCCCGGCAATGGGTGGCCATGTAGTAAAGGCGGTGGTCGGCAAAGCCGGCATTGATCCGGCGACAGTGGAAGACTGTATCTTTGGTGCGGCCGCCCAGCAGGGTACCCAGTCCTACAATCTTGGCCGCCTGTGCGCGCTGGCCGGTGGGCTGCCGGAAACAACCGCGGGTATGGCTATCGAAAGGCAGTGCTCTTCAGGGCTGATGTCCATTGCCACCGCTGCCAAGAGCATTATGTGTAACGAATACGATGTGGCCGTTGCCGGCGGTGTGGAATCCATATCGCTGGTTCAGAACAAGCACAAGAACAGCTATCGTGCGGTATCCAAAACTGTTCTTGAGGCGGACCCCACAGCCTATATTCCCATGATCGAAACCGCCGAAATCGTCGCCGAGCGCTACGGGATATCCCGCGAGGCGCAGGATGAATATGCCCTGCTGAGCCAGCAGCGTACTGCAGCGGCGCAGGAATCAGGGCTGTTCAGAGACGAAATTGTACCCATGAACGCCATCAGAGCCGTGTATAACAAGGAAACCGGCGAGACAACCTATGAAGACGTGATAGTGGACAAGGACGAATGCAATCGCCCCTCCACAACCCTGGAAAGCCTGGCAGCACTGGAGCCTGTGTGGAAAGACGGTCGCTGGGTGAAGCAGGGCAGGTTTATCACTGCGGGTAATGCGTCCCAGCTGTCGGATGGTGCTTCTGCCTGTCTGCTGATGGAAAGCACACAGGCCAGCCGGCTGGGGCTGCAGCCTCTGGGCGCCTATCGTGGTGTGGCGGTGGCCGGATGCAAAGCAGACGAAATGGGTATTGGCCCTGTTTTCGCGGTGCCTGCGCTGTTAAAACGCCACGGCCTGACAGTGGATGATATCGGCCTCTGGGAGCTGAATGAGGCCTTCGCTTCCCAGGTTATATACTGTCGCGATCAGCTGGAAATCGACAATGAAAAGCTGAATGTCAACGGCGGTTCCATTTCTATCGGTCATCCGTTCGGCATGAGCGGTTCACGTATGGTGGGTCATGCCCTGCTGGAAGGCAAACGTCGTGGCGTAAAGTACGTGGTAGTGACCATGTGTATCGGCGGGGGTATGGGAGCGGCTGGATTGTTTGAGGTGTACTGACGGCTGCTGGCTGTCAGTGACTTCAGGTTTCTTTTTCGTACTCGGGGACAGGACTTCTGGATTGGATTTTGCACTTGGGTGGCAGCATCAGGATCAGCGTATCACTTCTGGCATTGAGGACTTTTGAAGGCTTGACCCCGGCGATTTCCTTGAACACCCGGGAAAAATGGGCCGAATCCGAAAATCCTGAGCTGACGGAGGCTTCCGTCAGCGACATCCCCCAGGCCATCTTCACGGCCGTGATGAATATCCGGTGCCATAATCTGAAGCGGCGTATGGGAACGCCAGTTACCTGCTTGAATATCTGACTCAGGCGGGGTACAGACAGATTCAGTTTCCTGGCAATCTGCTCTACCGGGGTATTTTCCAGAATACTGGACTTGATAAATTCAACGGCTTTTTCCACACGCGGATCATAATGATACTCACAATCTCTTGTGGGTTCTCCTATCCACTGGCTGAGCCGGCTGAACGCGAATTCCGCCGGCGAAATAAATTCGTAAATGTGGAAAGCAGCAGCAATAATGTCTGATTCGTTTTTCAGCTGGCTGTAAACGCAAAGCCGGTCACTGATGCGGATTTCGTTTTCCATCTTGCACCGCAGAATGGCCAGATCCTTTCCCAATGCGTCCAGAAAACACAGCGCCAACAGGGAGTCGTTGGTGCTGATGGTGACTTTTGATCCGGCGGGTATCAGAAAGCTTCGGCTTTCATAAACACGCTTATTGGAGTGATCGAAGATTTGCAGGGTTTTGTCCAGGGACAGGATCAGAGTGGAAGCGGCACTTGCCTGTGTTAATACCGGCTCCAGGCGCCCGATAAACATGGTGCGCTTCTCTGAGAGATAAAGTACGGATTTTGCATCACCTGGGTTTGTGATCATACCGGATTCCCCTGAACCACGTGTACTACGCGTACAATCACCGGTGTTGTCAGGGCGTCAGTCTAACGTCGCAGCAAGCGTTCCAGCGATTCGTATCCTTGTGTTTATTGTTGTGCTGTGGCGCCAATTATGGTCAGTTGCCCACAATCAAAGCTTGAAGGAACTTATGATTCAGTCTGAAAGTAGGGCAATTTTTGCCGGTGCTAATCTAACGGACTAATAAACTGCTACCTTCGGCCTAGCACTTTATGGCAGGTCATGGGCGGGGTCAGCTGCCACGGCTGGGTTAACCAATAAAAACCAGGAATAACCTGGGCATAATAAGAAAATTCAATACGCTGAAATTGATACGCTGATAGTATTCTAAATGACAACCGGGTCACGGTTTAGCAGTTTATTCCTGAAACAACGAGGGTCTTAAGATGCCAGTACCTCAACGTGACGCACCAAAGTTTGCATGGAAGGTGGTGTTGGACTTCAGGGAAACAGATATCTCACCTGCGCATATCGAAGCACGCATAGATCGCTGGGCGAGAATTCTCAGAAAAGATATTTTGAAAACCATTTCCGTAAACCAGCGTCTGGTCTACCGGACCGGGGACATTATTTTCACCAAAACCATCGCCTCAATGGCCGCCGAGCTGGGCGGCAAAGTTACCATCAGTGAAAGTGACGCTTCCCATCATTATGGTCATCAATTGTCTGCTTGATCGGGCATTTTTCATCAAAAGGTTCAAGATTAATCAGATTAATTTGTATACGTTGGTACACGAGTACCAGTCACGATAGTCGGTACTTCCGATAATAATCACAACTAAAGAAAGCCTGCACAATGCAAGATTAGAGGAAAATAACAATATGAAAGACGTCATAAGAAAAATAGCGGTTTCATCTGCAATAAGCGGTGCTCTGGTTCTGAGCGGATGCGGTGGCCAGACGGAAACACGTCTTTGGGTATCCGACGCCGAGGGGGATCTGGGCTACGTGAACGTGGATACCGGAGAAGTTACGGTTGTGGGTAACATGGGTGTTCAGATGACAGACATTGCCTTCGACCCCCAGGGTAATCTGTATGGCATCACCTTTACTCAACTTTATGCCATCAACAAGGATACTGCCGAGGCCACATTGATCGGGGCTCACAATAACGATTCAGGTTCCAAGAACTCTCTGGTGTTTGATAATGATGGCACCTTATATGCGGCGTGGGACGCGCTGTACACAATTGATGTGAGTTCAGGTATGTCTAACCTGATTGGTAACGGGGGCACCGTGTACCGTTCATCCGGTGACCTCGCCTTTCACAAAGGTGAGCTTTACCTGGCATCACGCAGTTCCGCAGGCACTGGCGACGACCTTGTAGTGTTGAGTACCCTGGATGGCGGTTCCGCACTGGTCGGGCCATTGGGTGATCAGCCTGTGTTCTACGGGCTTTCTTCCAATAAAAAGTCGCTCTATACGGTTTCCGGCACCACGGTTTATTCTGTGGACCCCGCGACAGCAGACATCAGTGAAGTGGTCAGCTTTGCTGACAGCGAAATAGGGCCAGCTTTTGGTTCAGCATTTCCCAATGAGGCTAAGTAGAACTAACCCTTAGATTAGGCGCGCTGATGCGACATTCGGCTCGTAAGCAGCGGGGAAACAGGCCGCCATTTGCACAGAATGGCGGCCTGCTCTAAAAAAAGTGTCTATAACTAATTGAAATACAGGGAAATATTTTTAACAGCATCCAAGGCCTGCAAACCGATCGTAAAGAGCACTGCTTGCACAATCTTTCATAATCGCTTCATTTTCATTGCCCAGTTTCCGTTCAAACTGTGACCACGGTCACGGAACTTTTGAGGGAGCCATTGGGGCTGAGTTCCATGAGCCGATAATAATCATAAGAAAGGTTGCTGGTTATGTCTCACCATGAACGTAAAGCGATATTCTACACGTCCAATAAACGCTCAATGTATATCGGGCGGGTGGAAACCGTGCTGAACAAGGCGGCACCGTCCCCGGTACTGCTGGTTTCAATGGAAGATGATCTAGAAGTAATGAATATCTCCAGCCAGGAGCGGATGCGATCTCGCAGCCTGCTGATTCCCGCCGGCACGGACGTGATTATCAATACCCGCGGATCCAAGGTAGCGCAGTGTTTCCTCGACGATATAGGCACGGATTTCGCGCGCCTCATCCCCCAGATGCAAACCCGCACCAGGACCGAATCCGGCAAACACCTGTACAGCCATATACGGCATGAGCGAGATATTATCGAGCACGCGGGCTACATTTTGCAGTCCAGACCTTCCAACGAGGAAGCGTTTGAGATGTTTGAACACTGGATTGGCAATCTGAATATCGATTCCAGTCTTATTGCCGATCAGCGTGTTGCGCGAGCAGTGTCCATGATCAAGGAAAACTATACCGAAAACCTGTCGGTGGAATCGGTGGCAGCCAGCGTGG
>JAWVYU010000058.1:0-18199 GCA_033722575.1 Ketobacteraceae bacterium | reverse complement strand
TTCTCATATCGGTGGCAGCTATATTGCCGTGGACATTACCGATCAGGAAGCCCCAGCCAAAATCGCAGAGCACCTGAAAGAAAACCACCAGGGCGTGGACATTGTGGTGCACAATGCCGGTGTCACCCGTGACAAAACCCTTGGAGGCATGCCTGATCACTTCTGGGACATGGTCATCAACATCAACCTGTCTGCTGAGGAACGAATTAACGATGCCTTGCTGGAAGGCGACATTCTCCGCGAAGGCGGCAGGGTTGTATGCGTGTCTTCCATGAGCGGTATTGCCGGTAACTTTGGTCAGAGCAACTACGCCACTTCCAAAGCCGGTGTGATCGGCATGGTGGACGCCATGGCCCCGGTACTGGGCAAGAAAGATATCACCATCAACGCGGTTGCTCCCGGTTTCATCGAAACAGCAATGACCGCCGCCATGCCCATGGGCACCCGTGAAGTGGGTCGTCGGCTCAATTCCCTAAAACAGGGTGGTCAGCCGGTGGATGTGGCAGAAACCATCTCCTATTTCGCCAGCCCGGCGTCGGCGGGAGTTAATGGAAATACGGTAAGGGTTTGCGGGCAAAACCTGCTGGGTGCCTGATTTCAGTACCAACTGAACAAACCACTGCTGACAAAAAGGCCAGATATTGCATCTGGCCTTTTTTATTGTGCGTTACAGCAGATCAGTCAGCAGAATACCCACCCCCAGGCGACGCTGGGAAATATCGTAGTCAATCAGGCTTTCACCATAGCCCTGAAAGTAATGGACAAAGCCTTTCAATCGTCCATACAGCGGGAACGAATAACCCAATCTAAACGCCCCGCGGTTGTCGGAGGTTCTCAGGTTATTACGCATCATCAGACTGTATTCATGGTCCTCTTCGCGATACACCATATCCAGCTCGAAGTGCCCCAGATAGGCTTCTATATCCGGATTATCATCCCCGTCAGCATCATTGGGGCCGTCTTTTTCCCGCTCCGGAATGCGATACCACGGGCGGAAAAACAGGGCGAAGTTTTCTTTATCAAAAATGAATTCTGTATAAATGCGATTCCAGCTTCTGGACAGCTCTCCGGAGCGCCCGTTGGATTCATGGGACAGACCCACTGCTATCCGGGTGTAGCTCTCAAAAGGGTGCCAATCCAGCCGGGTGATGTAGAAAACTTCCGGCATGTAGTTGGTCTCCCGGAACGGGCGCGATATCGCAGAGGCGTACACCTGCCACCAGGATTTCATAGTGAACGCAATATTCACTTCATCGCCCGGTACAAAGATAAACTCTCTGTTAACAGGAATTTTGAAACTTAACTGTAACTTGGCTTCAGAGTGACGCAAATTACCGCGCCAGCCTTCTTCGCTGGAATACGCCTCGCGATTGATCTTGCTGGTATGGGTATAAGGCAGAAAATAGTTTCTGCGGTGAGGAATAATGGCAAAGCGGTTCCATTCAGTGCGTTCTTCCAGTTTAAAACGTTCCTCAAGCGCCGCTACTTTTTTGCCGCTGGTGGCGTTGACGGTTTCCAGGCAATAATCACGCACCGCCGCCAGGGTACGGTCGCCCACCTGGCCTTTCACTGAGTTCAGAATGCAGCTGTCGTAGGCGTCGTTTCTGTCTTCGTCCGGAAACTGGCTATGGGCAGGCAGACACACCATGCAAAGCAGCGGGATTAACAGGGTAATTTTAGTCACTGTCGCGCCTTGAGGATTGAATGTAGTTTTATGACGCCATCATCAGCATGCCAACCAGCATTCCCAGAATAAAGCTGAGTCCGATGTGTACATAGTTCAGTTTATTGGCTGACAGCCCACCGTTGGCTGTTGACGCCTGTGTGGCTTCCCACTGGCGCACGATGTCCCGGGCGCGGTCAAAATCATCGGCATTCACCCGTACCTTCACCAGCCCGAATGCCTGCAGCTCACCCACGCCGCCCTGCAGAAAGTCCCCGTCAACACGGGCAAAAATGCCGGCCTGCTCCAGCAGGTTGGCGATCATGTGGCCTTCCAGGGAATCGCGGGCTTCGTACACGATTTTCATCGCTAGCGACTGCCCTGGCGCGTCTTCCGATATTCAATAGGCGTCAGATCAGTCCAGCGCTTGAACGCCCGGTAGAAGGTACTGGGTTCGGAAAAACCCGTGAGATAAACAATTTCATCAATGGATTCGTCTGTTTTTGCCAACAGTTTTTTGGCCAGATTACAGCGGTAATCCGCCAGCAACTGATTGAAATTGGTATCCACATCCGACAGCCGGGTGCGTAGTGCCCGGGGCTTGATATCAAGACGTTCCGCCACAGTTTCCAGATTGGCGTTACCGGATTCCAGCAGCTCGCCGATGATGCGGTTTACCTGGCCCACAAAATCCTGTTTTTCCAGTTTGGCTACGTATTCGCTGGCCAGCTGTTCGTGCAGTTTAAGCAGCTCCGGCTCGGCGTGGAGCGAGGGAATATCCAGCGTGGCTGCGGAAAAATAAATCCGGTTTTCGCTGTTACCGAAGGAAAGTTCGCAACCAAAAACCCGTTCATATTCGGCAAGGTTTTCCGGCTCAGGGAAATCCAGATCCACCCGGGCAGCCTGGAACGCACCGTCAGTTATATAATCAAAGAATTTGAGTACTCCCAGCACGACACAGACGATCAGGTGATGAATGGAGGAGCTGATACCGGGGTTGGCCAGATAGGCGATGTCGCTTTCCACATGCAGGCTGGCATGGACGGCGTCGCTGATGAGCCGCTGGTAATCCAGGGCCCGCTGCAGACCCTCACCGAAAGTGGGGCTGCTGAGAAACAGGTATTCAATCACCTGGCCACGGAATACCGGCAGGTGTTCCCCCAGGTGCAGGCCGATATCCGGATCCTGGGAGACATCCGTGATGGCGTCCCAGAACAACTTCTGGGCAGAATGCGGCGTACGCAGATCTTTCTTCTGTATTTGCTGATAGGACATGCCAATGCGGTTGAGCACATCGGCCGTGTTGATTCCCATGTTTTCCATCCCCTGGTAAGCCAGGCGGATCAGAAAACCCGCATCCTTTAGTTCACTCATATTTGTTCAGGATAACTTGTTGATGCCATTCCAGTTTTTGGTGGCTGATGAGGCAATCATAGACAGCCCTCACCAATAACTCAACTATCCGCCCGCCAGAGCCCGCTAATTGGCAGCATTGGCAGCCCAAACGCCGTTATCCGTCAATTGCAGCCCACCCCGAAATCGTTATACTGCGGCCATCACACTCACAAATCACATCCAATCCGGAAGGTTGTATTTATGTCTACCACGATAGAGCTTGATAATGCCCCCTCCACCCTGAGCCTGTACGCCCGGGCGGTCACCGGCCGTAAAAGCGGAAACAGCGATCAGTCCATTCCGAAACTCTCGGTAGTGCTGAATCAGGTGGTGGCCAACGGCAAAAGCCTGGCCCAGTACCGCGAGGTATGCGGGTTCCCCAAGAGCGGTTCCATGCCATCAACCTACCCCCATATTCTGGCGTTTCCACTGCACATGGAGTTGCTTGTGTCGGATTCGTTCCCGTTTCCCCTGCTGGGTCTGGTGCACGTAAAGAATGAAATCACCCAATACCGTGCCATCGGCAACCTGGAGCCCCTGGATCTGGAATGTGTGCTGGGAGAGCCCCGCACCACAGCCAAGGGCAAGGAGTTTGATATTACCACTTATGCTCACGTGGGCAGCCAGCTGGTGTGGGAAAGCGTGAGCACCATGCTGTATCGCTGCAAAACCGATATTGAGGAAGACAGGAAAAAACCGCAGCCACTGCCGCAGATGAGCTGTCAGGAAAGCTGGCCTGTACCGGAGAACATCGGCCGTCGCTACGCCAAGGTATCGGGCGATCGTAATCCGATACATCTCCACGCGCTCACCGCGAAAGCTTTTGGCTTCCCCAGGGCCATTGCCCACGGTATGTGGACCAAGGCCCACAGCCTGGCCAGCCTTGAATCAAAACTGCCAAAAGCCTCTTTCAAGGTATCAGTGCAGTTCAAGTTACCGATTTTCCTGCCCAATAACGTGATTTTTGAGTATGACGAACTGGAAAACGGCATGAACTTTATGGTGAAGGACAAAAACGGGGAGAAACCCCATCTGTCCGGCACCATTGAGACCCTCTGAGGCATGTCGCCTGCCCTGCCGGGGGCTTATTTGCCCCCCAGCAGGGATTTGAGTTTCGCCGTCAGACCATGGCGGGACTGATGCTTGTTGAACGCTTTCTCATCCGCCACAAAGTTCACCTGAATGGACTGGCGGCGCCCTTCGTAGGGGGGGTAACCGTGCCAGCAATTGGGAGTCACCTTGAAAGCAAACAGCTTACCCGCAGTGGGCGGTATCTCACTGACGTAATCGTCCATGTCCTCGCCGTTTTTCAACACCCGCAAGCGACCCTCAGACGACTCCCAGGATTCATTCAGATAGATCAGCACAGTAATCAGTTTTGATTTGGAATCCGTATGGATCCGGCCATCTTTCGCCCGGGAATAGCCTCTGGCGGTCACGGTCATGGGGCGGCCGCTCAGGTCGATATCCAGCTTCTTCTCTATCAGGCCCCGAAAGGCCTCACTGTCCAGTTCCTTCACCAGTGCATCCATGTGAGGCCCGCATTCCAGCTGATCCAGCGGGAAACTGCCGCCCTTGTCAATCACAGGGAAGTCCCTGAGCACCGCGGAAACCTCTTCACTGCTGATTGACTGATCCACGACAAAGTAAGGATAGGGATCTGTTGAGACACTGGCGTCCTCAATGGCCTTCAGGTCAAGCATCTGGGTCATGGCAAACGATACCTTTTGTTTCTATTCACTGACAAAATATAATGGCTTTAAACAGCCAGCTGTAATTTACACAGGGACCTATGGAAGAAGCCAGCCGCATTCTCACATTTTTCGGGGCCATCTTCTTGCTCAGCCTGGTGGTCAGCCACATCGCCAGACGGCTGAATATACCTCGCGTGACATTGCTGATTCTCACCGGCGTGGCGCTGGGGCCCCATGGCCTGAACCTGATCAATGGCGCGGAACGAGACTGGTTTCCGATTATCACTGACGTCACGCTGCTGATCATTGGCTATTTGCTGGGTGCAAGATTAACCAAAAATTACCTGTCCCGCTATGCCCGGGGTGTGATCGTTGCGGCTTTTGTGATCACAACCATAACCTGTGTCACGGTGGCATCAGGTTTACTGCTACTGGGATTTTCAGTGGACATTGCCCTGATACTGGCGGCTGTAGCCGCCGCAACCGACCCGGCCGCTACCCTGGATGTGCTCCGTGAACGCCGACACCGTGGGCACTTCGGGCTGACCCTGGAAGGCATTGTGGCCATGGACGATATCCTGGGCCTGTTCGCCTTCAGTTTTATGCTGGCAGCCCTGGGAGTGCTGCATGACGACGGCTCTGCCGGATATCAGCACCTGGTGCATCTGGTGTGGGAAATCGGCGGCTCCGCTGTTCTGGGCCTCGGCATGGGTGGTCTCACCGCTTTTCTGCTGGACAAAACCCCCAGGGGCCACCCGGTGATTGTGGAATCCCTGGGTTTTATTTTTCTATGCGGCGGCCTGGCCATGACCCTGGACGTGTCCTTTCTGCTGGCGGCCATGATCATGGGTATCGTGGTGGTGAACCGGGCCGACAAAACCTATGAACATCTCCATGAAATTGAGTACATCGAGCAGCCGTTTCTGGTACTCTTTTTTGTGTTGGCGGGTGCAACGCTTGAGCTTGGCAACATCGTGGAAATCGGTATGCTGGGCGTGGCCTTTGTGCTGCTGCGTATCGGGGGCAGGCTTGCTGGCGGCTTCCTGGTGCCACTGAAATTTATCCAGCAGCGGGAACGTCCCTGGCTGGGACTGGCACTGTTGCCCCAGGCCGGGATTGCCATGGGTATGGCGCTGGTGGCTACCGCCGCGCACCCCGACACCCGCGACACCGTGTTGCCGGTGGCCATTACCGCCACCGTGGTATTTGAACTGATTGGCCCCCTGCTCACTCACTTTTCCCTGACCCGCGTGGAGAACATCAAAAAGCGCTGATTCATGACTAACCCGGATCCTACAGTGGTGCTGCCCCCTGTCACACTCCCCGAACTGCCGCAAGGCTACCATCTGGATAACTTCCTGACTCTGCTCGACTACGTCACCCATATTTATCCGGATTTACTGGACAACACCGACCTGCGCTTCGTCCAGTGTTTTCAGGGCGCCAGTCGGGAAGCCCAGAGCCTGTATGTGCGTCTGTTAATGCGCAAGGGCCCTGTATTCCGTCAGGACAAGCTGCACTATCCGGATGTGCCGGACCTGTCCGGTACGCTGCAGGCGCTGGCCGCAGACGGCCTGGTGGCCCTTGATAGTACGACGGAATTGCCCCTGCTGCTGAATTTACTGCGCAAGCCGGAGCTGGCGCAGCTGGCAGGGGAAGCAGGTATGCCCCGCGGGCCGCAACGCAAGGAAACCCTCATTCAGAGGCTGCTGGAAACCACTGAGCCCGATCAGCTTCACAGCCTGTTGCTGGACATAATCCACTGGGTAGTGCGTTTACAGGACATGACCGTACGCCGGCTCAAGCTCCTTTTCTTTGGCAATTCACGGCAGGACTTTTCCGAATTTATCACCACCCAGCTGGGCATTGTGCGCTATGAGGACTACCCCATTGATCATGCCCATCGCTTTTTTCAGAGCAGGGACCGCTTATGCTGGCTGGAACAGCTCACCGATGTGCTGCAATGGTGGGATGAGCACGGTGAAACTGCCGGTGCCGATATCCTGAACCACAAGCTCACGGAGGTTATTGATATCAAAGCGCAGGCTGGCGACAGGGATACCTATATCGCTGACAAGGCGGCGCGCATGATCACCCGCATGGCCCGTCAACTGGAGCGCCTGTCACCAGAACAGGCACTGGCCGCCTACCGGCATTCCCGGTATCCGCCTTCCAGAGAACGCCAGGCAAGAATCCTGGAAAAGCAGGGCGCCTCCGGCGCAGCCCTGCAGTTAATACAGACAGTGGAGTCCACCCCCGCCCACCCCGACGAGCCACAAAGCCTGCAGGCACTGAAAAAAAAGATTCAGAAGCAACTGGCTATCGCCGCGGATGTTACCGAAAACCTGCCAGCTGACGACAGGATTACTGCCCGCCAGCTCAGGCTGAACCGGAGTGATCAGCTGATCGAGATTCAGGTGGCACACCACCTTTCCCAACAGGAAGGCAATTGTCTGGCCCTGGAAAACCAGCTGTTTTGTGGCCTGTTCGGGCTCTTTTTCTGGGATATTATTTTCAGCCCGCGGCCAGACGCCTTCTTCAACCCCTACCAGCTGGGGCCCAAGGATCTGTGGAGTGAGCATTTTTATTCCGGCCGGCAGCAGGCTGTTGACGAGCGCCTTGCCTTGCTGAACAGTGATGACCAATGGCAGCCTGTGCTGCTGCAGCACCTGCAGGAAAAACAGGGGATCGCCAATTATTTTGTCAACTGGCAGGTGTTCGATCAGGCCCTGGTGGAACGGCTGACTGCACATATCCCTGCCGCTCACCTGAAGCAGGTTTTCAGAAAAATGCTCGAGCACCCGGGCGTATACCGCAACGGGTTCCCCGATCTGATCCTGTTAACCGATAACGGCTATCACCTGTGGGAGGTAAAGGGCCCTACGGATACCCTGCAAAAAAACCAGAAACGCTGGCTGACCTTTTTTGCAGAACACGGCATACCAGCAGGCGTGATTCACGTGGAATGGCTTGCCACATGACCACCTCCACAGCTGCCACTCACCAGTACAGTTTTGCCGTTCGTGATATCGCCGAGTTTTGCTGGCGCCGGGGGGATTACCGCTTCTCCGATCAGGCCGCCCGGCCCACCGCAAAGCAGGGGCAGGCTGTTCACCGTTTTCTGCAAAACAAACGCAATGAACAGAATCCCGGCTACCAGTCGGAAGTACCGGTGGCCACTGACCTCATGCGGCTTGCAGACAGTTTACCCTATCAGCTGAGAATCAGGGGGCGCATCGATTCCCTGTGGCATACCGGTAACGCAGCGGTGATCGAGGAAATCAAAACCACCTATTATCAGGAGAGTGAACTCCCTCCGGATCAGTACCAAGTTCACCTGGCCCAGGCCCGGCTCTATGCCGCATTGCATTTGCGGGAACACCGCGCACCTGAAGACTCCAGCCATATTCAAATAATCGTGACTTACTGGCATCTGTCACGGGAAACCAGCTATCAGAAATCCCAGACTGAAACTCCGGGATCATTGCTGAATTTTCTGGATCACACCCTCAGCCTTTTTGGCCAATGGCTCGACCTGGTTCATTTGCACCGCTGCGCCCGCCAGGCATTCCTCTCACAACTGGACTTCCCTTTCAATGCTTATCGTGCGGGTCAGAAAGCATTGGCCGGGGCCTGCTATCATCAGGCCAGACATTCAGGATCCTTACTGGTGCATGCCGCCACCGGCATCGGCAAATCCGTGAGCACCCTCTTTGGTTGCCTGAAGGCACTGGCAGAAGACTTCGGCGAGCAGATCTGGTATCTCACCGCCAAGCATTCCGGCCAGCAGGCGGCGTTGCAGGCGGTATCACAGATACAGCAACAGGGCCGTGATCTTAAATGTCTGAATCTGTGCAGCCAGCAACGTATCTGTTTTTGCCGTCGGGATTCCGGCCACGACGAAGCCCTGGACACCCCCTGCGACTGGGAGCAGGGATTCCATGACCGCAAACCTGCTGCGTTATCGGCATTGTTTGCACAATCCCTGGTGGACCAGGAGCAACTGCTGAGCGTTGCCCGTGAGCACCGTGTTTGCCCCCACCACCTGGCCCAGGAACTGTTACCCTGGACCGATATTGTGATTGCTGATTTCAATTATGTGTTTGGCTTCACTGTGCGGAACCAGAACTACCTGGAACGCCACCAGAAACGCATCAATCTGATGGTGGATGAGGCTCATAACCTGCCTAATCGCAGTCGCGATAACTTCAGTGCCAACCTGACAGCAGAACTGCTGGACGGGGCACAGCAGGCCCTGAAACAGCAGAAACATCCCGCCGCCAGAGCCGTGGCCGCTCTTGAGAAAGCGGTGCGCAGTCTAGCAAGCGATCCCCAGGATTATCCCACCAGGCTCATTGACCGTATTCAACAGACCCGGGATGCCCTGGAAACGCCTTCGGAACACCAGGTGGAACTTTTCACCGCCGATGCGGTAATGGACCTGAAAATCCAGCTGAATCAGTGGCTGCGCCTTGCCGGCTACTGTGAATCCGGGCTGGGTGAACAGCAGGGTCAGCCTTTTTCCCTGAAAAAGAAGCGGGGCGCGCTGGCGTTATGCTGCAACAACCCCGCTGTGGTGATTGAAGATCTCAGCCGACGTTGTCGCTCCCGGGTGTTTTTTTCCGGCAGCCTGTTACCGGCAGCCTATTTTCAGACACAGCTGTGCCGGGATGCGCAACATCTGGTGTTGCCGTCGCCCTTTCCCCGGGAGAGGCTGCGTATTCTGCTTGGCCCCCTGGCCATGGGTTACCAGCACCGCCGGGCGGCTCTGCCGGAGGCGCTGAACTACATTCTGACGCTTTACCGGCAGCAGCCGGGCCTGTACCTGGTATGTGCGCCCTCCTATGAAATCCTTGGCCTGCTGGAAGACGAACTGGAAGCCGCAGCCTGGGATATACCCGTGGTGTTTCAGTCGTCACTGAAGGAAGGCGAAAACCTGGCACAGATGACCCTGGGTATTGCGTTTGTGGTGCTCGGCGGCAGTTTTGCTGAAGGGGTGGAATGGCCACCGGGTACCCTCAAGGGCATTGTGATTCTGGGCAACGGCATGCCGGGCCCCACCCGGGAACAGAAACGCCTGCAGGCATATTTTGAAAACATCTCGGATCTGCCCCCGGCACACACGGGTTTCGACTATGCCTTTCTGTTTCCGGGGCTGAACCGCATCATCCAGACCGCGGGGCGGATTCAGCGCACAGAACAGGACGCCGGTATTGTGCTTCTGCTGGATAAGCGCTTTCGCCAATCCCGGTACCAGCAGCATCTGCCCGGCCACTGGCACTATGAAATCATTGATTCGCCACAGCAGCTGCAAGTCAGCTGTCAGCAATTCTGGGAGCAGGTTTCATGACCCGGTTAAGCAAAACCCTGATAACAACGCCTGCCCGCGCGCACAGAAACTCCGGGCATGGCAGGCAGTTTCCGTTATAATTTCCGCCATGAAAGACAACCCGCCACATCGTATTCTGATTTTTGACTCCGGCATCGGCGGTCTGTCCATTAATGACGAGATCAAACAACTGGTTCCGGACACAGCTGTTACCTATGTGGCAGATAATCGCATCTACCCCTATGGCACCCTGTCGGAGCAGGCGCTGATAGAACGTATTGCCCGGCTGTTTCCCCGACTGATTGAACGCTTCCAGCCCGAAGCCATTGTGATCGCCTGTAATTCTGCCAGCACCCTGGTGCTGGATCATTTGCGTGAATTGACCCGGATTCCGGTAATCGGGGTAGTGCCTGCCATCAAGCCGGCGGCCCAATACAGCCAGAGTCGGGTCATTGGCTTGCTGGCCACCCCCGGCACAGTACGAAGGGCTTATACCGATAGATTAATTCAGGACTTCGCAAGCCACTGCCGGGTGATCCGGGTGGGCAGTCATGAACTGGTGGATCAGGCAGAAAACAAGTTGCGGGGTCTGGCCGTGGATCGCGCAGCCATACGGCGGGTGATTGCACCCTTCCTTGAGGAACCGGCGCTGGATACCATCGTCCTGGGCTGTACCCACTTTCCCTTTCTGCGACAGGAACTTAACCAGTTGCTGGGTGACCGGGTCACGCTCATCGACAGCGGTCAGGCCATTGCCCGACGCACCGACTATATCCTGAAAACCCTGCCGGACAGGCTCCAGGCTCATCACACCAGTGCTGACTGTTTTATCTTTACCAGAGACAACGACAGCGCCCACCACCTCAAACCCCACCTGCTGGAACGGGGCTTTGCCAGCGTTGAATTCATAGACCACTGACCTTCGCCACAGCGACGCTCAGCACCGGTTTGTGCACTGGCGCACAACTCTCAATAATCCCTCTGTTAACGGCAACTTAGGGTATCTGGTATACTTCCTTTCCTGTCACAAAAACCAAACATAAAGATGTGGCATCAACCGGCCGCTTATGCCACCCTTAACAAATATCCGAACAACAACTAGGCATAACAAGCAAGAATAATGCTGCAAGCCAAGAACACTGGGATTTAGTAAATGCTCGCGTTGGTGGTAGATGATTCCCGCATGGCCCGCTATGTCCTCAGCAAAATGCTGAAGGAGCAGGGTATTGACGTAGATGCTGTGGAATCCGGCGAGGAAGCATTGGGCTATTTGTGCGGCAAGGCGCCGGACATGATCTTTATGGACCATACCATGCCGGGCATGGATGGCTTTCAGGCCCTGCGCGCCATCAAGAACGATCCCCGCACCTCCCCTATCCCCATCATGATGTACACCTCCAAGGAAGGCGAGGTTTACATGAACCAGGCCCGTCAGCTGGGTGCGGTGGACGTACTGCCCAAACAGCTCAAGCCCGATCAGCTGAAAGCGGTACTGGAAAAGCAGCGCCTGCTGCCCCACCTGGCCGACAAACAGAAAGCCGCCAACGATGATGGCGAAGGGCTGGCCGCGCGGATCATAACCGCCAGCGACCTGGGCGAGGACATTCAGCAGGTCGCCAAAGCGGCTGAAAAATCCATTGAGAATAAAAACTTCACCAATCAGTTCCGGCGTTTGCTGGAAGAACACAAAACCGCGCTGGCTGAACAGGGCCAGGAACGCATGGCTGGCCTGATCGAACAGTTTGACGAGCGCCTGTCCACAGTCTCCGAACGACTCGATCATCTTCTCAATATTGCTTCACAGCCTCGCGGCCCCTGGCAGCGGTTCAGTGGCAGTACCCGGGCCCTGATCATTACGGTACTGGTGCTGGCTTTTCTTTGGATGATTACCAGTAATCTGCAGAAATCCCAGGAGCTCAACAGTCTCACCCGTGAAGTGGTGCAGCTGAAAGACGCCATCAAGACGGAAGATGCCAAAGCAGAGATTACCCAGAGCGAACTCGAACAGGAACTGCAGGACATCATTTACGACCAGCAATTGCAGAATAACGAATGGCTGGCCAACTTTGAGTGGGCGCTGAATCGCGATAACCAGTTTCCCTGGAACGCAAAGCCCTATAACGATCAACTGGCGGAAAAACTGGGCGTGATTGGCAACCGTCTGCAGGCGGCAGGTTTTGAGGGCGTCATATCCCTGACCAGTCACCTGGGGGATTTCTGTTTTACCAGTAACAGCGCCGGTGCCCCCATACTGCCAGAGGAAGATCAGCTGGTGGCCACCTGCTCCATCCGCAGTCTGCCCCAGGGCGAAGCAGAAACCCTGGGTATGGAACAGACCATGGGATTCAACCATTTTCTGGCGGCCTTTGAATTGCAGTTTGGTGATGCCATCCGCATTGAAATGGACACCCGGGGCAATCAGGAGCCTGTAAAAGAATATCCCGAACAGGAACCGGATCTGCTGGCTTCCGAATGGAACAAGGTAGCCGCCGCAAACCAGCGCGTCACCATTGAACTGAAGCCTGTTTCCCGATAATCCGGTTGCATGGAATATTGTTCACGGTCGGTTTCCGGACAGACTGAGCCCATTCACCCCGGGCTGTCAGAGACCGTCAGCAAACATCTGAAACATCCCTATCAGCGGCCGGTGCAGCCCTACAACCGGGATGCTTTCCACCGTGTGTTTGACTACTGGCAGTCGCAGCGGTGCCCCCCCCTGATACTGGATTCCGGCTGCGGCACGGGGTTCAGCGCCCATCAGCTCGCTGAGCAGCATCAGGATCATCTGGTGGTCGGGATCGATCAGTCTCTCCATCGTTTAAGTAAAGGCGGCGCGGGTAAACATGGCGCGGATAGTGGATGGCTCAGCCGGGGCAACCTCTGCCTGGTGCGCGCAGACCTGGTGGATTGCTGGCGCCTGGCTGCCGCAGAATCGCTACCAGTAGCAAAACATTTCATTCTTTACCCCAATCCCTGGCCCAAGAAAAAACACCTGTTGCGGCGCTGGCACGGGCACCCGGTGTTCCCGGACCTGATTCGTATCAGCACGACCCTGGAACTGCGCAGCAACTGGAAAACCTATGTGGATGAGTTCGCACTGGCGCTGGCAGTCCCCGGTATCAGCGAGACTGTCCTGCAGGGCCCCATGCCTTTTTTACCAGGGCCGGATACCTTTCTGACACCCTTTGAGAAGAAATACGCTCTGAGCGGCCAGCCTCTTTACCGGCTCCGGGCCTTTGGCCCCAAATGACCGATTTTTGACACCAACTCACCTACTCAAGTACAAAGTATGGTTCCATAGTGAATAGATAAAAATATGACCAGCAATCAAAGAGAATGGAGCTAAGCATGGGTAGCTACGAATCTAGTCTGTCAAAAGCACGCGGTCATGTGAAAAGTGCGGTCAAGGTCAGACCCCGCCACATGGATTTCCGTTTTCCTGAAAAGATTCCAAAGTACTGGTTCGATGACAATCCCTACCTGACTCACTTTGCCAACGCGCTGTCTGCGGCGTTTCCGGAAGGCGAACGTTTCTTTATCGACAGCGTTCGCCATTACCAGGATCAGATAAAAGATCAGAGCCTGTTAAAAGACATTCGTGGCTTTATAGGCCAGGAAGCGCATCACGGCAAACAGCACGAGATGTTCAACAAACTGGTTGAAGATACCGGAACGCCAATGTCCATGGTTGAACGCACATTAAAGCGCGGCCTGAGAGAAGCCAGGAAAAACCTGGAGCCCGAGCACCAGCTAGCCATTACCATTGCCCTCGAACATTTTACTGCAATTCTGGCCAATCGTGCGCTGCTGGATGAAAGCCTGGCTGACGGCATGTTGCCTGAATTTGAAAACCTGATTCGCTGGCACGCTATCGAGGAAACCGAGCACAAGGCGGTGGCCTATGATGTGTATCAGGAAGTCTGCGGTGACGTGGCAATCCGCCGCAACGTCATGTTACGCGTCACTATGGCGTTTATCGGCAACATCCTCGCCTACCAGATGTATTTTCTTTACAGGGATGGCTTTCCCATTCGCCCCATCAAGTTTCTCAAGTTTCTGAACTTTATGTTCGGCACCCAGGGCTTTTTCCGCAAAATCATTCCTGATTACCTTGAATACTACAAAGCGGATTTCCACCCCTGGCAACAGAATAACCTGGCACTGGTACAGGACTGGAAAACGCGTTACGCTCGGCTCTCAGAGTATATGGTAAACCCCTGATACCGTGACTGCTGAGCGAGGTTATGCCGGAAACATCAGAGACGCATTCAGAGCAACTTCAAAACGCCCGAAACATTCTGCAAAGCTCAGGGCGTATTGCCTGTTTTTCCGGTGCAGGCCTGAGTGCTGAATCCGGCGTGGCCACCTTCCGTGACAGTGAAACCCACGCCCTCTGGAAACAGTTCAACCCCATGGAGCTTGCCTCCCCGGAGGGCTTTGCCGCCAACCCGGAACGGGTCATTGAGTGGTACAACTGGCGGCGCGGGCAGCTGGCGGGGGTTCAGCCCAATGCCGGTCACCGGGCACTGGCGGAGCAACCGGATCTGATCCAGATCACCCAGAACGTGGATGACCTGCTGGAGCGGGCCGGGGTGCCGGATAACCACGTCTACCACCTCCATGGCACGGTCACCCGCGACCATTGCGGCCACTGTTATCACAGCGAAGCGGTGGCGCTGGGCTCCGCCCCGGCCTACCGCCCCTGCCCCGCCTGCTCCACAGGAGCAATGCGCCCCTCCGTGGTGTGGTTTGGCGAAGCGTTACCGCAAGATGCCTGGCAGGCATCAGAAGCCCTGTGTCGCAATGTCGACACCCTGCTGGTGGTGGGCACCAGCGCCACCGTGTACCCTGCCGCAGGATTGATCCAGATCGCCAGGCAATCGGGCGCAGCCATCATTGTGATCAATACACATCCCAGTGAAGCCAGTTATCTGGCCGACGAGGAGCTTATCGGGAAAAGCGGCGAGATACTCCCGGCACTGCTGGAAGGGCTGAAACTTCGCAGTTTCCGGTGATACGCCAAAGCCACTAAGGCCGTTTTTGTGATATCTGCTGCAATATTTCCTTAACCAAAGTCGGCTAGCGTTCATTAAACCACTGAAAATCTGGCAATTTTTTTCGTTTTGGTTCAAGCTTAAAGACATCCCACGCCAATGCCACAAGCGTTCGCGTGTAAGGGGCCGGTATTGCTGTTTGGGAGACCCCCATAATCCCGGCCATTGACATATCAGTTCAACAGGAAAGGTATGAGCAATGGTAGCCCACTCTCGTATTCTCCGGCTCAACAAGGCCGGTATTCCGCTGACCTGGTTAAGCCGGGAGGAAGCGGTAACCCTGATGGTGAAAGGCCAGGTGGTATGGTCCATGGGTGAGGAAACCATCCCCATCCGGGGAGGTTTCAGTGCCACCGGCCTGCAGACAGTGATCGACATTCCCACGATCATCGCCACCGATGGCTCTTCGTTTCACCAGTCTGTCCAGCAGGTTCCCACGGTCAGTAACCGCTTGCTGTTCCGGCGCGACCGCAACATCTGCCTGTACTGCGGTGAAAGCTATCCTTATGAATCCCTCACCCGCGACCACGTGATTCCCCGCTCCCGTGAAGGCAGTGAAAAATGGACCAATCTGGTCACCGCCTGCCGGCGCTGCAATCAGCGTAAAGGCAACCGAACACCGGAAGAGGCCAACATGCCGCTGCTGGCGGTACCTTTCAAACCCAATAAAATGGAATACCTGGCACTGGCGAATCACAATATTCTTGCGGACCAGATGGAATTCCTGAAAGCCGGGTTTTCAAAGAACATGCGGTTACAGTAGCCATTAACCATCATTAACCTCAGCATCAGTCATGCTGATGGTTTACGTCATTGCAATCGCCGGCTGGATTTGAAATATTCCCTTAAAGACAGCACAGAGGGAATAATAATGACAAACCAATACCGGCTTTTCGGTTACGAGCTATCACCCTACTCCGTCAAGGTTCGCTCCTATCTTCGCTACAAGCAAATTCCTCATGAATGGATTGTGCGCAGCATGGCACAGTTACCGGAATTCCAGAAATACGCAAAGTTACCGCTGGTTCCGCTGGTGGTGACACCTGAAGGTGAGTCACTGCAGGATTCCACGCCGATTATCGAGACACTGGAAAAGTCCTTCACGGAAAACAGCGTCGTTCCCGACGATCCGGTCCTTGCCTTTATCAGTTTTCTGATTGAGGAGTACGCCGACGAATGGTGTAATAAAGCCATGTTCCATTATCGCTGGCGCCGTGAAGTGGATCAGCTGTCGGCAGCTTCCCGGCTCGCCCGGGAACAGCTGGGTGACAGCGCCGATGATGCCAGCCTGGAAGGGGCCGCAACAATGATCCGGGAGCGCATGGTGGGCCGCGTCTGGTTTGTGGGCTCGTCGGATGATACCGCCCCCTTCATCGAAGCCCAGTACAAGGCGCTGCTGGAGATTCTGGAATCCCACCTGGTGACCCGCCCTTACCTTCTGGGGCACAGGCCCAGTCTGGCAGACTTCGGCCTGTTCGGTCAGCTGTACGAATGCTATTCCGACCCCACGCCGGGCACCCTCATCAAGGAACAGTTCCCATCCGTCACAGCCTGGATAGAACGCATGCTGGACCCTTCTGCCAAAGGCAGTTTCGATACCTGGACGCAACTGTCTGATACCCTGTTCCCGCTGCTGAAGGAACAGGTGGCCGAGCTGTTCCTGCCCTGGTCCGATGCCAATGCCCGCGCTATTGAAGAAAACGCCGACAGCTTCAGCGTACAGCTGAAAGGGAAAGCATTCAGCCAGCAGCCGCAGAAATACCATAAAAAATCATTACAGACCCTGCGTGACCGTTACCAGAACTACAAACAACATAACGAACTGGTACAAATCATGGAGGCGTCCGGCTGTCTGGCCTATCTTGACGTGGTATGATGTTTTGCAGGTCAATCGCTATCCGGGCTCTCTGAGACCCAAACAGGTTCAGCCACAGGTTCAGCAATGGAACAGAAGATTCAGGTTATCACCCGCCATCTCAGCAGCTACATGCGGGGGCGGGTGCGCACCGTCATGATTGATGGACAGCCGTGGAAATATTACGAGCAGGGAAATGGCGAGGTCATGCTGCTGTTGCATGGCATTGGCACCAGTATCACCCTGTGGCGGAGCTTCATGCAGGGCTTTTCGGATTATCGCCGGATCACACCCAATCTTCCCGGTCTGTGCATGTTTCAGTATTTCAACAACAAACGGCACAGCATCAACCAGCTGGCCCGTTGGCTGGACGATTTTCTGAAAGCTGTTGATGCCCCGCGGGTAAATCTGGTGGCCCACTCCACCGCCTGCTGCCTGGCAATCTTTTATGCGTCCACCCGACCGGAAAAGGTTGCCCGAATGACATTGCTGAGCCTTCCCGACGTTGTCCGGCCGGGCAATCTGCAGGATAACCCGGTGATCCGGGATTTTATGAAGGATATCGATATTCGTTCCTTGGAAGACTACGAACGTTACTTTCACAAGGTTTTTTATAAAACGCCGCCCCTTCCCAAAAGCTATCAGCAGCACAACTATCGGGTCCATGTGGAAAACCGTGAGCGTTTCATGAAAGTGGCCCGGGAATTCATTCCCGGTATTTCCACCGTCATGACCCACATGCAAAGAGTGCGGTGCCCGGTGCTGGCCGTGCACGGCGATCATGATCCCTACTCAAGCGCAGAGTTGGCGGCATCCCTCAACCATCATTTTCAGGATCTCCGCAATATCCGCCTGGAGCACACCGGCCATGTTTGTTTTATGGAAAACCAACCTGAGGTGTTCCGTTTGATGAACGAATTCATGACCCCTGATCATTCAAAGGCAACTACTGTTGCCTGAAAATGTTGCCACACCTGTCAGTTCAGTTTGACTATTTTCTGGCGGGTATCTTCCAGAAAGAAAACCACGTCGTCGCCATTCATGTTTTTAACCAGTGAACGCACCGCTGCTGCTGTGCCTTTTTTTACCGCCACATAACTGGTATCCACAATTTTCCGGCTCAGCATACCCAGTTCCATAAGGCCGGTGGGCTTTTTGAAAAAGTGGGCGATACTGGCCGAACTCATGGCATCAATAAAGCGGCCTACA
>JAWVYU010000057.1:0-18204 GCA_033722575.1 Ketobacteraceae bacterium | reverse complement strand
GGCCCGGCCAGCGCCTGTAACGATAAACACAAAACGGTTTATGACGACTTTGTGACGATCAATCCGGAATGGTACCTGGCAACCTACCCGGATGCCGATAGTCTGCCACCGGTTCCCGACACTATCGAAGGTGGCATCGGCGGTTTGCCTGGCGTGCAATCCCTGTGGTCCCTGGATCCCTGGCTGGCCTTTCAGCATACTGCTTTTGCCCGTTATGCAGAATGCCAGGCAGACGAAGCAGCCATTCTGAACCTGTTTGCCAGTGGTTATCATCCGCTGGCCCTGAACGAGGCATTTGAAGCTGTGCTCTGGCTGTTTCAGCCTGATGAAGAAAATACTGACTGGCGTTTTATGAATCACCCTTCCCTTGGCCAGCGCATTATTGATAACCAGGCCTTTATCAACAGCAATGGTGACCGGTTACCCTCCGTTGATGCTATTCAGGCCAGTACCGGGGATTATCGCCACTACATCACCATGGCCGACCGCGAAGAAGCCTTCGAAGCCATGAGAGATAACGCAAGATCGCAACTGGCCTCCCGTGCCGGGATCACCCGTCACCAGGATGGTCACCGCTACGAAGACTATGAGGCGATTACTGTTGTGGATCTGGTGGTGGCACTGAACCGGGCGTTCAAGGAAAAACGTATTAACGCTGCCAGCGCCAGTGCTGACAGCGATCGCTGCAGCCTGTTCCGCCAGGTGTATGCCGGCTTTACCGGGAAAGAACCGGCGTTCTGCCTGCCATCCGGCCGGTGACAGGCAGCACCGCCGGCCCAGACTAATCCGTAATGGGCTTGCTGAGACTGCGCTTCCAGCCCAGCTTGTTTTCGATGGACGCCAGGATCATCCCGGCCACATCCTTGCCGGTGGCGGCTTCAATGCCCTCCAGACCGGGGGATGAATTCACTTCCAGCAACAGGGGGCCTTTACTGGAGCGGATAATATCCACCCCTGCCACTTTCAATCCCAGGGCTTTGGCGGCCTTGGTGGCCAGCTTGCGCTCTTCTGCTGTCACTTTAATCACTGACGCGCTGCCACCCTGATGGATGTTGGCGCGGAATTCACCTGGTGCTGCGGTACGCTCAATAGAAGCCACCACCTTACCGTCAATCACGAAACAACGCAGGTCCTTGCCGTTGGCTTCCTTGATAAATTCCTGCACCAGCAGATTGGCTTTCAGTGACTTGAATGCATTAATCACACTTTCAGCCGCTTTACGGGTTTCTGCCAATACCACGCCCCGGCCCTGGGTGCCTTCCAACAGCTTCACGATCAGCGGCGCGCCGCCCACCATATCAATAAGATCACCGGTATCCATAGGCGAACTGGCAAACCCGGTGGTGGGGATGCTGATGCCGCTGTTGAGCATAAGCTGTAACGAATAAAGCTTGTCACGGGACTGGGCAATGGCCTCGGAGGAATTAACCGTATATACCCCCATGCTCTCGAACTGCCTTGCCAGCGCACAGCCGTAAAAGGTCGCGCTGGGGCGTATACGGGTAATCACTGCATCAAGGTCCTTGATCACGGCACCGCCGCGGTAATGGACCTCCGGTGTTTCATCATCCACTTTCATATAGCACTGGCGGATATTCAGAAACTCCATTTCATGCCCACGCTCTTCTCCGGCCTCCAGCAGCCGCTGGTTGCTGTATAATTCCGAATCACTGGCGAGCAAACCGATTTTCAGGCCCTTTTTCTCTTTGGCGGTATGGCCATACCAGGTGTCGAGCTGCTCTTCGCTAATATCACCAAGAACAAAACTGTCCGAAGGGTCCACCACCATTCTGCCGCTCATGGCTTCGCGCCCCAGCAGCATGCGGTACCCCATGGAATCGCGATTGGCCAGGGTTAATTCCACATCCCAGGTCTGATCGGCCACTTTCATGGGCACCTGCACCACGTAGCGCGTTTCTGCCACCCCGCTGGAACTCTTTACTTTGCGCTTATCGATGACCGGGCGCTCGCACCGGACCACTGCCTTGCGGTTCTTCTGGATAGGATGCACCTCAAAACTCACCCAGAGCATACTGCCCCGGCGAAAGCTCTGAATGTTGAATGCATGAATGGAGGAGGTTTTCGCGCCTGAATCAACGCGCGCTTTGATAGCGGGAATCCCCAGCGAGGGAAAACTGCACCACTCTTCACTGCCGATAAGAATCTTGTCTTTAAATTGACCCATAAATAACCAAAACATCCGCTATTGGTGAATGAGTGCTAAATATAGCAAACAAAGGTAGCGGTTGTAGTGGGTAACTGCCCAGTGAGTTGGGTTCAAAGTGTCTTCTGTTGGAATTGGTTGGGGACATCCCTGTCCCCCGTGAGACGGATCCAGCGGGCGTTGGATCCGGAGAGGAAGAATTGCTGAAGCTTATAGCGGCTTAACCAAAGTACATGTTGCAGAGATATTCACGCAACGCCTGCATGGTTTCGGCTTCTTCAGGGTGTGTCATTTTAAACAATACGTCTGTGTTAACCAGTTTCATGGTGGACCTCTAAAATAAAAAGCAGTTGAATTTGGGCACGTGAACAAGCTCGCTCAATCTAATATTTGCAACCGCTGTGCCAACATTGGTTTGAGTGGCCATTAGCCGAATTATTTCAGCCACTTAGCATCTTTCAGGGCTGACAGATGCCGCTGCTGATCAGACCCGGGACTGATTCGATGTAGTGCATTCTCAGCGAGCGCCCGGCGGCCGGCACAAAAATGAAGCAGTGACGCCCGCTGTAAACCTGCTGCACAATGTTCACAGGACACAATGTTCACAGGACACAATGTTCACAGGAAACGTCCACAGGAACAGTTAAGACACTACAGAACAAGAGATAGAGGGATTTACTCGCGCAGCGCTTTTTCCATACGCTCGATGGTGTGATCCGCAATCAGCGCTATACGGTCACGGCCCAGCAGCGTACTGCCGCTGAAACTCCAGGTCATGCGGCCATTGAGTGTGGCAGCAGAGGTGTTGAAATAATTGAAGACATTGGTGTTGGTGGCGAAACCAAACTCCTTCACCTGAATGGCCGCATCCGGCACATCAATACGTACCTGACCCAGATTGGAAACCGCCAGCCCTTCCGGGTGCAGGCGCTTGATCATCTGACTGAAAATATCCGCCTTGCGCCGGCCCAGCGCCTTGCCGATCATGGCAAAACTGCGATGCAGTGCCGGATGAAAGAACGGCAGCGGCGTATTCATGGTTTCCCTGAGACATCGGTGAATATCCCGTGTCAGCTCCCAGAAATCCGTATCCGGTTTCAGGGAATGCAGACTGGTGGCGCCAGTCACAAACACCCCGCAGTCCTCCCCCACCGGCGGATGCAACCGGTCACGAATGTCCAGCACCTGCGTACAGCTGGTCACTTCAAAACTCCTGGTGGGGGAATCCTGAGCCACCATGAGCGACAGCGCCGCATTCAGCACGCACTGGATCGTCGTGCCTTCCGATTTTGCCCGAACGGCCAGCCGCTTCATCAGATCAGCATCCACAAAACGGGGTTCCACCAGGATCCGCTGTTCACTGAGCGGCGCAGCCTGTTCGCTGCGGATCCCCATGGGAATGCCCACCCGGGTCATAAACTTTGCCGAGGTTTGCAGGGTTCGCCAGGCGGTTTTCAAACCGTCTTCAAAATCCTCATAATCTCTCAGTGTGTGGATACGGTCGCCGTAATATTCAATGGGAGGAAGAGGCTTGAGCCTAGAAGATTCTCCCCGGATCTGCTGACTCAGGGACTGCACCAGGTCGCGCAACAGAAACGTGGCAGAACGGCCATCACAGGCGGCATGATGATACACCCAGACAAGTGAGGCATCTTCATCACTATGCCGGACCAGCACACAGCGCGAGAGGGGCCCTGTCCGCGTATCAAAGGGTGTGTTCAGTTCATTCTCCAGCAGAGCCCATTCACCGCCTGGGGGTTGCCAGGCTTCCTGCAGCGGGACAGGCCCTACCCGGGAACGGAACCAGGGTGTTCCGTCGTCATCAAGCACAATTCGCGCACGCATCAGCGGGTGCCTCTGCTGCAGCGCCGCCAGCCCAAGCTTGAGTTGCTCCGTGGTGAATGCGCCGGACAGGCGCACTACGGAACCAAAATTAAGCGGCGATACGGCATCGAAGCGCCAGTACATATCTTCCGTGGCACCCAGGGGCCTTTCAATGGCAGTTTCTCGCGGGGTCAATTCTGTCATAGGGTCAGGGATCCATTAATACTTCAGCAGAGCGATGGCAACCGGCCTATCTTTATGACGCAGCAGACGCCCGGTCTGCATTGACCTGGTTCAGGAAAAGGCGGGTTTCCCGGACCGCCTGCCTAGCTACTTCCAAGTATTGCACATGGGCATGAAAAACGTGCCACAGGGATTCCCACACTTTCATTTCAACCTGCCCGCCCTGGGCCCTGATCCTGGACTCAAGATTGAGGGTATCGTTCAGCAGTATCTCATTTCTTCCCACATGCAAAAGCAGGGGTGGCAGACCGGACAGATCCCCGAACAGGGGCGACAGCAGGGGCAGGTGGACATCCTGGCCATTGCGGTAATGTTCCCGCATACGGCGCAGCCAGGGTCCGGTCAGCATGGGGTCCCGGTCACGCTGCGTGTAATAGGATTCACTGCAACAGCGCAGATCCACCCAGGGTGAATACAGAATACCGGCTTCCGGCATGGGAATCCCTGCTTCACGCGCCATCATCAGGGTAACCAGCACCAGATTACCCCCGGCAGAATCCCCTGCCAGAGCGATATTGTCACTGCCAACCTGCTCAACCATCTCACGGTAAACCGTCAGGCAGTCTTCAGCTCCGGCGGGAAACGGGTGCTCCGGCGCCAGACGGTAGTCAGCAGCCCATACGGTACGGTTCAGGGTTTTTGCCAGAAAAACAGTTAAATCGCGATGCGTCCTGGGGGCCCCGACACAGAAGGCACCACCATGGAAATACAGCAGGTGGCGCTGACTGGTGCAACCACGGGGGGTGATCCGCTCCACCGGTACCCCGCCCATGGTGATCTGTTCCAGCGTCACGCCTTGCGGTTTTCGGGCCACCAGGTTCAGGCCATTAAACCGGCGCCGCGCTGTTTCTACCGGAAGTTTTGCATCAACAAAAAAGCCGGAAAGGCCCTGCACCAGGGCACGATTCACAAATGTGGCCGAGCGCTGCATGCCTGCGTCGAGAATGGATAACGGTTTCAAAAAGGTGCCCTCCCATGTCCTTATCTGATGGCGAGCGCCATGCTAACACAAGAACAGGCGCTTGGGAGTTGCCTGGCTGACTCTGATGGCACGCCCGCGAGGCTACGGCTGTTGAAAGCGCTCCAGTTTGAAGAAAAAGGGACGTTTCATGCCTTTCAGGTCCATAAGGCCCAGCAGGGTGTCGCTGTCGATCTGTCGAAAAATATCGTTAATGGGTTTGCCGTCGTAAACCATGGTGGCGCTCACTTTGCCCCGGTATTCAAGCATGCGTAACCGGGCTTTGCTCTTGCGAGTTCTGAGCACCGGCATCAGGGCCTTGAAAGCCATACGCACGGCAACATGACGGGCCAGTGGTGTATTTCTAGCGTACTTCAGGGGCATCCAGTCCGGATTGAGCCGGACGGTTCCCCCGAGAGGCCGTTTGAATACCAGCGGGTGCACCGCTTCCTCACTGACAAATTCCTTGCCCCACCAACCGAAATTCTCCAGCAGGCCATCCATGGGGTGACCGGTGGCAACACCACTGCCCCGCCATTGGCCAAGCACCGCCTCAATCGTGACCGGCTCGAGGGAATCAAACCAGGCCAGCGCCTGCTCTGTGGTTTTGGGTTTACCTAGCATGTTGTCCGGGTTTAGCTGGCTGTTCATGATGCCCTCCTTTGGGTGAAACACCATAACAAACCGGTTACGCCCGCACAGTAACCAAAATGCTCAGATCCCATTGACCAAAACTTCCAGGGGGAAACGCTCAGCCCTCTATGACATGTCCTCTATATACTCTGCGTTGTTTTTTGACGGTGCCCTGCATTGGCTCGCCGATCATAAGCACCCGCCGAGACCGGGCTTCGTCTCCGGGGGTTGCCACCTGGTTGACCTCCAGAACTACCCGCTGCCCACGGTAGACTTTTTCACTGGCTCTGGATACCCGTTCCGGCTCTGCCTGCTCCGGGTCCGGGTCCGCGGTCTGCGGGGAAACTGTTGCCTGTCCCGGCAAGGCTGAAAGGTCGTAGGAAGCTTCTATCAATGAATGCCTGAGCCTCTCAACGGTATCGTTAAACCTCGGATTAGTGCTTTTCAGGGAAAACAGAAAAATTTTTTCGATCAGATCATTCTGGGCCAGAGAAAGCTTTTCAGCGAACTGTTCATTGATCAGGCGCTGACACTCCCGGAGCAATTCAATATTGGAACGCTGCAAAATCCAGGAACGATGTTCAAACATAAGGACTACCCCCGTAGATTCATACTGCCTTCCCTGCAATTTATTCCCGCCGTTTTTCAGAATGGTGAGGTCACCGGGGTCAACCGGAAGCAAATATAATGCCTAACCGGGTTTGCTGATTAGTCTTCGGGCAAAGCAGGTCGATATTGGCAAATTTCCAGGGTTCAGCCCCACGTCGCTCTTCCCGCTAAACGAAAGTTGCACCAGTAATGCGCAACTTTCTGCACTGATGTGCCTCATTTTCTGATTTTCCTTGATCTGACCCGTGGTTTCCCGTGCACATTTTGTATAAGATTCGCGCCACCTCAAATTGCCGTGTAACCCCACTGCGACCTGTTGGAATCAGAGCCACCGAATACACCTTTTCCGGCTTTGTATGCGTTGCGGGACGTTACTGAATGCACCCCATTTTTAATCAGGAGATATCGAGTGTTTAGCCTTCGAGTCATTACGCTGTTGACTGGTCTGGTTGCGCTATTGCCGTTGCAACCCTTATTTGCATCGGGCGGTGAAACCGCCACACACCTGAACATGACCGGTGCTGCCTATGGCATTGTTGCACTGGTTCTTTTCATCATCGCCTATGCGCTGGTGATTGCGGAGGAGTTTATCCACCTGCGTAAATCCAAGCCGGTGATCGCCGCAGCCGGTATTATCTGGGTGATTGTCGCACTGGCAGCACAGAAGGTCGGGGCTCCCCAGGAAATGGTAGAGGAGCTGCTGAGCCATAATTTGCTGGAATTTTCCGAACTGCTGCTGTTTCTGCTCACCGCCATGGTGTATGTGAATGCCATGACCGATCGGAATGTCTTTGAGACCTTACGGGCGACGCTGGTCAGAAAGGGCTTCAGCTACCGCAAACTGTTCTGGATAACCGGGTTTCTGGCATTTTTCATTTCCCCGGTGGCGGATAACCTGACCACCGCCCTGCTGATGGGTGCGGTGGTACTGGCGGTAGGCGCGGATAAACCTTCCTATGTCGCGCTGTCCTTTATTAATATCGTGGTAGCCGCAAATGCCGGAGGCGCCTTCAGTCCTTTCGGTGATATCACCACCCTCATGGTGTGGCAGTCCGGCCATGTGGATTTCTTCGAATTTTTCGTGCTGTTTATCCCAGCGCTGGTGAATTATCTGATTCCGGCTTTCTTTATGAGTATGGCGGTACCCAATGACACACCCACGCCACTGGACGAGGATGTTCACCTCAAAAGGGGCGCCATTGTCATCTGCGTTTTGTTCCTGGTAACCATCGCCACTGCCGTCAGTTTCGAGCAACTGCTGCACCTGCCCCCCTTCCTGGGTATGATGACCGGCCTGTCCTACCTGTTCTTTTTTTCCTATTACATAAAAATCACCGACAAACGCATGCAGCCCAACGTGGACGAATTCAACATCTTTAACAAGGTGGCCCGTGCGGAGTGGGATACACTGCTGTTTTTCTTCGGCGTTATTTTCTGCGTGGGTGGCCTGGGTGCCCTGGGCTACCTTTCCATGGTTTCCCATTTCATGTACGACGGCTGGGGTCCGACAATGGCCAATATCGTCGCGGGCCTGTTGTCCGCCGTGGTGGATAATATTCCGGTGATGTTCGCCATTCTTTCCATGAACCCCGATATGTCTCACTACCAATGGTTGCTGGTGACCATGACAGCCGGCGTGGGCGGCAGCCTGCTGTCCGTTGGTTCGGCGGCCGGGGTGGCCCTGATGGGCCAGTCAAATGGTATGTACACCTTTTTCAGCCACCTGAAATGGAGCTGGGCCATCGGGCTTGGCTATGCGTGCAGTATCTATGCCCACTACCTTATTAACGGCTGATCTTTCAACGCCTGATCAACATCAAAAAAACGCCCCGTTTACGGGGCGTTTTCAGTTTCATTGACTGGTAATAATCAAACCGCTGCCTGCTTCACCGGGTGCATGGCCCGGGCTTTGGTGCCCAGTGCCGTGTTCTTTCCGGCCTTGAGAAAAATATATTCCTCAGCAGGCAAATGACGGGACTTCAGCCAGTAGCGCCAGGTGGAAAAGGGCCACAGGGCCGTATTCTTCCCGTCCGCCTGCTGGTACCAGCTGTTGCATCCCGATGTCCATACGGTTCCCTGCAACTGTTCCTGCACTTCTTCCACAAAGTGTTGTAACGCACTTTGTTTCACGTCAAGGATATCCGCCTTGCGCTTTTTCATCTTTGCCAGGGCATCCATAATGTAATGAACCTGAGACTCGATCATAAAAATGATGGAGTTATGACCCAGACCGGTGTTGGGCCCCACCAGCATGTGCAGATTGGGAAATCCTGGCACGTTAATGCCCATAAAGGCCTCGGCCGCATCCTTCCAGGTATCCCGCAGATCCGCGCCATGCAAACCGATAACCGGTGTATGCTGCATGTAGATCCTCGGATCTACCACAAAGCCGGTCCCGAGTATGATGCAATCTGCCTCGCGCTCCACACCATCAGCGGTTACCACGCTGTGTTCTTTCACTTCCCGGATACCCTCGGTAACCAGCTCTACATTGTCGCGGTTGAACACAGGATAATACTTGTTGGAGATAAGAACCCGTTTGCAGCCAAGGGTGTAATCCGGCGTCAGTTTTTCAGCGATTTCGGGGTCTTTCACCTGGTGGCGAATATAGCGCTTGGCCAGCTCACCCACCAGCCTGGCCAGTGCCGGGTTGAACATGGGCCATACCCGGGATTCGTTGCTCCAGTACAACCGCGTCCGGTGCAGCTTGCGCAAAGCCGGGAAGCGTTTGAATGCGAGCTTTTCCAGTTTGCTGTACTTGCGTTCATCCCGGGGAATGACCCAGGCAGGGGTGCGCTGGAACACGTACAGCTGCTCCACGTCCGGCGCAATCTCGGGGACATACTGAATGGCGCTGCCGCCGGTACCGATGGAAATCACCTTTTTGCCGTGCAGGTTATAGTTATGATCCCACCGGGCCGAATGGAACACCTTGCCCTTGAACTTGTCGAGCCCCTTGATCTCGGGAATCTGTGGCACATGCAGCGGCCCTGAAGCCATGACCACATGATTTGCCCGTACCTGCAGGCCACTGGCTGTGTCCACGGTCCACTGTCCGGTAAAATCATCAAAGCGGGCTCCGGCCACCTCCTGATCAAACCGGATGAAGGGGCGCAAATCGTATTTTTCCACCACCTCGAGAATGTAATTCTGGATTTCATACCAGGGCGCATAGCGCTGCGACCAGTCCGGCTTGCCTTCAAAGGAGTAGGAATACAAATGAGACTGCACATCGCAGGCACAGCCGGGATAGGAGTTGTCTCGCCAGGTTCCGCCAACCTCGTGAGCTTTTTCCAGAATCACAAAATTGCGGTTACCCTTCTCCAGTAACTTGATGGCCATGCAGAGCCCACCAAACCCGGCACCGATAATAGCGAGCTCTGCTTCTTCGTATTGCTGCTGCGGCGGCTGAATCGGTGGCTGACTGGTCATTTGACTACCTCACAAATTGATTATTTATTGTCATATTACTCACTATAGTCCCCCATAATTTGTGTGAGTATGATATCCTGCCGTGATATTTTGATATTTTCGGCCAGGTGAACATTATGAGTACCCGCTCTGTCCTCGGATTGGTTTACACCCTGGAAGCTCTCAAGGCCCATGGTTTCAGCGTCGATCCGATACTGGACAAATACGGGCTCTCTCTGGACACGCTGTCCCCGGAAGCTGAAGTTGAAAGGTCACTGGAGCTGCAGATCTATACTGAGCTGATGGATCAGATGGATGATCCGCTGACCGGTCTGTATATCGGTAAACGCATGAGCCTGGCGGGATACGGACAGTTCATCATGCTGCTGATGTCCTGTCAGAATGCCTGGGAAGCCCTGAAAACCGGCGAAAAATACCAGCAGCTGACCTACCTTTTCGGGCAGCTGAGTATGGAAACCGGTGAGAAGGAATCCGCGCTGGTGATCACCCCCGTGCCACTCCCGAAACGCTGCGAACGCTTCCTGATTGATCGCGATATTTCCGGTACCTATCAGCTCATCAGCGACATACAGCAGAATATCGGGGTATCCGTGAAGCCCTTGCGAATTGAGATCCCGTATCCCCGCCCGCCGGAGCATGCGGCCTATGAAGAGCGTTTCGGCTGCCCGGTCCATTTCGGGAAAGACAGGATCCGCGCCGTCATCAGCAATAAGGATCTGGCGATCCGCTTTCCCGGTGCCAATCGCACGGCCTTTGCCCTCTACCAAAAACAGTGTGATCTGGTGCTGAGCCAGCGCGACAGCCAGGCCGGTCAGCTGGCCGACAATATTGCGAAATACCTGGCACTGTTTTCCGAAAAACTGCCTACCGCCGAGGATGCCGCCGTCACCTTCGGCCTGTCGCAACGCAGCCTGAGGAGAAAGCTCAGCCAGGAAGGCACCTCCTTTCGCAAACTGCTGGACGATGTCAAATCCAGAAAAGCCATCCGGCTGCTGCTCAACACCCGCATGACGATCGAAGCCATCGCCCAGGAGCTGGGATACGCTGAAGCCGCGGCCTTTGTGCATGCGTTCCGGCGCTGGGAAAATGACAGCCCGGCACAATACCGGATCAGGCACAGGAACACCGGTGATTCTCCCTGACGCCCCGGACCGGCAATGACAGCGCGCAAGAATATGGTCACATTTTGACCAGCCAGTCGTTTTTATAAGAAAGAGAGAACCAGTTCACAGTTTTTGGCTCGAGAGACTCTTACTATTGCAATCAAGGGTAGACAGAGTATCACCGCAGGTATGCCCGGAAATCATCCAACCTGGTACGGGTGAATCCTTGAATCAGATAAAGCACCACAAGGCTTTGACAAACCAATCGCCGATGCAAACCTCTCGATACGGCACCTCTTCCGGCAGGCCCCAGGGCCAGCGACGGTTTGCTGCTGTTTGTGTACTGGCGGGCGCCCTGCTGTTTGCGGGGTCAGTCAATGCAGACCTTTATCGCGTTTCGGAAAGCTTTAGTGAAAGCGATATGCTGGTGTCCGACAGACAGTGCCTGCAGGAAGGCCGTTTTGCCTCCGTCGCCCAGTTTCTTAATAACTCCGGCAGCAACGTGGTGACTTTCATCAGAACCAGCCTGCAAAAAGGCTCGCGGCCCCAGGAAGCCCGTTCATCCAGTGTCGCCCAGCCCGAGCCCATAGCGTTCGCAGCGGTATTCCTGCTGACCCTGAGCCTGATCGCCCGGCGCAGAAAGGTCCGGGTCTAGAACCGGGCCGATTTGTGGCCGCCCATCCACTCTGCCTGCCAGGCACCATCCCGTAACGTAAAACCGAAGGTACGCTGATCTTCCACTGTTTTGCTCATGTCACCCAGGAATGCAGCCTGATACTGTATGTGGGCCACACGGCTGGCCGGGCCCTCTGACTCAAAACGCACCTGGTGCACTTTGGTAATGGTAAACTTCCCGGCCCACTCCCCCCGGGTATCGTAATACTGTTTGGCTTTTTCAATGGCCTCCGCCTGGCTCAGCGCCGGGTTTGCCGGACTGACACCCTCCTCCGCCCATGCGCTATTTATCAGCGGCAGATTCAGGACTAGAATCCACACCAGCGATTTAACACTGGTAAAGAACGCCGGCATTCGTGCGTTGGTGGGGCTTTTTGTCGTTGTTATATTCGTGGTTATATTCGTTGTCATTGTTCTATTCACTCTGATAACAAGATAAATCCCGACAAGTGGATTAGAATTTATATAATGCCGCACAAGTTATCTGACTTAAAGACCCGATAAGGAAAGCCCGCTCTGTGATACAGGAACTGATCAATCACCCCGATTTCTGGAAATACTGCAGCATCCCGGTGGTGGCTGCGCTCGTTGGCTGGAGCACAAACTGGTTAGCCATAAAACTCATGTTTTACCCCCTCGAATTTGTTGGCTTCAAGCCACTGCTGCTGGGTTGGCAGGGGGTGATCCCCTCCAAAGCCCGCAAGATGGCCCAGGTGGTGGTGGAAAAAGGTCTGGAGAACCTGGCCAATATTTCCGAAGTGTATCAGCAGATTGACCGCAAGCGCCTGTCGGAGGAACTGGTCAAAGTGATTGATATGCGGCTGGAAACCTACATCGACGAGCTGATGAATGCCGAAAACGCGACCCTGTGGGAAAACCTGCCACTGAATGTCCGCGAGGGTATTTATAAAAGTGTGCGCAAACAGTTGCCCCAGACCATCGATAACATGCTGGCAGATATCGGTGATCAGATCGACAGCCTGTTCGACCTGGAAGATATGGTGGTTAACAAGCTCATCAACAACAAGGAACTGCTCAACCAGATCTTTCAGGATGCCGGCGAGCAGGAGTTCAAGTTCATTATCAATTCCGGCCTGTATTTCGGCTTTCTGTTTGGTGTTATCCAGATGGGCGTCTGGTATTTTTACCCTGAATGGTGGATTCTGCCTTTGTTTGGCCTGATCGTAGGCTATGCCACCAACGAGATTGCCCTGAAAATTATTTTTCAGCCGGTGAACCCCATCCATATTGGCCCATTTACACTTCAGGGGCTGTTTCTGAAACGTCAGAAAGCGGTGGCTCACGTGCTCTGTCATATCACCACCACCGAAGTGATCACCATCAGCAATATCCTTTACGCCATGCTCACCGGTCCAAAACGGGAGCGCACCCATAAAATGATTCAGAAACACGTCCGTAAATCCATTGATGACACCAACAGCTGGGGCATGGGGATCGGTAAACCGGTGGTGAAATCCATGCTGGGCACCAAAGGCTATATTGACCTGAAAATGCGGGCGGCAGAACATGCCATCCTGCTGGCTGAGGATGAACTGCTGAGCAATAACGCCTTCAACGTGGGACAGAAAGAGATTATTGAGGACCTGCTCAGGACACGGATGGAAAGCCTTTCCAGCGAGGAGTTCCAGGGTGTCCTGCGCCCTGCGTTCCAGGAAGATGAGTGGAAACTGATCGCCGTAGGTGCCTTGCTTGGCCTGGGGGCCGGTTTTGCGCAACTGTTTTTCGTATTTGGCAGCAGCATTTAGACTGTGCAACACATCACCGTTAACAAAAAAATACAGCAAACCGGGAAGTGGAGGCTACACTGATTAGGAAGCAACACTGATAACGTTATAATCCCATGGCCTGTGGTAGTAAGCATGGATTCGCTGATGATTCGTTTACTGATCCTGTTACTCGTCACACTGAGCAGCAGCTATACGAGGGCAGAACCTCCTTCCCAACAAGCAGGTCAGCGGGTGATCGGTCAGCCGGGAGAATCCATTCTGCTGGGGCCGTATTTCAGTATTCTTGAAGATCCCCTGGGCGATCTTACGATTACGGACCTCCTGAGCAATCCATCCAGATACCCTTTCCGACCTGTCAGGTCACCGGTATCCCAACTCGGGGACCGCAAATCCACCTTCTGGCTGAAACTGAATTACCATATCAATCCACAGCACCACTGGATGGTGACCATAGAATATCCCCACCTTCGGAGTATCCGGGCCTATCTGCAAACCGGTAATGATTACCTGAATATCGCCAACACCGGATACCAGGCTATTACCCGGCTGAGCGGTCCCGATGTTCAGGGATTCGGCTTCCAAATTCCTGCCTCAGACCGCAGCGACAGTGGCACACTGTATCTGCGCATCGCCAGCGACTCACCACTGATAGTTCCAGCCTACCTGCATACTGCGGAGACCTTGCTAAGCCACGAAAAGCGCGGCGACAGAATTCGCGGATTCTTCTATGGCATATTTTTTGTGATGGCGGCTTTTAACCTGTTTATCTATTTTACCGCCAGAAATGACAGCTATATCTATTATGTTCTTTACATTACCTCCATTCTTTTATTTACCCTGTCCAACGATGGCGTGGTTCGGCAGTTTCTGGCCGATCATTTCAATATTACCATGCACTATGGCGCCCACATGCTGACAGCCATCGCACCCATTGTGTTCGGTGCCACGTTTTGCCAGCACTTTCTGTATACCCGGAAAACCCTGCCTCTGTTTCACCAGCTGTTCAATACTGTGATTCTTATAAGCCTGGTGATTGCCTTTATTATTATCGCATTTGGCAGTGGCGTTTTCCCTCGGGCAGTGATGATACTGACCCTGCTGTTTGCGTTTATCGCCATGGCTGCGGGTGTTGCCGGGCTGCGCAATGGCAATCCCACCGCCCGGTTTTTCTGTATCGCATGGGCTGCCGTTATTATCGGCTCACTGACATGGATTTTCATTTTACTGGACCTGCTGCCCTACAATCAGATATCGCGGTTTTCCCTTCATTTCGGCGCAGCCGTGGAAACTATTCTGCTGTCCATGGCTCTGGGCCACCGCATTCGGATTCTTGAACAGGAGCGTCTGGCCATTGAGCAACGCGCCAAGGAACAGCTGGAAGATTCCAATCGCAAACTGGCGGCCAGTAACAAATTCAAGGATGAATTTCTTTCCGTCATCAGCCATGAATTGCGAACCCCCATGAACGGAATCTTCGGCGCCACAGAACTGCTGAAACTTGCCAACCCCAACGAAGAGCAACAGGGCTATATCGATACAGTCGCCCATTCCAGCAATGAAATGCTGAAAATGGTGGAAGACATCCTGACCTACACTCAGTGCGAAGCGGGCAGCTTGAAGGAGAACCGGGCGGATTTTGATTTCCGGGACATGCTGGGCAGCCTGGTCAATGATTACCGGCAACGCTGCAAACACAAGGGAATCCGGTTCGAGTTTCATCTCAGCGAGGAGATTCCGCAAAAACTTCACGGCGACAAGAGCAAGCTGCGATTGGTTCTGCAGCACCTGCTGGACAATGCCTGGAAGTTTACCGATGAAGGGGAAGTGGTATTCCGCTGCCTGCCGTTAAGCCAGAACCGTGACCAGATCCGGATTCGCTTCCAGGTGGCAGATACCGGGTGCGGTGTGCCGGACAGCATGAGAGACACCATTTTTGAATCCTTTCGCCAGGCCGATGGCTCACTCACCCGTAAAAAAGGCGGGCTGGGAATCGGACTGGCACTGAGCAAGGACATTATTGAGATCCTTGAGGGTCGTCTGGATTTTCAGTCGGCTCCGGGCCGGGGAACCACCGTGACGGTGGATCTCGATTTCGCCAAAGCTGATCCCCTGAGCGGGAGCATTCATGATACCCGCAGTGCTGCCCTGCCCCTGCTTAAACCCGGTAAAAAGGTCCTGATTGTCGAGGACAACCCGGTGAACAAACTGGTACTGGAATCCCTGATACGGAAACTGGGGTTGCTTCCGGAATCGGCGATCCATGGTCAGGAGGCACTGGAGTTCCTGCAGGAAAAGTCCGTGGACATCATACTGATGGACTGCCAGATGCCCATTATGGACGGTTTCGAGGCCACCCGCCGGATCCGCGAACTGAACAACAGCAATCAGAATATCCCTATCATTGCCGTAACCGCCAACGCCAACCCGGGCGACCGGCTGAAGTGCCTTGAGGCAGGGATGAATGACTACATCAAAAAACCCATATCACAGAATATCCTCATCGATAAACTCTCTAACTGGCTGAGCCACTAGGCCTTTTACGGGGAGCCTGGCGACAGGCTTTCCTAATGTAACAGGCGCAGTTACGTTGTAAAAACACAACGCTTTTCACATATTTCCGCCAGCGATTGCTCTAGATTACCCTCATAATCATTTTATAAAAAATACGTGCTCCCTTTTCCGCAAATTTAACCAGGAGAATTACCCAGGCAGCCCGTTCTCCTTTCAAACTCTGTAGCCAATAGCAAGAAGTGGGTTTTATATGCGCATTATACTAACTCTCCAACTCATCATGATATTGGCTGTATACTCCCCACTTCTGGCTTATGGCTTCCTGCAGCAGGACTCTGCCCAGTACGTCAGTCAATTTTCTCAGCTGACGGCAAACTCCTATGCAGCGGTTGATGACCCGGCTGAAGTGCCTGATGGGCTAAGTACTTGTCGCAATAGGGGTATGCAGAACCCTGCAGGTACAGTTGTAATAACTGAGGCAGTTGCCACGGAGTTAGGGACTGATGATGTTCAGCAACGCTGTGGTGAAACCAATGCGTGTGTAATCGGCGAGAACGTCACGGTCAATATCGATGGACCCCTCAAGCTCCATTCGCTGGTAGTTAAGGACGGGGGTATCATTCGCTGGAACGACCAGACCCAAACGGATACCCATAACTGGTTATGTGCAGGGTACGCTGTTGTGGAAGGCGGGGGCACCTGGGACATGAATCTGCAGGACCCGTCCAAACGAGCCTGGATTTATATCATGAATAATGGTGCGACCCACAGCGGCTTGCGCACCCGGGCATTCGGAAGCTACATGCCAGTGGATCATATGCAGCATGGCGGAGCCATGATGTCTCATTCAGAACCCCATTTCAGCGTGATTGGTCGCGAGATCAACCGCACCTGGTCTTTATTAGCAGAACCGCTGACACCAAACTCTACCTCGCTTCGGTTGCTTCACGATCCGATCGCAATGGGGTGGCAGGTCGGGGACCGTATCGCAGTTGCACCCACTGAAAATGGTATGAACGACAACGCGCAGGATTTTTTTATCACTGCCATGAACCCGGACGGTTATATTACGCTGAGCACAGCCAGTAATGAGACTTCCACTCACCGGGCTGATCTTGCCTGGGCCGGAGTGGCCGGCGCTTCATTGCGTTCGGCGGAGGTTATTAACCTCAGTCGAAATATCATCATTACCGGAGATGATTTCGAAGAGCTTGCCTGTGATCCCTCTCTGCAAGAATCCGGACCCGGTTTTGGCACCTCCACTCAGGGGTGTATGTGCTCAGGAAACCGAAATTCCTGCACTATGGGCCTGCACACAGCATCTGCGCATGGTGGGTTTTCAGAGGTCGCCAACGTTCGGGTAGAAAAGTGCGGCCAACGGGGTGTTGAGGGCAAATACTGCCTTCACTTCCACCACATGATGGACTGTTCCGATGACACTTCAGCAACGGGCTCTAACTGTATATCCCGCAATAATGCGGTGGAATTCTCTCAGCAACGCGGCCTCATTATCCATTCAACACACCATGCGCAAGTGGAATCCAATGTGTTTTACGATGTGCGCGGGGCCAACCTGTATATTGAAGACGGCAACGAGATGCTCAACACTGTGGCCTACAATGTGGGCATTTGCCCCCGTGGCGACAACGGTTGCACGCTGCCCGGCACGTCCAATGGGCAGGGCGATACCGCGCTGAATCAGTCTGGGCTGTATATGGAAAGCCCGAACAATTTACTGATTGGTAACCGCATGGCCAATCATTTCAACGGCATGTTCAATAACGCCGGAAATGGGCGTGGCCCCGTTGAAGGTCAGGTTTGTGGCGACAACGCACCGGTCGGGCTATGGGAAGGTAATACCTTCCACTCTAACGGCCGCTTTGGAACCTATTTATTGAACGGCAATTTTCCCCGGCAAAACACAGGCCAGTCCGTGGCCAATAACGGAACCACCCATGGCGATGATGACTGCGCGGCTTACGACGTAACGGGAAACGACCTGGGATTACCGGCAGTGATTTCAAATCACTTTGATTACGGTAATGCCTTTGTGGGGCAATACGCTGCTGGAGATATCCAGTATAACAACCATGTCAACATTGATAATTTAAACTCAATCTACTGGAAAGAGACCAAAACCTTTCAGGACGGGTGCTCCGCTCATATCAGTGACTCTTATTACGAAGATGGCAGTGCTGACCTGCCTGATGCGATGGGCGCCTTCATCATTGAAAACACAACGTTCAGGAACTACGGGTTCCGGGCCAACCACCATTGTGATGTTGGCGTAACGGGCTACCTCTG
>JAWVYU010000056.1:0-18276 GCA_033722575.1 Ketobacteraceae bacterium | reverse complement strand
CCAAGTGGGCTCGGTATCGATAGCAAAATGGTTTGTCAGCCGTTTCATCTCCTGGGTTCTGAAATCCAGCGTGTATATTTCCGGATTGCCGTCCTTGGAAAGTACGAATGCAAGTTTGTTGCCATCAGGCGAGAAAGCCGGTGCACTGCTCAGCCCCCTGAAGTCCACGACTTTTTTGTCATCACCCGTAAAACTGTCTACAACATAGATGGCGGGCTTTCCGGATTTATAGGACACATAAGCCAGGTGGCGCCCGTTAGGGGCCCAGGCGGGTGACAAAATGGGTTCAGAGGACTGCACAATCACGTGATCACCATAGCCATCTGCATCAGCCCGGTGCAATTGGTATCGTTCGCTGCCATCAGCGAGCTTTTCTTTGGTTACGTAAGCCAGACGCGTCGAAAACGCACCGCGCAAACCGGTGACCTGCTGATACACTTCATCGCTTATAAAGTGAGCAAGCCGGCGGGTTTTCTTGCTTGAAGCATTACCCTTGCGTATCAGTTTTTTCTGGTAAACGTCGTAAAGCTCGAAATCCACCAGATAGGTGTTCCCTTCGCCTTCCTTGAGCCTGCCAATCAGCAGGTATTCGGCACCCAGCACCTTCCAGTCGCGGTAATATATCTGCGATTCCTGGGTAGGCATGCTCAGCATGTCAGAAGGCGGTATAGGCTTGAACTGGCCACTGCGGTGCAAATCCGCAGAAATAATCTGTGCCAGGTTATCCGGTGGCAGGCCCTTTCCTTCCCAGCCGAACGGCACCACAGCAATTGACACTGCGTCATCCCGGCCCTGGGTAATTTCAATGACAAGCTCGGCTCTTGCCCCAGTTACTGACAACATCAGCAGTACCAGAATACCAAGACTGATGCGAGATAATCGGTTTATCGTCATGTCTTACGTTTTCCTTCCATTGCTACAATGGCTTGGCAGTTTACAGCAGTTAAATATCATTGGGGTTAAATATCATGGTGAACGAACGAAAATGACGATCGAACAGCGCCGGATCCGATGGCACACTGAAGCGGCCGGCCTTCATAACGGCCGTCACGGCAGACCGGTCAAAGGCGGCATTGCCGCTGGACTCGCTCACCGAGACATCGTTTACCTCTCCCCCGGGCAAAAGACGGATCTTTAATTTAACCACCAGGTTTTCCCGCGCAACCGGGGGGCGTTTCCAGTAACGGCGCATGGTCTGCTGGATAAGCGCTTTGTAGGTATCCAGCTCCGATGCGATCCGCTGCGCCTCGGCCTGACGCTGCTGGTCCAGCTCCAGCTGACGCTGTTCCTCCGCCAGGCGGCGCTGTTCCGCCTGTTCCTGCTCCTTTCTTCTTTTAGCTTCTTCTTCGCTGATTTCCTTGGTTTCCTCCGCCAGAAGATCCTCGAAGCTGGGGCCTTTTGGTTCCGGCGGCTTTTTGACCTCAACTGGCTTCTTCGGTTCCGGTTTTTTCGGCTCGGGCTTTTTCGGCTCGGGCTTGGGTTCCGGTTTTTTCGGTTCCGGTTTTGGCTTAGGCTTTGGTTTCGGCTTGGGCTTATCCGGCTTCGGCGGCGCTTTTTCCGGCGGTTTCTGCACTGGTTTGGGTCGTTCAACCACCACCGCTTTAATATGGGGCGGTACTTCCCTGATTTTTTCCGGCGTTGCACCCATCTCCCATCCTACCAGCAGTACAAGCAAAATCACCACATGAACCGAGAGTGATTTAGCCAGCGAAGGCCAGTCAATCAGGCTGGCTCTCATCTAGATCTCCAGTTCCGGAGCATCAGTAACCAGGCCCACATCCGTGACTCCGGCGCGCTGCAAAGCCACCATCAGCCGCACCACAACGCCGTAGGGAACCCGCTCATCACCCTCTAGCAATACCGGGGTTTCCGGTTTGTTCTTTTTGATTTTGCTGACAACCGCAGTGATTTCCTGGAGGGATTTGGGCTCCTTGGGCGCATCACCAAGATTCACAAAGTAACGCCCGTCATCCTGCACAGACACAATCACCATTTCATGATCTTTGGGCAATTTGATGGCCGGGGCGTCCTCGTTGGGCAAATCAATCTTGACACCCTGGGTCAGCATCGGTGCTGTGATCATGAACACCACCAGCAGCACCAGCATGACATCAATGTAGGGAACCACATTGATTTCCGACATCGGTTTGCGGCGTGGCCTGGTTTTTGGCTTTGACATAAGGGCTTACCTTAACAGTTCGGTGACCGGTAACTTCGGAAAAACGCTTCAGGCGTGATCGTGACGTTCCTTGGCGTGGGCCTTGCGATGCAGAATGCCTGAGAACTCGTCCGAGAATGCGTCGTAGGTATGCAGTAACCGGTCGACTGCGGAGGAAAAATAGTTGTAGGCGACCACGGCAGGCACTGCCGCCACCAGCCCCATAGCGGTAGCGATCAGCGCTTCCGCAATACCCGGTGCTACAGCAGCCAGCGTGGCCTGCTGCTGGTTGGCCAGGGAAAGAAAAGAATGCATGATACCCCATACTGTACCGAACAGGCCGATATAGGGACTGACAGAACCAATGGTCGCCAGCACAGGTAAACCGGTTTCCAGCTTTTCCTGTTCCCTCAGCAGAGCCACCCGCATGGCACGTTCAGCGCCCTGCATAACGGATTCGGGATCAACAGATTCGCTTTTTCTGAGCCGCGCAAATTCCTTGAAGCCGGTGCGGAAAATATTCTCCTGGCCACAGTCTACGTTGGGCTCGTTGTTCACCTGCACAAACAGACGGCTCAGATCTACCCCGGACCAGAAGCGGTCTTCAAAGTCATAGGCCATGCGCTCAGCGCGCTTCAGCAGCTTGCGCCGGTTATACATCAGATACCAGGATAAAACCGACAGTAGCACCAGGGTGAGCATGACGAGTTGCACCACAAAGGTGGCGTTCAGCAGCAATCCATATATTGAGATTTCATTTGTCACGCTGGCGATACTCCTGTTTCAATGGTCAATGGCTCGACGCCGGAAGTAACTCAGCGGGTTGTATTGCCCGCTGCGCTGTTATCCTGATAGGAAACTTTCCCTGTTAAATGCGTTAAACGACAACTTTTAACAAACGGGTTATTTCGTTGGCATACCCGGGTTATTTTTCTGCTCAATGACACTTTTCAACTCCCCAGGCATGGGCGTTGGACGCATGGTACGCTGATCAACGCACCCCACCTTGAGCACTGCCTCGCATAAAATGTCGTTTTCACGCCTGACGGCTTGCCGGAAACGTATATAAGTGCGCGCCATTTTATCAATGCTCACGGTAACTTGCAGCAAATCATCCATCCTGGCGGGACTGATATAGTCGATATCCGCGTGTTTTACCACAAAGATGCAGTGCGCTTTGTAAAGGGTTGTAAAATCAAAACCCGCCTGCCGCAGCCATTCGGTGCGGGCGCGCTCCATGAACTTCAGATAATTGACGTAATAGACAATGCCGCCTGCGTCCGTGTCTTCAATATAGACGCGCAGTGGCATTTGATATTGGAACATTCACTCATCTTCTTGGTTCGAAAACAAATCCGCAGTGGCCGCATCTTTTCCAGTGCCGGCCCGGCTTTCTGCCGGTGTTAACCCGAAGTGCAGGTAGGCCAGGCGTGTTGCCACTCTCCCCCTGGGCGTGCGCATGATAAACCCCTGCTGAATCAGGTAGGGTTCAACCACATCTTCCAGTGTCCCGGACTCCTCGCTGATGGCAGCAGCCAGACTGTCCAGACCGACCGGACCCCCATCAAACTTTTCAATAATCGTCAGCAGCATGCGCCGATCCATGGAATCAAATCCTTGCACATCCACCTTCAGCATATCAAGCGCCTGATTGGCAATCTGCTGATTAATGCTGCCATCGCCTTTTACTTCGGCAAAATCCCGAACTCTTCGCAACAGACGATTGGCGATCCGTGGGGTGCCACGGGAGCGTTTGGCGATTTCCCGGGCACCTTTGTCCTCCACCGGCACACCCAGAATCCTGGATGCTCTTTCTATAATATGACTTAGTTCATCCACGGAATAAAATTCAAGACGCTGCACAATACCGAACCGGTCCCTGAGTGGCGAGGTCAGCAAGCCAGCCCTCGTGGTGGCGCCCACCAGTGTAAACGGCGGCAAATCAATCTTGATGGAACGGGCGGCAGGGCCCTCTCCGATCATGATGTCCAATTGGTAGTCTTCCATGGCAGGATACAGCACCTCCTCCACCACGGGACTCAGACGATGAATCTCGTCGATGAACAGCACGTCACCCTCTTCCAGGTTGGTGAGCAATGCCGCCAGATCACCGGCCTTTTCAAGAACGGGTCCGGAAGTGGTTTTAATGGCCACACCCATTTCATTGGCTATGATATTGGCCAGGGTGGTTTTACCCAGTCCGGGAGGACCAAATATCAAAGTATGGTCCAGCGCCTCGCTGCGTTTGCGGGCAGCGTTGATAAAAATATCCATCTGCTCGCGCACCGCCGCCTGGCCATGATAGTCAGACAACATTTTGGGCCTTATGGCGCGATCCTGATGATCCTCGGCATGGGCTGTGGGGGAAATAATGCGATCAGATTCAAGCACGGTTTATTTCACCATATTTTTCAGAGCAAGCTTTATAACATCTTCGCTGGAAAGGTTGGCCACTTCAATGGCAGAGATCGCCCGGGTAGCTTCCTGGGGTTTGTAACCCAGTGCAATCAACGCGCTTTCTGCATCCACCACAACCTGACTGCTGCCCGGTGTGGCCGATCTGACCTGCGGCAGAGCGGAAGCCGTTGCTCCGCCGGTGTTTTCGAAATCCTTTAACTTGTCACGCATTTCAATAATCAGGCGTTCAGCGGTTTTCTTGCCCACCCCGGGAAGCTTGACCAGACCCTTGGTATCGTTGTTATGTACGCAACGCACGAATTCAGACACGTCCATTCCGGACAGAATTGCCAACGCCATCTTGGGCCCTACTCCGTTCACCCTGATCAGGGTGCGAAACAGGGACCGCTCTGTCTGATCATAAAAGCCGAATAGCTGCTGGGCATCTTCCCGTACTACCAGATGAGTGTGGAGAATAACGGTTTTATTGATTTCGGGCAGCTGATAAATGGTATTCATGGAAGCATCGATTTCGTAACCAACTCCGCCCACATCCACCAGTATCTGGGGGGGCTGTTTTGCGATAAGGGTGCCTTTTATTCTTCCAATCATAATGACAACTCTTCAGGGGGTTCTGCTTCTATTATTTCTGTTATCGGAATTCCTGTTTATCGCAGCGCATGCCTGTCAGAACTCATGCCCGGATGCGCCCGCGCCTTACCTTGCGTGCACCGGCCATGCGAATCAGGCTTTTTTCCATGTGGGCGTGACACACGGCCACCCCCAGGGCATCCGCAGCATCCTGCTGGGGAGGACGCTCCAGCTTGAGCAAATGACAGATCATTGCCTGAATCTGGGATTTCTGGGCCGCGCCCGTACCAACCACCGCCTGTTTGACCTGCCGGGCGGAATATTCGTTCACCGGCAGTTTCTGATTGGTGCAGGCAACGATGGCAGCACCCCGTGCCTGCCCAAGCTTGAGGGCGGAGTCGGCATTGCGCGCCATGAAAACCTGTTCAATTCCCGCCACAACAGGCGTATGAAGCCGGATCACTTCCTCAATGCCCTGATAAATGATTTCGAGACGCTCTGACAGGGATTCCGCACCCTGGGTACGGATACAGCCGCTGTCAATATAGGCCAGGCTGCTGCCCTGGCTGTGAATCACTCCGTATCCGGTAATCCTGGACCCGGGATCTATCCCCAATATGATGGACATTCGCCCCTTCCTGACGCCAACACATAGATATTTATACAGTAGTCTAGCAGTTTCCCGGGGAAGGAAAAACAAAAGCCCCCGCTGATTTAGCAGCGAGGGCCCTGTTGGTGAGCAGAAGCCGGCTTGCCCCGAGTCTCTGTTACGATAACTGTTCCATCAGTTCTACGGAGAAATCAGCGTTGGAATAGACGTTCTGAACATCGTCCAGGTCCTCCAGGACATCAATCAGGCGCAATACTTTTTCTGCCAGTTCGACATCCATGGCCACCTTGGTTGAGGGCGCCATGGTGACTTCGGCATTTTCCGGAGTCAGGCCGGCATTCTGCAAAGCCGCTTTCACGTCGGAAAAGGTTTCCGGCGTCGTGACCACATCGATAGCGCCGTTGTCATGGGTAACCACGTCCTCAGCACCGGCTTCCAGAGCAGCCTCCATAACCTCATCTTCTTCCACATCCCTGCCGAAGCTGATTTCACCCTGCTTGCTGAACAGGTAAGCCACCGACCCGTCGGTACCCAGATTACCCCCCGCTTTGCTGAACGCATGGCGGATTTCCGCCACGGTGCGGTTTTTGTTATCCGTCATGGCTTCAATCAGTATGGCGACACCACCCGGGCCGTAGCCCTCGTAGGTGAGCTCTTCCAGGTTGTCCGAATCATCACCGCCGGCGCCGCGCTTGATTGCACGCTCAATGGTGTCCTTGGTCATGTTGGCACCGAGCGCCTTGTCCACAGCGATACGCAACCGGGGATTGTCCTCGATCACACCACCTCCCATTCGCGCAGAGATGGTGATTTCACGAATCAGCTTGGTAAAGATCTTGCCACGCTTGGCATCCTGTGCTGCTTTCCGGTGTTTGATATTGGCCCATTTGCTGTGTCCAGCCATGTATTGCTCCCGCCAGCGTCACGCTGATGCGTGTTATTCCTGTGCTTTTTTCTCTTCCTGACGCAGTTTGATGCCTACCTCGCGCAACTGCTTTGCCTCCACCCGCGACGGCGCCTGCGTCATGACGCAGGCTGCGGTCTGGGTTTTGGGGAACGCAATGACATCGCGAATAGACTGGGCCCCGGTCATCAGCATGATCAGCCGGTCCAGACCGAAGGCCAGGCCACCGTGTGGCGGGCAACCATACTTGAGCGCATCCAGCAGGAAGCCGAACTTGTCGTTGGCCTCCTCATCGGAAATATTCAGCGCCTTGAAAACCGCCCGCTGGGTTTCCGGATTGTGAATACGAATGGAACCACCACCCAGTTCAGTGCCGTTCAGCACCATATCGTAGGCGCGCGACAGGGCCTCACCGGGATTTTCAGACAGCGTGGCGGGATCACAGGATGGCATGGTGAACGGGTGATGCAAAGGCGTCCAGCCACCGTTATCCGTCTCTTCAAACATGGGAAAATCAATCACCCACAGGGGCGCCCAGTCTCTCTCAAACAGATTCAGGTCATGACCCAGCTTGACCCGCAATGCGCCCAGGGCTTCGTTCACAATGCTGGCTTTGTCCGCCCCGAAAAACACGATGTCGCCGTTCTGGGCCCCGAGCCTTTCCATCATTTCCATCACCACGTTTTCCATGTGCTTGACGATGGGAGACTGCAGACCGTTGATGCCGTTTTCCAGCTCGTTCACCTTGATCCAGGCCAGCCCCTTGGCACCGTATATACCGACAAACCTGGTATAATCATCAATTTCCTTGCGGCTGAGTTTGGCGCCACCTGGCAGCTTTAACGCCGCTACCCGGCCTTTGGGATCACTCGCGGGGCCGGAAAACACCTTGAATTCCACCTGCTGCATCAGATCATCCACATCCACCAGCTCCAGCGGGATCCGCAGATCCGGCTTGTCGCTGCCATAGCGCAACATGGCTTCGGCATAAGGCATACGCGGAAATACCGGAAGGTCCACATCCAGGAGCTCCCTGAACAGGCTGCGGATCATGTTTTCCGCCAGTGACATAACATCCTCATCTTCCACAAAGGATGCCTCAATATCGATCTGGGTGAATTCCGGCTGCCGATCTGCCCGCAGATCCTCATCACGAAAACATTTGGCAATCTGGTAATACTTGTCCAGTCCGGACACCATTAACAGCTGTTTGAACAGCTGGGGAGACTGGGGCAATGCGAAAAACGATCCCTGATGGGTACGGCTGGGCACCAGGTAATCCCGGGCACCTTCGGGAGTGGCCCGGGTAAGGATCGGGGTTTCCACATCCACGTAGCCATTACTGTCAAGGAAGTTTCGGATGGCGGTGGTCACCCTGGAACGGAACGTGAGACGGTTAAGCATTTCCTGGCGGCGCAAATCCAGGAAGCGGTAGCGCAAACGCACCTCTTCGCTCACCTGCTGATGCTCGTCCACCTGGAACGGCGGGGTTTCGGATTCGTTCAGAATAGCCAGTTCTTTACCCAGCACCTCTACCATGCCGGTGGGCATGTCGGGGTTGGCTGTACCCTCCGGACGAAGCCGTACCCGGCCTTTTATCTGTATCACGTATTCGTTCCGGACTTTGTCTGCCAGCGCAAAGGCCGCTTCCGTATCAGGATCGAAAACAACTTGTGCGACGCCATTACGATCGCGGAGATCGAGAAAAATCACCCCACCGTGGTCCCGGCGATGGTGCACCCATCCGCACAGAGTCACGTCCTGATCCACAAAACTTTCATTCATTTCGCCACAGTAATGGCTTCGCATAGTCATTTCCTGTTCAACTTCTGTTGTCAATCGAGTGAAACATTAACCGCCCACGGGCATCACGATAAGCCTGTAAGCCATTGTTTTAATTGGATATTACCAAGCCCCACCGACAAACCAGGCAGCCGGGCCGGACAAAAGGGCACACATTATAGCGGTTTGTGCCGCAATTATCAGTAGCTGAGAGCGCCGGGTTTCTATACTTGAAAGGATGCGATCCAATTCAGGCCGGCACTCACTGCCCGGCGGGAGGCCCCTATGTCCGACAGCAATCACCCCCTCGACCCGGAAGCTATGGAAGATTTCTTCAACGACTTCCGCGAAGCCCACCAGACCAGCGAGAATATTCTGATTGATCTTGAACAGGATCCCCATAACAAGGAGCTGCTGAACGCGCTGTTCAGGAGCATACACACCATCAAAGGCAACCTGGTTTATGTCGGCCTCAAAGATCTCACGCCACTGATCCAGAGCGTTGAGGATTTGCTGGATGCCATTCGCCGGCAACAGCTTATTTACGATAGCCTGTTGAGCGATCTAATTCTGATCTCCATGGATCGCACCAAGCAGATGGTGGATGCCGGCATTCATGGTGGTGACAACCTGTATGACATCAATACCATGAACACCCTTTGCCAACTGATTACCAGCATTGCCGAATCCGATAATGAGGATCGCGCTGCCAGTATTTCGCGGGCACTGCTACTGCTTGACCCATCCATCAGCCTTGGTACAGCACAACATGCAAAGCGGGAAACGGTGCCTAAGGTAAAACCGGGACGAGGGAAAAGCGGTTCCCCCGTTATTATTCCCGAAGCGGATGGTGACATCCTTCGTTACTTCCATGTTGACCAGGATAACGACCTGAACTTTTTTCGCAGTCTGGCAAAGCCACTGGAAGACCGCTCTCTTTATTGGCAGGGCCGCTCTTCCCGTATGCTGCGGCTGGCCCTGGCAATGAACGCAAAAGCCGGTAAACCCATTGAGGCAGAGCAACTGGCAGCTGCGGTTTACCTGCACGATATCGGAATGGCCTTTCTGCCGCTGGAAATGCTTCATAAAACCAGTCCGCTGAATGGGGAGGAGCTGGAGAACCTTCAGAGTCACCCTGGTATCGGGTTTCAGTTGCTTTCCGCAGGAAGACGCTGGGAACAGGCTGCTCTGGCGGTATTACAGCATCATGAAAAAGTCGATGGCACCGGTTACCCTCATCACCTTCAGGGAAAGCAGATCTGCGACGGAGCGAAAATACTGGCAATTGTTGATACCTTTGAAGCCTGCACCCATGAAAGAGCCTATCAAACCCGGTTGAAGCGCCCATTAGTCCGGGCGGTACTGGAAATCAACCGCTGCAGTGAGTCTCATTTTGATCCCGAGTGGGTGGAAATCTTTAATGATGTGGTCCGTGAAACCCACCAAAATGCGGCCTGATAAGGCCAATACTTTAAAAAAGTGCGTTTTTACGCACTTTTTTTGCTTTTTTAGGCAAAAAAATTTTACAAAGTCTCTTTTTATCCTATATATACAGAATAAAAGTGCCGTCCGGTGCTTGCGGCGCTTCAAAATCAGATCAATAATACGCGCAAATTTCTGGAGTCCCCGGCTTCAGTTCATTTGTCCTGATAACCAAGCAACAAAAGCACTCGCATAAACACACCCAAATCAAAAGGAAACAACTATGCCAGCGAAGAAGAAAGCTGCTAAAAAAGCCGCCGCTAAAAAAGCTGTTAAAAAAACCGCTGCAAAGAAAACTGCAGCAAAAAAAGCACCAGCTAAAAAGGCTGCTGCCAAGAAAGCCGCTCCTCGCACAACGGCCGTTAAAGAGCCAATGACCAAATCTCAGATCCTGAACGAGATTGCCGAGTCAACCGAGCTCAGCCGCAAGCAGGTTCAGGCGGTTTTTGACGAGCTTGGCACGTTGATCCATCGCCACATCAAAAAGCGTGCAGTTGACCAGTTCACTGTACCGGGCCTGATGAAAATCACGGTCAAGAACAAGCCGGCTCAGAAAGCCCGCAAAGGCATTAACCCCTTTACAGGCGAAGAGACCACGTTCAAAGCCAAGCCCGCCAGCCGCCAGGTGAAAATCCGGCCGCTGAAAAAGCTCAAAGACATGGCCGAATCCTAGGTCATACCGGAAAAGGGAGGCATAGCCTCCCTTTTTTTCGAATACGCTCCCTTTGACGGCTGAATTTGCCGCTTTCCCTTGGTTTTGCCCCGCTTCTCGTCTTAAAATCCCGCCCATGTTCCCTTTAACTGGCAAGAACCAAGGACTCCCTACATGCGTTGTACTCAATATCTGCTGGCCACACTCCGCGAAGACCCCTCCGATGCCGAGGTCATCAGTCACAAGCTGATGTTACGGGCCGGCCTGATCCGCAAGCTGGCCTCCGGACTGTATACCTGGCTTCCTACTGGTCTGAGGGTATTACAGAAGGTGGAACGCATCATCCGGGAAGAAATGAACCGGTCCGGCGCCCAGGAAGTGCTGATGCCAGTGGTACAGCCCGCCGAGCTCTGGGACGAGTCACACCGCCTGAGCGAATACGGCCCGGAATTACTGCGAATCCAGGACCGTCACCAGCGGGATTTTGTGCTGGGCCCCACCCATGAGGAAGTTATTACCGATCTGGTCAGGAACAATGTGCAGAGTTACAAACAGCTGCCGATAAACTTTTACCAGATCCAGACCAAATTCCGCGATGAAATCCGCCCCCGGTTCGGCGCCATGCGTGCCCGGGAATTCACCATGAAGGATGCGTATTCCTTTCACCTGGATGAAGAAAGCCTGAAAGAAACCTATCAGGTAATGTACGACACCTATAACGCCATCTTCACCCGGCTGGGCTTGGATTTCCGCCCCGTGCTGGCGGATACCGGCTCCATCGGTGGTACCGGCTCCCACGAATTTCATGTGCTTGCCAACTCCGGCGAAGACGATATCGCATTCAGTGACAGCAGCGACTATGCAGCCAATGTGGAAATGGCAGAAGCCTTTGCCATTGGAGACTCCCGGCCGGCACCCACTGAAGACAAAACAGAAATCGCCACGCCCAATGAGAAGTCCATTGAGGAAGTCTGCGGGTTGCTGGATATCAGTGCGGATAAAACCGTGAAAACCCTGATAGTCCACGGTGAGGGCGATGACAGTGCCGCTGCTGCCTTGGTGGCCATCTGTCTGCGCGGCGACAAGTCACTGAACGATATCAAGGCGGAAAAGCACCCGCTGATCAAGGCACCGCTTACCTTTGCCAGTGAAGAGGAAGTCGCAAAAGCCTGCGGCTGTCAGCCAGGCTCCGTTGGCCCCATCGATCTGTCAATTCCTGTCATCGCTGATCTGAGCGTGGTGAACATGGCAGACTTCGTGTGCGGCGCCAACAAAGACGGCTACCACCTCAAGGGAGTTAACTGGGAGCGGGATGCCACTTATTCGGAAACAGCAGACCTGCGCGACGTCGTGGAAGGCGATCCCAGCCCCTGTGGCAACGGCACACTGGTGATCAAGCGGGGTATTGAGGTGGGCCACATATTCCAGCTGGGAACCAAATACAGCGAAGCCCTCAACGCCGGGGTGCTTGACGAAGGTGGCAAGTTCCGGATCATGCCCATGGGATGTTATGGCATCGGGGTGTCACGGGTAGTGGCGGCAGCCATTGAACAGAATCACGATGAGTACGGTATTATCTGGCCGGAACCCGTGGCCCCGTTCCAGGTGGCTATTGTGCCCATGAACATGCACAAATCCGAGCGTGTCAGGGAGGCCTCTGAAGACCTGTATACGCAACTCAGGGACGCCGGTATCGAAGTGCTGTTTGATGACCGCAAGGAGCGCCCCGGGGTAAAATTTGCCGATATGGAACTCATTGGTATTCCCCACCGTATCGTTATCGGCGAAAAGAGTATCGACAATGGCGCTTATGAGTACAAAAACCGCCGCGACAATGAAAAAATCGATGTAAAACCCGAGAATGTGCTGGAATTCCTGCAGAAAAAGCTTTCCAGCAACTAAAATAGAAGTATGAAGTACCCATCTTTCAACGTTCGCAGTCTGGCGTTTCCATGGGCCAGGGCAACCCTGTTTGCGCTGGCCCTTTCTGTGCTGGTAACACCGGCGTGGGCCGCCACGGTAGAAAAACCCGATCAGGAAATGCGTCACCTCCTGAAACAGACCATCCTTGAAGCAGACAGCTTCAAGGACCGCTTTGATGCAGAAGTCTGGCTGGTGGACATGGACGCCCGCTTGAAACGGTATATGAAAAACCCCGAAGAACGCATGTATTTCCTGAAGTTGTTGCACCAGGAAGCGAGCCGGGTGGAACTGCAGCCGGAGCTGGTGCTCTCGGTAATCCACGTGGAAAGCCTGTTTGACCAGTACGCCCTGTCCCGAGTGGGAGCCCAGGGAATGATGCAGGTAATGCCCTTCTGGAAAAAGGAAATCGGGGAGCCGTCAGACAACCTGATGGATATTGCCACCAACCTGCGTTATGGGTGCACCATTCTCAAGGCTTATCTGAAAAGGGAAAAAGGCAATGTGATTCGTGCCCTGGCACGCTACAACGGCAGCCTGGGTAAGACCTGGTATCCGGAAAGAGTGTTCAACGCCTGGGAAAAATACTGGTTTGTGAAACGCCACTAAACATGGCTGCACTGAATCAGTCGTCTTTGATGCGGGAATAAGAGGACACCTGATTGCGGCCATGCTCCTTGCAGTAATACAGCGCCGCATCAGCATTGGCAATCAGTTCCTCGGCGTCATCAATTCCACGCTCGTAAGTGGCAATACCCAGACTGGCTGTGGCACTGATCTCGCCCTCTTCATAGGGAATCGGGGTGGCCTCGATGGTACTGCGAATGCGCTCCGCCACCACTTTGGCGCCCTCTTCGTCGGTGTTTACCAGAATAACACCAAACTCCTCACCACCGTATCGGCCGGGAATATCATTCTCCCTCACCGACTCACGCACAATGCGGGCCACCGTGGTCAGCACCGCATCACCGCCCAAATGGCCGTAAGTGTCGTTGATGGACTTGAAGTGATCCAGGTCGAACATGATCAGAGTCAGCGGCGACTCATAGCGGGCAGCCCGGCTGAATTCCTCATTGAGGCGCGACTGCCAGTGGCTGCGGTTGAAAAGCTGCGTCAGGCCATCTACCCTGCTAACCATCTCAAGCTTGTTCATGGCAGCCTTGTGCATGGTCTGGTAAATGGCCACATCGGTCACATCAAACAGGCAGATGCAGACAGAGGCCACCTCGCCGTTTTCATCCTTCACCGGCATCAGGGTAAGATCCTGACTCATGAACTCCATGCCGCCGGTTACCGGGCGATTGTGGGAGAACTGAAACAGATAAGGGCGCTGCTCCCACGAGGTAAACGCAAAGTTTTTCAGCATAAATACGCTTTTTACCTTACGCTGCAACCAGCGCTGGGGGAGCTGGGGGAAGGTTTCAAACAGGTTTTTACCCACCACATCCGCCGGATTGATACCGCTGTTGCTGGCCATGAACTTATTCCAGAACTGAACATTCATGTTCTCATCCAGAATAAATACACCCACATTGATACGATCAACGATGAATGCAAGCAGTTCTTTGGAGGGTTCGAAGTCCGCCACTAAAAATCTTCCAGTAAATCATCGAGAGCCTGCCGCATCACCTCGATGGACTCGCCAGGCATGAGCAGGAACATGGTGCAGGAAAACGAGCGGTCTTCCAGCGTGTAGGTAATCTCAACCAGAAGCGCATGCCCCCAGTTGAGCTTTTCATGCTCCAGCAGGCTGCCAATCGCAATGTGCTGCCCCAGCAGACTCGGTGAGGAAAAGGCCAGCTCGGTTTCAATCTGTTCACCGATGCCGGTCAGACATGCACCGTTGAGAATGTTGGCAATATCCATCAGCAGTTCACGCTCTGCGGCTTCGTCCAGCTCATCATCATAGGCCAGCAGATCGGCCATTTCCTTAAAGGAACTATCGGTAAACACCACAATGGCTTCACCACGGATGCCGGCGCCGTCGTCCACATGGTAGAAACCCTGACTCACGCCCGATACATGAATGTCAGAACCGCCCACCAGCTGCTCCAGTTCCGCTCCCAGTTCGGTGCGTGACACCAGACGGATACGCGGTACTGACAAATTGACGAAGACCTCCAGAAATCTCGCCAGCGAATCACCCGCCTGACCCATGGCCACGTTTACGACTTCCTGCAAGCAATCTCTCTGATCTTCTGTAAGTGCGACTGGATCGTTCATAGTAAACCGTATTTGTTCAGAACCTCGGACAGCTTTTTGTTATCCACCGGCTTTTTGATAAAATCCAGAGCCCCCAGGCTCATTACCCGTTCCCGTGCTTCTGGCTGTATGTCCGCAGAAATGACGATAATGATCGCCTTGAGACCCTCCTCCTTGACCGCGTTGAGAACACCATAGCCGTCCATTTCCGGCATAGTCAGATCGAGGAACACCATTTCACCCTTGCCCTCGCGGATAGCCTCAAGCCCCTCTACACCATTGGTCGCCATTGTGATATCAACATCCCAGCCTTCCGGGAGGGCGCGCTTTACCTGTTTTCGCGCCATGGCTGAGTCATCACATATTAATAATGGGATAGACATGGATCTCCTTAGCACATCTATTAACAAAAAATGCCCGTAATTTTCAGTATAGACGCATCTCCGGGATGCTACGGAGAAATTTTCCCCGATTTCAGGGTCGTTCCGGCATCAGCGTCAATCGCAGTATTGGATGGAATTGCACGCTGAAAACAAAGGGTTAGCGCCTAAACTGATTTCTTTCCTGTAAAATCAGGATAGCTCAACAACCGGAAAGAGCCAGAAATAAAAAAAGGCCCGCGAACTGGTTTCCGGCGGGCCTTTTACCCTGTCAGAGACCGGTTAATCAGCTCTCTACAGGTATTTTGCCTATCTTTGCCTGCCAGATTTTTGGCGCTGTATTGTGAACAGAGGAGCCGTTGCAATCCACGGCCACCGTAACCGGCATATCCTCCACTTCGAACTCATGAATGGCTTCCATTCCGAGGTCCTCAAAGGCAACCACCCGTGACTTGCGAATGGCTCTGGACACCAGGTAAGCGGCACCGCCCACCGCCATCAGATATACCGCCTTGTGCTTTTTGATGGCTTCCAGCGCCGTCGGACCACGCTCGGCTTTACCGATCATGCCCAGCAGACCGGTGCTGGCCAGCATGGTCTCCGTAAACTTGTCCATTCGGGTGGAGGTGGTGGGGCCTGCAGGTCCGACCACCTCATCACGCACCGGATCCACCGGGCCCACGTAATAGATAAACTTGTCCCGGAAATCCACGGGGAGCTCTTCACCGCGATTGATCATTTCCACCATGCGCTTGTGAGCGGCATCGCGGCCGGTCAGCATGGTGCCTGACAACAGCAGGGTGTCTCCCGGCTGCCAGCTCATGACCTCTTCACGGGTAACTTCGTTGAGATTAACCCGCCTGGAGCCCTCCCCTCCCGCCATGGAAATGTCAGGATAATCAGAGAGTTTCGGCGGATTCAGCTCAGCCACCCCGGTGCCGTCCAGCACAAAATGGGCATGCCGGGTAGCGGCACAGTTGGGAATCATGGCAACAGGCAGTGAGGCGGCATGGGTGGGATAATCCTTGATCTTGATGTCCACCACCGTGGTCAGGCCTCCCAGCCCCTGGGCACCAATACCCAGAGCGTTGACCTTGTCATAAAGCTCCAGGCGCAGTTCCTCAATCCGGTTCTCTGGGCCGCGCTCCATCAGCTCATGAATATCCACCGGGTCCATGAGGCTTTCCTTGGCCATCACCATGGCTTTTTCCGCAGTCCCTCCGATACCGATGCCCAGCATGCCCGGCGGGCACCAGCCGGCCCCCATAGCGGGTACGGTTTTCAGCACCCAGTCCACAATGCTGTCACTGGGATTCAGCATCACCATTTTGGATTTGTTTTCGGAACCGCCGCCTTTCGCGGCCACATGCACCTCAACCTTGTCGCCAGGCACCACCTCGTAATGAATCACGGCGGGCGTGTTGTCTCTGGTGTTCTTGCGGGCACCGGCGGGGTCTTCCAGAATCGAGGCTCTCAGGACATTATCAGGCAGCAGGTAGGCACGGCGCACACCTTCATTCACCATATCCTCGACGCTCATTTTGCTGTCCCACTGCACGTTCATGCCGATTTTCAGGAACACCGTCACAATACCGGTATCCTGACAGATGGGGCGTTTGCCCTCTGCGCACATGCGGGAATTGATCAGAATCTGTGCCATGGCGTCTTTGGCTGCCTGGGACTCCTCTTTTTCGTATGCCTCGGCAACCGCTTTTACAAAATCGGTGGGGTGGTAGTAGGAAATGTACTGCAGCGAATCCGCAATACTCTGAATAAAGTCGTCTTCACGAATAACCGCCATGAACGCACTCCTCTCATCTGGGTTCAGTGGCGCTGGATTCTACACCAGCTGGTGCCGCTAACCAATAACCGGACAGGTGCCCGCCAGCCTTTGAGCCCGTCCAGCCGGCCTCATTCAGGTGCATTCTCCAGATGGTCCAGCAACAGGGCACTTACCGTTTCCGGCGCTTCCAGATGGACAAAATGGCCAGCACCGGCAATCCGCTGAATCGCAACACCCGCCGGAAAGTCCCGCTTTTCAAGAGTGCTTTCAAATAACTCCGTGCGCATGCAACCGTCATTGGCGCCCGTTATCAGCAGCGCCGGCACCTCCACGGGGCGCTGCAACAGCGCCAATGTATCCCTGCCTCTGGCGGTCAGAGCCTTGAACATGCAACGGTAATAGCCCAGGGCTGCCTGTTTTACACCGGGCTGGGCGAAGGTTTCTGTCACCGCCGCCATAATGTCTTCAGGGCATTCCCAGTCCGGGGACCAGCGCTGCCAGAGCCAGCGGATAAACTGCCAGTCGCCGGCGGACACTGCCCAGTCAGACAGACCGCGTAACTGGAAAAAGTTCATATACCAGGAATAGAGCAGCTGACCGGGGTGCTGCAGAACACCGCGCCCGAAATGCTTCAGATGGGGAATGGCAAGGCTGGTGACCGTGTGAAATCGTCCGGGAGCCAGGCCCACGCTGGCCCAGGCTGTGACGCCACCCCAGTCATGCCCCACCAGGTGCACTTTCTCCTTATTCAGCTGGTCAACCCAGCGGACCGTGTCTTCCGCCAGATCCGCAATATAATAACGCCCGTCGCTCTGAACCGATCCCGGTTCATAACCCCGCATCACCGGCAACACCACCCGGTAACCCGCTCGTACGAGGGGTTCCACCTGAAACCGATACGTCAGATAATTGTCGGGAAACCCATGCAGGCACAGCACCACTGGCCCCTCACCAAACGACAGCGCAGAGGCTCTTCCCTGCCTTAGCGGTAAATACAATGTCTCCGACAACAGCTGTTCAAGATGGGCAGACAATTTTATCATGTTCAACTCTGGGTAAAGGAGTTTGACAGCTCAGATGCTACACTACAGGAATTGTAGGACAATACTGACCACAAAGATAAATCCGGCGAAAATGACGGCTTTTGTGGATAATTTCTCACCAAGAAGGCAGAATACGTCCAAGAAATACCCAAAAAATCAAAGCAACACCCAAAATCAGGAGATCAGAAGGCATCGCCTTCCAAACCCAGGGAAGATAAAACAACGTGAGTAGAGTCCGGATCGGAAGATGGCACAGAGTATAGAGAAGTTACCAATAGCAGTCCCCAAAGTTGAGCGCACACGGCATATACTGATCGATTCCTCACCCAAGCGAATTGCATCCGAAGTGTATGACCTGCCCTATGCGGATAT
>JAWVYU010000055.1:0-18307 GCA_033722575.1 Ketobacteraceae bacterium | reverse complement strand
TGGTGAGCCAGCTCCTCGATTGCTTCCTTACCGGTGCCGGACACGGCCTGATAAGTGGCAACATTGATCCGTTCCAGCCCCACTGCATCGTAAATGGGTTTCAGTGCCACCAGCATCTGGATCGTGGAGCAGTTCGGGTTGGCGATAATACCGCGGGTTTTGTAACCGGCAATCGCTCCCGGGTTGACTTCGGGCACCACCAGGGGAATGTCATCGTCATAGCGGAAATGCGACGTGTTATCGATTACCACGCAGCCAGCCGCTGCTGCCTTGGGGGCGTACTCAGCAGAAATGGAACCGCCGGCACTGAACAGGCCGATCTGCACCTTGGAGAAATCGAAATCAGCCAGGTTCTCAATAGTGGATTCCTTGCCTTTGAACTCCACGGTTTTACCGGCAGAACGCTCACTGGCCAGGGGATACAGGTTGCCCACCGGAAAGTTACGCTCGGCGAGTACCTGCATCATGGTTTCTCCCACAGCACCTGTGGCACCAACAACAGCAACATCATAGGTTTTACTCATAGAATGATCCTTTCCTTATCCAGTTAAAAAGTGTATTCAAGCATTTAAAAGATCAACAACAGCCTGCCCCATCACCTCGGTGGTCACCTTTTCGGTGCCTTCGGTGTAAATATCCGGCGTGCGATAGCCTTTATCCAGCACCTGGCTGACGGCAGATTCGATTTCATCGGCTACCTGGCCCATTTCCAGCGAATAACGCAGCATCATAGCCGCCGAGAGAATAGTGGCAAGCGGATTCGCAATGCCCTGCCCGGCAATATCCGGGGCCGAACCGTGACAGGGCTCGTACATGCCTTTACCGTTCTTATCGAGAGAGGCCGACGGCAACATGCCGATAGAGCCGGTGAGCATGGCAGCGGCGTCAGAAAGGATGTCACCGAACATATTGCCGGTGACCATCACATCAAACTGCTTGGGGGCACGCACCAGCTGCATGGCCGCGTTATCCACGTACATATGGCTGAGTTCCACTTCGGGATAGTCCTTTGCTACCTCCTCCATCACTTCACGCCACAATTCGGTGACTTCCAGTACGTTGGATTTATCAACGGAACAAACCCGCTTGTCGCGCTTCATGGCCAGATCAAACGCCAGCCGGCCGATCCGCTCGATCTCGGATTCCCGGTAAACATAGGTGTTATACCCCTGCCGCTCACCATTCTCCAGGGTTCTTATACCTCGGGGCTGACCGAAGTAGATGCCCCCGGTCAGCTCGCGTACGATCAGGATGTCCAGCCCGGACACCACCTCCGGCTTGAGGCTGCTGGCGGATGCCAGCTGCGGATACAGAATCGCAGGCCGCAGGTTCCCGAAAAGCTCCAGCTCGGAGCGGATTTTCAGGAGCCCTTTTTCGGGCCGGATATCCCGTTCCAGCTTCTCCCATTTTGGCCCACCGACCGCCCCCAGCAGGATGGCATCTGCTGCTTTGGCGCGGGCCAGGGTGTCGTCCGGCAGGGGCACACCCTGAGCATCGATGGCGGCACCACCCAGCAGCGCCTCATCAATGCTCAACCCAAGGTTGTGTTTCTGGTTAACCGCATTCAGTACAGCGACGGCCTGGGCCATGATTTCCGGCCCGATACCGTCACCGGGCAACACCAGAATGTTCTTACTCATCAATTCATCCTATTCATCTGCAAGGTTGAGCAATCAGGCCGATGTGATTGCATTAAAAAGCCAGGGGGCTTCCTGGCGGCGCCTGGCTTCGTATTCCCTGATCAGGTCAGCATCCTGCAGGGTAATACCGATATCGTCCAGACCTTCCAGCAAGCAATGCTTGCGGAACGAATCTACCTCAAAGGGAATCACCTCGCCACCGGGCGTGGTAATGGTCTGCTCCGCCAGGTTAATGGTCAGCCGATAACCCGGGTCTGCTTCGACTTCCCTGAACAGCTTGTCAACGGTTTCTTCATTTAAAACAATCGGTAACAATCCATTCTTGAAGCTGTTATTAAAGAAAATATCCGCAAAGCTCGGTGCGATTACGGTTCTGAAACCGAAATCCGTCAAGGCCCAGGGAGCATGCTCCCGACTGGAACCGCAACCGAAATTTCGCCTTGCCAGCAACACGCTGGCACCCTGGTAGCGCTCCTGGTTTAACACAAAGTCCTTGTTAAGGGGCCGGTTGGCGCAGTCCTGACCAGGCTGCCCCTCATCCAGATACCGCCACTCATCAAACAGGTTAGGGCCGAAGCCGGTGCGCTTGATGGATTTCAAAAACTGCTTGGGAATGATCTGGTCCGTATCAACGTTCGCACGGTCCAACGGAGCGACCAACCCGTCAAAAGTCACAAACTTTTCCATTATGGTTTCCTCGTTGTGGTTCTCAGTGGATCTCGCGAATATCTACGAAATGCCCATTCACCGCCGCCGCGGCAGCCATGGCAGGGCTCACCAGATGGGTTCTGCCGCCATAGCCCTGACGCCCTTCAAAGTTCCGGTTCGAGGTAGAGGCACAATGCTCTCCTTCCCCCAATTTGTCGGCATTCATGGCCAGGCACATGGAACAACCCGGCTCCCGCCACTCGAACCCCGCCGCGGTAAAAATCTTGTCGAGCCCTTCTTCCTCAGCCTGCTTCTTCACCAGACCGGAACCCGGCACCACCAGCGCCTGCTTCACCTTGTCAGACACCTTGCGCCCACTGGCCACCTTGGCGGCTTCCCGCAAATCCTCAATCCTGGAATTGGTGCAGGAACCGATGAACACCCGATCCGGCACCACATCCGACATTTTCATACCCGGCTTCAGCCCCATGTACTGATAAGCCCGACGCATTCCGTCCGCTTTCACCGGATCTTTCTCCGCCTCCGGATCAGGTAAAGGCTCGTTAATCCCCACCACCATCTCCGGGGACGTTCCCCAGGAAACCTGCGGCTCAATGCTCGCGGCATCCAGCTCCACAACCACATCGAACTCGGCATCGGGATCAGATGTCAGCTCCCGCCATTCGGCCACTGCCAACTCCCATTGCTCACCTTTGGGTGCGTAAGTCCGCCCGCGGAAATAATCAATGGTCTTCTCGTCCACAGCTACCATCCCGGCACGCGCACCCGCCTCGATTGCCATGTTACAGACCGTCATACGGCCTTCCATGGAAAGCGCCTCAATGGCCTCACCGGCAAATTCGATGGCGCAACCGGTGCCGCCTGCGGTGCCGATCCTGGCAATAATCGCCAATACAATATCTTTCGCCGTCACGCCCGGGCCCACATGGCCGTTCACTCGCACCAGCATGTTCTTCATTTTCTTCTGAATCAGACACTGGGTGGCCAACACATGCTCCACCTCAGACGTACCGATGCCGTGAGCCAACGCGCCGAAGGCACCGTGAGTAGCCGTGTGACTGTCGCCACACACAATGGTCATACCCGGCAAGGTCGCCCCCTGCTCCGGCCCCACCACATGCACAATACCCTGACGGACATCGTTCATCTTGAACTCCACAATGCCAAAGGCATCGCAGTTGTCGTCCAGCGTCTGCACCTGAATCCGGGAAACCTCATCCTCGATAGGACCGGTGCGGGCGGTGGTAGGCACGTTGTGATCCGGCGTCGCAATATTGGCATCCACCCGCCATGGCTGACGGCCAGCCAGTCGCAAACCCTCAAACGCCTGGGGAGAAGTGACTTCGTGGAGCAGCTGGCGATCGATATAGATCAACGCAGTGCCATCCTCTCGCTCTTTCACCAAATGAGCGTCCCATAATTTGTCGTATAAGGTCTTACCAGCCATCAGTTTTTCCTCTCACATTTAATGCCGGTGTAAAGCGTTAATTCAGAGTGATAAGCCGGGGTGAAGGGGTTTGGAGCAGGGAAACTTTGCGACATGGATGTCGCAAGAGTAGCGCACAGGGATGTGCTAGTAGCGATTCCCTGATCCAAACCCCTTCAGTCCGGCGATCCCGCCCTCATGAACAGCTGGAACAAGCATACTGACCCACGCCCCATAACTCCAATTCATATTTTTCATCATTTGAATTACCATCAGGAATACCAGAGATGCAATGGAAACATTAACCGGAGTCGCTCATGGACCCACAAAATCTCAAAGCCTTCACCGCTGTCGCTGAAACCGGCTCCTTCTCCGAAGCAGCCGAACTACTCAGTCTGACCCAGCCAGCCATCTCAAAGCGCATAGCCAGCCTGGAACTGGATCTCCACAACCAGCTGTTCGACCGCATAGGCCGCAAAGTGTCGCTCACAGAAGCCGGGCGGGCACTGCTGCCCCGCGCCCAGCGGATTCTGTTTGAAATTGCAGACACCGAACGTGCTCTGAGCAACCTTTCCGGCAAGGTCGAAGGTCGGCTTAGCATGGGTACGTCCCACCATATTGGCTTGCATCGCCTCCCGCCGGTGCTGCGTGAATACAGCCAGCGGTTTCCTGATGTGCAGCTGGATATGAAGTTCATCGACTCGGAGCAGGCGTTCGACAGCGTCTCCCAGGGGGAAATGGAGCTGGGGGTTGTCACCCTGCCCCCTAAAATACCCGGACATGTTCATACCGAAGTTATCTGGGAGGATCCATTGACGGTGCTGGTGAATGAAGAGCACCCGCTGGCCGCCGCAAACCGGAGCGCCCCGGTGACGTTGCAGGATCTCGCCAGCTACCCCGGCATTTTACCCAGTCAGACCACCTTTACGCGGCGAATTGTGGAGAAGCTGTTCCGGGATCAGAATCTGGACATTGAAGTGGCGATTTCCACCAACTACCTGGAGACTATCAAAATGATGGTTTCCATTGGTCTCGGATGGAGCGTTTTGCCAGCCTCCATGATGGATGATTCGGTTTGCCAGCTCAGTGTTCTGGATTGCCGGCTGTCCCGAAACCTGGGCGTGGTATTTCACCCCAATCACAGTCTGTCCAACGCCGCGAAAGCCATGCTGGATCTGCTCACCCGGAGCCGCACGGCACCCGGCTAGATTTTTACGCGGTATTCGTAAAGCCAGGCGAGACTCTTGTTGAAGTGCTCCGGATTGCTCTTGCCGAGAAACGACAGATATTGATGGCGACAGAATTGCACCATGGGATTGCGAACATGATAGAGCTTCATGTTCCGGCGTGCCTGCAACTGGACTTTGGCGGTGCGGTCGCGCCGGCGAACCATGTAAAGCTCTGTGCCTTTCAGCAGATCATCCGGATGCTGCTCAAGGCACGCTGCCAGCGCATAGGCGTCCTCTATGGCCATGCCCGCACCCTGGGCCAGGAAAGGCAGCATCGGATGGGCCGCATCGCCCAGCAGCACACACTGATCCCGAAGCCAGGTCTGGAATGGCTCCCGGTCGTACAGGGCCCAGCGGTAGCAACTGTCCGGGTTGGTGGCCGCCAGAATGTCGCGGGTCTGGGCGTTCCAGCCAACAAAGTCCTCCAGCATTTCTTCCACATCGGCTTTCAGGGTCCAGGACTCTTCCTGCCACTGATCAGTTTCCACCACTGCCACATAGTTCACTGCCTCCCCGCCGCGCACGTAGTAATAAACCACATGGGCTCCCGGCCCCATCAACAGATTGGCACAGGGGTCCGGGCGGCAGCTGGGTGACAGATCCTTGACCGGCACCAGCCCCCGCCAGGCGACATTACCCGTAAACCGGGCTTCGGATGCCGGTTCCACGTATTCGCGGACTTTGGAGTGTATGCCATCTGCTCCGATAACATAGTCGAATTCTTCTTCGCTGACATCGCCGTCGCGATCAATATGTAGCCGTGTAACCCGCTGATCCGCGTCGTATTCAATATGTTCCAGTCGGGCTCCGAGATGGACTTCACTACCACTGGCTTTGCGGAAAGCCTGATGCAGGATCTGATGAATATCGGCGCGGTGAATATGAATGTAGGGCGCATTAAGAAAGGAGTCTGAATGATTCAGGGGAAACCGGCCCAATGGCTGCCCGGAACGCCAGTGACTGATTTTAACCGCCTTGGGGAGAAACCCGGCTTTCTTGGTCTGGTCCAGCACACCCCATTCCGCCAGAATCCAGGTGGCATTGGGACTCAGCTGAATCCCCGCGCCCACCTCCTGCAGCACCTTGGACTGCTCGAACACGGCAACCGAAAAGCCCGCTCTGGTCAGCGCCAGCGCGGCACTCAGCCCCCCTATTCCTGCTCCGATAATGGCGATTCGCTGACTATGCAAAGCGTAAAACCTTCAAAGTGTCGATATATTGCCCCCAGGTTGCCCTTACAGGTTGCGAAATCCTCGGAAGCGCTCCAGGAACAGACTTTCGTATTCCTCATACAACCAGGGTTCCCGGGTTAACAGGTGCTGGCAGCCCGTTTTTATAACATAGGCCCAAGCCTTTCTTGTTTGACCCTGATCATCAATTACGGGCACCACCACCCGATCGTATAACTCACCCTCGAACCGGTCCAGCCTTGCAAGGGCAGTACTGTGCAATCCGCCGAAAAGGGTTCCGGGCACCTTGCCGCCAGCCGACCTGATAATACCGGGATAAACCGCATTTTTGACACGATAACAGGAATAGCCCTGAAGTTCCGCGGCCTGACCCTGCATGGTCATGCCGGTGATCGACTCAATTACCTCCCGGGCCTGAAGGGTGCCATAGCAGAAGAGCCGGGAATTCACGATGACTCACCCAGTTCCTGAAGGTCAATCTGCTCAAAGTCGTGAACAAACGGGTGCTCACCAAACCCGTCACAGATACACTGCCGGTCCAGGCCCAGAGTCAGCAGACCAGCGGCTGCCGCCGCATTCAGTTCGGCGGCCACATCCGACAGGAAAAGTATCTCACCCGGCCTCAAGCCCAGCTCGGCCACAATCCTGCGATAGGATTCCGCATCTTTCTTTCCGCCTATCCTGGTATCAAAGTAACCGGAAAACAGAGGTGTCAGGTCCCCTGCTTCGCTGAACCCGAACAGCAACTTTTGGGCCGCCACAGACCCTGAGGAATACACATAAAGCGCGATACCCTGCGCCTTCCACTGTTGCAGCACACCGCTGACCTCCGGATACAGGTGGCCCTTCAGGCTGCCGTCTTCGTACCCTGACTGCCAGATCATTCCCTGCAGTGTTTTCAGCGGTGTAATTTTTCGGTCCTCGTCTATCCAGTTTTCAAGGGCCGTTGCGATTTCTTCCAGGGACGCATCGGGCTGGCCCAGTTCGGCAGCAACCGCATCCAGCTCCCTGCGCACTGCCGGATCACCGGCGTTTTCCTTCACGAAATCCCGGATTCGGGCTCTGGCATAGGGGAAAAGGACATCACTGACAAAGGAGATGCTGGTCGTGGTGCCCTCGATATCCGTCACAATGGCTTTAATCATCTGAATGCTAATTTACCAGGTCTTCATATTTGGGGAACCTGGAGGCAATCGCGTCACCGGTAAAACCGGCCACCCAGCCTTCCGGGTTGGTGAACAGACGGATAGCGGTGAAGTTCGGCCGGCTGCCCATATCAAACCAGTGCGTGGTATTGGCCGGTACCGAAATCAGGTCGCCCTGCTCACAGAGCACCGCAAACACCTTTCCGGCTTTGTGCAGGTAAAAAAGTCCGTTACCCCGCACGAAAAATCGCACTTCGTCTTCGCTGTGGGTGTGCTCATCCAGAAATTTTTTCCGCAGTTCATCCTTTGCCGGGTTATCCTCGGTGAGGCTGATCACATCTGCCGCCTGATAACCACCCTCCGCTTTCAGGCGGTCAATATCCCCTTCATAGGCGGCCAGCACATCATCGGGGGTGGCGTCATCGGCTATGGCGTGGGGAGTGCTCCACTGCTCAAACCGGATGCCGATTTCATCCAGCGCATCCCGGATCACCGCTACATCACTGGTCTGTTTCAGTACTGCCGATGGATCAGTGTCGTTAAACACGGTCAGCATTGTCATAAGATAACCTCTGTCATTAAACCGATGTCATTCATTCGCGCTCAGCGTTGTTCGCCCCGCTGCAGTAGACGCAGCTTGTATTCGCATTCGAACAAAAATTCCAGCGCTTCAAGATGCCGTTTGGCTTCAGCCGCTGTGCGGCCCCAGGTGTACAACCCGTGACCCGCGAGAATGAAGCCGTGCAACTGCTGGCATTCCCTGAGATGCTCCTCAATTTCTGTTGAAAGCGCTTTCATATCCTGGCTGTTGGCAAATACAGGTATGCCAAACACGCCCTCATGGGTTTCTATACCCTTGAAGGCTTTTTGCAATTCGTAATCATGGAGCGCCAGGGTGCCAACACCGGTGGCCTGCCCCAGAACCGTACCATACACAGAGTGGGTGTGCAGCACGAACCCCGTATCGGGAAAGTACTGGTAAATCAGGTTATGGAGCAGCGTTTCAGCCGAAGGTATCTTGTCGGTATTCACCGGCTGCCCCTGCTGGTTTACCGGCAGAAAATCCCCGGTATCGAGTTCCCCCTTGTATTTTCCGGAAACCGAAATCCAGAAAAATGCATCGCTGTCATCTTCAGCGGGCCGGCAGGAAAGATTACCGCTGGTGGCCGGGCACCAGCCGTTGCTCTGGATCCAGCGCCCCAGTTCGATTAATTGCTTGAGTGCCTCTGTTCTTGACATGGCAATTCGTTACCTTCTTGACGATTGGTTGGAGCATCCTGCAGCTTCCACAGCGCCAGCAACGCACCCGCTACCGCCACCCACGCGGCAGCCATATAGGTACTTTGCGGGCCCATGACCTCCCATATCTGACCAGCAAAAAAGGATCCCATGGCGCCACCGGCACCGAAACTTAATGCACTATACAATGCCTGCCCCTGGCCTGCACTCCGGGGCGTAAAATAATGATGCACCAGGTGAATACAGATCGCATGGAACACACCAAAAGTGGCGGCGTGGGTGAGCTGCACCAGAATGATCAGCACCGGTTCCTCCGGAAATGCCGCGATCACCCACCAGCGCAGTGCCGCCAGTACAAAACACAGCACTCCCATGGCTTTGATACTGAAACGTTCCATCAACCGGTGCATTATCAGAAAAACAAACACCTCCGCCACCACACCCAGACCAATTAATAACCCCACATCGAATTTGCTGTAGCCGTAATCGGAGAGATAGATCAGGAAAAATGCATAGTACGGCCCGTGAGTTACCTGCATCAGAAAACAGATGACGAAAAATACCAGCACGGCGGGACGAAACAGCTGGTTCAGAAAGCTGGGCCCAGCGGTTTCCGGGGTGGTCATGGGGGCTTCGTAAATACCCTGGGTGCTCATCCAGATACCGGCCATCAGCAACAACAAGATATAAGGCAACCACTGGAGAGCATAGGTATCGAAAAACAAACCCAGACCGGAGGACGTAATGATAAACCCGATGGAGCCCCAGACCCGGATGCGACTGTACCAGTGAGGATGCCGGGCCAGATGGGTCAGCGTCAGCACTTCCTGCTGGGGCAGAATGGCATTCCAGAAAAAGCTGAAACTGATCATGATCATCATCAGACCGGTAAAATCCGGTTTCAGCAACACCGCCGAAAATATCAACAATGTCAGGAATGCCCCGAGCCGCACAATCATCAGACGCTTGCCGGATTTATCCGCCAGCCAGCCCCAGATATTGGGCGCGATAATCTTGGTGGCCATCAGAGAAGCCATCACCGTGCCAATCTGGCTGATGGTGTAGCCCGCCTCTTTCAGATAAACGCCCCAGTAAGTGAACAGGGCGCCCAGCAGGGCAAAATAGAAAAAATAGAAACCGGACAGTCGCCAGTAAGGCACGTCCGGATGCGAAGCGATATCAGAATCAGCCATAAGGCAGAATCAAGCGCGCCCTGGGATTACCGGTGTCGTGGATTTCACATCCATGTTCTGGCCGCGATGACGGAGCAGGTGATCCATCAGCGTCAACGCCAGCATGGCTTCGGCAATGGGAGTTGCCCTGACGCCCACACAGGGATCATGACGGCCTTTGGTGACCACTTCGGTCTGACCACCCTGCAGATCCACACTCCGGCCAGGCTGCAGGATACTGCTGGTGGGTTTAAGGGCAATATGGGCCACGATATCCTGCCCCGAGGAAATCCCCCCCAGCACGCCACCGGCATTATTGGACAAAAATCCCTGCGGGGTCATTTCATCCCGGTGTTCTTCGCCCCGCTGGGTGACGGAATCAAAGCCTGCCCCGATTTCCACGCCCTTGACGGCGTTGATGCTCATCAACCCATGGGCAATCTCGGCATCCAGCCGGTCAAAAACCGGCTCACCCAGGCCGGGAATCATGCCGGTGGCCACCACCGTCACTTTTGCCCCGATGGAACTGCCCTCCTTGCGCAACTGATTGATCAGGGCTTCCATTTTGGGGACCGCGTTGGGATCAGGGCAGAAAAACGGGTTATTCTCCACCTCATTCCAGTCAAAGCTTTCCGCCACAATATCCCCGATCTGCGACACATAGCCACGGACTTCAATGCCATAGCGTTGCTTCAGGTACTTTTTCGCGATGGCACCAGCCGCCACCCGCATGGCGGTTTCCCGGGCCGATGAACGCCCGCCGCCCCGGTAATCACGGATGCCGTATTTCTGCTGATAGGTGTAGTCCGCATGCGCAGGGCGGAATTTGCTTGAGATCTCGGAATAATCCTTGGATTTCTGATCCGTATTGCGGATCAGCAGGCCAATGGGGGTACCGGTGGTTTTGCCTTCAAACACCCCGGAAAGAATCTCTACCTGGTCCGGCTCCTTCCGCTGGGTGGTGTATTTGGAAGTCCCCGGCTTGCGCCGGTCCAGGTCCCGCTGCAGGTCCGACTCGGTAAGCTCCAGCCCTGGAGGGCAGCCATCCACGATGCAGCCAAGCGCCAGCCCATGGCTTTCACCGAAGGTGGTAACCTGAAACAGTTTTCCAAAAGAGTTTCCCGACATATCCGCTGTTTTCCTGAAACGATTACTGAGTCATATTCCTGAGTTTTGCTGTGGTTCCGGTGCCGCGCCTGCCAGTGCCAGGCAAACCGGGGCGGCGATTATAACACCCAATCAGACTGGTGCAGGTCGATTTGCTCCTTGGTCAGCAAAAATACACCATGGCCACCGTGCTCGAATTCAAGCCAGGTAAAGGGCACATCGGGATAGGCCTCCTCCAGCGCCACCCAGGAATTACCCACCTCGATAACCGCAATTCCACCAGGGTTCAGGTGACGGGATAATTCCGGCAGCATGCGCCGCACGATATCCAGTCCATCATTCCCCGCCTCAAGGCCCAGTCTGGGCTCATAGTGAAACTCATCCGCCAGGTTATCCATATCCTCAGCATCTACATAAGGCGGGTTGCTGACAATAATGTCATAGGTGCGCCCATCCAGGGCTTCAAACAAATCTGAATAGATCACATTCACCTGGCTTTCCAGCCGGTGCATCTGCACATTCTGCTCAGCCAGGTCCAGGGCATCTTCCGATATATCCACACAGTCCACCTGCGCGTCAGGAAAAGCCACGGCGCAGGCAATCCCGATACAACCACTGCCGCTGCACAGGTCCAGCACGTTATCAACGCTGTCCGGGTCAATCCATGGCTCAAACTGCTTCTGAATCAGCTCCCCGATGGGCGAACGCGGAATCAGGGCCCGCTGATCAATGGCAAAGGGCATGCCGGCGAACCAGGCTGTACCGGTAATATAGGCGGTTGGGACCCGCTCAATCACCCGCTGGCGCACCGCCTCCACCACCTCTCGGCGCTCTTCCATTGTGAGGTTGGCATCCTGCACCCGCGGGTCCACATCCCAGGGCAAATGCAGGGTAAACAGCAGCAGCGCCACCGCTTCATCCCAGGCATCATCATAGCCATGCCCAAGCACTACACCTGCTTCATTGAACCGGCTCACCGACCAGCGAATAAAATCCCGGATGGTGTAAAGCCCCTCCACCGCATCCGGCTCAAAGCGCTCCTCGATATCCATGGAATGGATGGAATCTTCTGTCGTTGCCATAGCAGCCCCCGCTATCACTGGCTCACCGGAAAAAGCCGGCCATTGTAACCGTACCCCCCAATGGACACCAGCCGGGTCCGGCGGACCGCCTGCCGGGTGAAACCGGACAGATTGCGGTTCACCCGGCATCCGGGGAGGACTTCAAGGTATTTACCTACTAAAATAGCTCAGAATTTTACCCACACAACAATAGCTTAGGGAATAACCATCATGAGCGATCAGCATAATAACCGGGTATTGGTGACTGGCGGTGCCAGCGGGCTGGGCAGGGAAATTGCGGTGCGGTTTGCCCAGGAAGGCCATCGGGTTTGTATCGCCGACCTCAATGAGGCACGGGCCCAGGAAACCATTGCGCTGATCGACAACACCCCGGGGGAAGCCTTTTTCGAGAAATGTGACGTCACCAGCCCCCAGGACTGGGCCCGAACACTGGTGGCCATGGACGATGTCTGGGCCGGCACTGACATACTGATCAATAACGCAGGTGTGGCCTCCGGTGGCCCCTTTCACTGGCTCTCGGAGCAGGACTGGCACTGGGTTATGGGCATCAATTTTTACGGCGTACTCTATGGCTGCCAGGCGTTTGCCCCTGCAATGATCGAGCGCAAGGCAGGCCATATCGTCAACATCGCCTCCATGGCCGGAGTCATCAATCCTCCGGGCATGAGCAACTACAACGTCTCCAAAGCAGCCGTTATCTCCCTGTCGGAAACCCTGGCGGTGGAGCTGAAGCCCCACGGCATCGATGTAACCTGCGTGTGCCCTTCTTTCTTCAAAACCAATCTCGGCGAATCACTGCGAACCCCGGATGAAGGCACCCGGGCGGCCATGAACAAACTCATGGAGAACGCCTCTGAACTATCCGCAGCAGACATTGCCGACCAGATCTTTCAGGCGGTGATGGCAAAAAAATTCCTGGTAATGCCCCACGAAAAGGCGCGCATGGCCGCGGAATTCAAGGCACGGGATATGGAAGGCCACATGCAGATGATGGAGCCCCTGGCCCGGCAGGTCATGGAGCGCGCGAAAAAGAAAGACAGCTGAAAAGCGCCTGACGATGCAAACGTATCAGGGCAAAGCCTGTTAAACGGGTTTTGCGCAGCCGAGCATCGCAGTCAAATCCGGGGCAAGTGAGCGTTGTCTGAGCCCGCAGGGCGAGTTTAGCGAACACCAGATTTGACGAGAAGCACAGGAAACCCGCAGGGCAAACAAGCAGCCGTCAACAGGCTTTGCCCTGATGCTTTGTGCCAAAACAGTCTGAATACACAATGTCATTTCAGACGTCTACCTGGCAGTTTTCGCTGGGTTTGATGCAAAAATGACTCTACAGCCACTCGACCAACTATCTTTAACGCGTTGACACCGTTAAAATATTGGCCCTCAAAATTTAGCGAACGACACAGAAGGATACGGTAAACCGATGAAACTGACATTAACTGACGCAGATACTCAACCGATTCTTAGCGCTCTGGAAGAGTCCAACAAGGTTCACGCTGATTTTTACCCCGGTGATTCTTCTGACCGCCAGCCGGTTCATACCGTATACGGTGGCGCCAACCTGTTCAAAGCCGGATCTGCACAGAAACTGGGCGGACTGGCCATGCGCAATCTTCAGGCCCATGCACCGAATTTTGTGTCGCTAGCGAAAATCGTTGGCCTTACCGGCGCTGAAGCGCTGCCCAATACCGGCGCAGAAATCGCGGCACTGGAAAAAGCCTGCCAGGAAGACGAAGCCGGCATGAAAGAGCGCAACCCGGCAGCCTGGCTGGCCTACACCGTTTACGAGCGGATTCTGGGCAAACTGGAAAGAGAACCCATTGAAGATAACCGCATCGACTTCGAAGACGGCTACGGTAATCGCCCCGACGAGGAAGAAGACGCCGATGCCGTGCGCTGCGCAGAAGAAGTCGCAAAAGGCATGGACGAAGGCACCCTGCCGCCCTTTATTGGTATCCGTATCAAAACCTTTACCGAAGAATGCCGTCAACGTTCTGTGCGCACCCTCGACCTGTTCCTGACCCGGCTTGCCGAAGTCAGCGGCGCCAAACTTCCGGACAACTTCATCATCACCCTGCCCAAGGTAACTCACCCCGAGCAGGTGGCATCACTGGCCAAACTGCTGGACATCATTGAAGAGAAATGTGGCTACGAGAAAAACTCCCTGAAGCTGGAGATCATGATCGAAACCACCCAGTCCATCATTGATAAAGACGGTTCCAATCAGGTTTACAAACTGGTACAGGCTGCCAACGGCCGCTGTCGTTCCGCCATCTTCGGCACCTATGATTACACGGCCACCTGCAACATCACCGCAGCCTACCAGACCCATACCCACCCGGCGTCCGATTTTGCCCGCCATGTATTACAGGTATCCCTGGCCGGCACCGGCGTGACCATTTGCGATGGCGCCACCACCCAAATGCCCATCGGCCCGCACAAGGCACCGAAAGACGGCCAGCTGAGCAATGAGCAGATTCTGGAAAACGCCCGTGTGATTCACGGTGCCTGGAAGCTGCATTACGACAACATCCGTCATTCGCTGCGTCATGCTTATTATCAGGGCTGGGACCTGAACCCGGCACAACTACCCATCCGCTACGCAGCAGTGTATTCCTTTTTCCTTGAAGGCTTGCCGGATGCTTCTGCGCGACTGGGTGCGTTCATTAATAAAGCTGCTCAGGCAACACTGGTGGGCAACACCTTTGATGATGCCGCCACTGGTCAGGGTTTGTTGAACTTCTTCTTGCGGGGCATTGCCTGCGGTGCCATAACCGAGGAAGAAGCCATGGCAACCGGCATCACCATGGACGAGCTGCGTTCACGCTCCTTCGTTCACATTGTTAACAACCGTGCCGGATAAACCGCGTATTTCGATTGACAGGGAGGCGTTGCCTCCCGCTCATAGACGGAGTCAAGAATGTCAGCTATTGAGCAAGCAAAACAACTGATCACATCCGGCCAGCTGGTGCTGGACAAGGCCCTGAGTAATCTGAAGCAGGCCAGCCTGGATGGCAAGCGGGTCTCCGGCAAACTGCTGGATCAGAAACAACTGGCCTGTTACGAAGTGGCCTACTGTGCCGCGGAACTGCAGGCCGCCGCAGTTTACTTCAAATATTGTGAAGCCGTGCATGCAAAGAAAGGCACCAGCGATGATCTGCGGATTGAAGATCGCATTGCCCTGCAATACGCCGCAGAAACCCTGATGAACTGCCGTACCCGCCTTAACAGCCACCGTGCAGATTTCGGTTTCAGCCGGGAAGACCTGCAGGAAACCTTTAACAGCGATGCGGTGGATGATTTCATTAACAACTATCTTTCCGCGGAATGCATGGCCACCCTGGGTAAAGCGGTTATCGCCGGCGACGGCTTTGTGGGTGACCACATGCTGGACGACGAAAAGGAAATGATGCGGGAAACCTTCCACCAGTTTGCCTACGATGTGGTTCAACCGCTGGCGGAAGAAATTCACACCAAAGACCTCGACATTCCCGACGAAATCATCAATCCACTGGTGGAGCTGGGCTGCTTCGGCCTGTCCATTCCCATGCAGTACGGTGGCATCCAGCCCGATGACCGGGAAGATAACCTGGGTATGATCGTGGTAACCGAAGAGCTCACCCGCGGCTCCCTGGGTGCAGCGGGAAGCCTGATCACCCGTCCGGAAATTCTGTCCCGCGCGCTGCTGAAAGGTGGCACCGAGGAACAGAAGCAGGAATGGCTGCCCAAGCTGGCACAGGCGGAAGTGCTCAATGCGGTTGCGGTAACCGAGCCCAACTACGGTTCCGATGTGGCCTCCATGAAACTGAAAGCCACCAAAACGGAAGGCGGCTGGTTGCTGAATGGCGAAAAAACCTGGTGTACCTTTGCCGGCAAGGCGAACGTGCTTATGACCCTGGCCCGGACTGATCCGGATCCCAATGCCGGCCACCGTGGACTGACCATGTTCCTGGTGGAAAAGCCCACCTTCCCCGGGCATGCTTTCAAATACACTCAGGACTCCGGTGGCGTGCTGGAAGGCAAAGCCATTCCCACCATCGGTTATCGCGGCATGCATTCTTTTACAGTGTTCTACGATAACGTGTTTGTTCCGGACGACCATGTACTGGGGCTGGAAGAAGGCGTGGGTAAAGGCTTTTACTACACCATGGCAGGTTTTGCGGGCGGCCGGATCCAGACCGCTGCCCGTGCCACCGGTGTCATGCAGTCTGCGTTTGAACAGGCCATCAAATACGCCCAGGAGCGTAAGGTGTTCGGCCAGGCGGTGGCAGACTACCAGCTGACCCTGGTAAAAATTGCCCGTATGGCCATGCTGCTGTCGGTATCCAGGCAGTTCACCTATCACGTGGCCCGCCTGATGGATGAAGGCAAAGGTCAGATGGAAGCCAGCCTGGTCAAACTGTACTCCTGTAAATCTTCGGAGTGGCTCTGCCGCGAGGCCATGCAGATTCATGGCGGTATGGGTTATGCTGAGGAAACCATGGTCAGCCGTCTGTTCATCGACTCCCGTGTATTGTCGATCTTTGAAGGTGCCGAGGAAACCCTGGCCCTGAAAGTGATTGCCAAATCACTGGTGGAGAACGCGGCCTGATATGTGTGGCTACCAGTTTGCGGTAGCCATACTATTAACTCAGCAGTCATCCAGGCATTCAATGATGCAGCGCAGGAAGGAGAACGACGTCAGCTTACTGATGCTTTCTCCTTCCTTCATTTCTGAACAAACCTATACAGAAGGGATAACCGAGGTATGTCGATAAAATTTGCCCCCCAGAAAGAACTCGCTCCTGACAACCCCGCCAGCCTGGATAAGGTACGCCATCCCCAGTACGGCCGTTATCTGGAGGAATACGTTCCCGGGCAGGTATTCGTGCATCCTCGCGGGTATACCTTTACCGACGCAGGAATAGACCTGTTTTCCCGTACCTATTTCCAGTGCAACCCGTTGTATCTGGATATTGAGTACGCCAGATCCCACGGCTTTAACAGCGTACCTGCCTCACCGCAAATGGTGTTCAATGTGATTCTGTCCCTGGGCGTCCAGAACGACTCCGAAAAAGTCATTGCCAATCTCGGCTATTACAACGCGCAGTTCCTGCGGCCGGTTTATGCCGGCGATACCCTGCGCGCCATGACCATGGTGGTGGATCGCAAGGAACGGGGTGAAGACAAACCCGGCATCGTCACCATCCGCACCCTGGGGCTGAACCAGCATCAGGAAGTCGTGCTGCAGTATGAGCGCAAACTCATGGTGGCTTACCGTGGCGACCGGCTCCCCACCACGCCGGTACCGGAAGGCGCCAGCCCCGAATTCCCCTGGGTAGAAGATGCCGAAGTGCATTTTCCCGATGCCCTGGCAACCGCACTGCGTCATGCCCCCTGCTCTGTTACAGGCTGGAACACCTATGCTGAAAATTTTGAGCCCGGTGAAATTCTGGTTCACAGCAATGGCCGTACCATCAGCGATGAGCATTTTGCCCTGACCTACCAGGTGGGCAACACGCACCCCCTGCACTTTGATGCGGTATTTTCAGAAAGCCTCAGCGGCCCCATGAGCGGCAAGCCCATTGTGTACGGTGGCCTGGTGTTTGCCTGGCTGGAAGGCCTTGCCAGCCGTGACATGAGCGAAAATGCCATCTGGGAGCTGGGCTTTACCGAAGGCTATCACACCCAGCCGGCCGTGGCGGGCGACACCGTGGCGGGCATGTCCCGCATTCTCGCCGTTGAAGACGCGCCCGGTGACTTTAAAGATGCCGCCAGCGTCGTAACCGTGCAGTTTATCGGCGTGAAAAACATGACCGCCAAAGCTGCCCTGGAAAAACACGGCGCGGACCTGTTTATCAAGGAAAACGACAAGAAAAAGCTTGGCAAAGAAAAGATCAAAGACAAGATTTTTGAAATCGAACGCCGCTTGCTGATCAAGAAAGGCAAGGCATAGTTCCTCAACACTCGGGTAAAGGTTATGAGTCAGAAAAAAGCACACGAACTCACCGATGACCAGGGCAATGTGATCAAGGATCGCCCCTGGATATTCCGCACCTACGCGGGCCATACCAATGTGCGCGCATCCAACGAACTTTACCGCTCCAATCTGGCCAAGGGTCAGACGGGTCTGAGTATCGCGTTCGATCTCGCCACCCAGTGTGGCTACAGCTCTGACGAGGACATTGCCCGGCCTGAAATCGGCAAGGTGGGTGTCCCCATCAACACGCTTGATGACTTCGCCGTGCTCTTTGAGGAGATTGATATCAGCGAAGTGAACACTTCCATGACCATCAATGGCACCAGCATGTGGCTGCTGTCACTTTACGTTGCCCTTGCCGAGGAACGGGGCATCGACATCAGCAAGTTGCAGGGAACCACCCAGAACGATCTGATCAAGGAATTCCTGGCGCGAGGCACCTACGTGTTCCC
>JAWVYU010000054.1:0-18373 GCA_033722575.1 Ketobacteraceae bacterium | reverse complement strand
TCGGTACCAGCAAACCAGACCACTGACATCTACCTTAAAGTAAATACCGATGGCCCAATGATCGCTCCGGTCATTTTCTGGGAGGAAAAACCTCTCACCAAGAACATCCTGCAATCCCACTCCATTATGGCCATGTACCTTGGGCTGGTGATCGTGTTGTCCATTTACAATCTGATCCTGTTTTTCAATATCCGGGATTCAGCCTACCTGTTCTACACGCTGCATTTGTTGTGTATCTGCTGGTTCCAGGCCAGCATGATGGGCTATACCGCCATGTACCTGTGGGAGGACAAAAGCTCCTACCTGCTTTATCTGGAGCCGCCCATTGTCTCCAGCTTGTCCGTAGCCATTATCTTTCAGTTCACGCGGCGCTTTCTTCGCATCGACCAGGTATCGCCGGCGCTGGACCGGCTGCTGAGCCTGGGCACCTATTCATCGCTGGTATTCGTGGTGGTGGTGGTGACCATGCCGCTCAAGTTCGTTATCACCACCATGTTTGCGGGTTTCTTCATGTGCGTGCTGACACTGGTATTTACCGGCGTTTACGCCTTCAGGCGGGGTGTGCGTTCCGCCCGCTATTTTCTGCTGGGCTGGGGGCTGCTGATTGCCGGCTCCGTGATTCAGAATAATATGTACCAGAATATTCTGCCGTTTAACTTTTTTACCATGCAATCAGTGTTGTTCGCTTCCGGGCTTGAGGCCATTCTGATGAGCATTGCCCTGGCAGACCGGATTAACCTGATGCGCCAGAAGAAAAGCGCCGCCCACCGGGAAGCGCTGGAGAGCGCGGAACAGTCCAATAACCTGAAAGACCAGTTTCTTGCCACCATCAGCCATGAATTACGCACTCCCATGAACGGGGTGCTGGGTGCCCTGGAACTGGTGGATCATAATGCCCTCAAGGCCGAGGACAAGCATGCGATCCAGGTGGCACGGCTGTCGTCCCGCCGGATGCTGACACTGATCAACGGCCTGCTGAATTATACCGAAGCACAGCTTGAGGATACCCAGGTAAATAAACGGGCGTTCCGCCTGCCCCATGATGTGAAAGACCTGGTGGATCATCTGCAACAGTCCTGCGCCAGCCGCCATCTGAAAACCCATGTTTCAACCAACATCAAAGAAAGTGACGAGTTTTACGGCGACATTGAAAAGATTCGCACGGTAATCCTGCACCTGACGGAGAATGCGCTGAAATTCACCACGGAAGGCTCCATTGCCATGGCGTTCAACGTGGAGCAGGACAGCGCGGGGGATCAGCAGCGCTGTCAGCTGGTAATGCGTATACAGGACACCGGCGAAGGTATCTGCAAGGAGAGACAGCAGGAAATCTTTGATGCTTTCAGTCAGCTTGACGCGGAATATACCCGCAAGCATGGGGGTCTGGGTATTGGCCTGGCTCTGGTGAAACGGCTGGTAACCATTATGGGTGGCCAGGTGGACTTATCGTCCATTCCCGGAAAAGGTACCTGTTTTGAGGTCCGGCTGCCCGTCGACCGGTTCACCGGGCATGATACTGCCAAACCACAGAACCTGGCCTATATTCATCAGAATCAGGAACCCTTTATTCTGATTGCAGAAGACAACGAGGTGAATCAGAAAATTCTGGCGGCACTGTGTTCCAAGCTGGGTTACCGCTCCATTGTGGCGGTGAACGGCGAAGCCGCTGTCACCATCGCCAAGCAGGTATCTCCGGCTTTGATATTTATGGATTGCCAGATGCCCATTATGGATGGCTTCGAAGCCACCCGGAAAATAAGGCTGCTGAACAAGGCCATGCACAGCGTGCCTATCATTGCCGTTACCGCCAATGCCTCCAGCAAGGATCAGCAGCGCTGTTTCGAGGCCGGCATGAATGATCACATTACCAAGCCTATTTCGCTGAACAGTATACAAGGGTGTCTGCTTCGCTGGCTGCCGAAGCAGCAGCACCTGGAGCCTCTGACACGGGCAACAGAATCCGGCTCCTGAGATTCTGAGCGCTGTATTTTATTCTGCGCTATCGTAATAGGGGGTCAGGTAGCTGTCGCGAAACACAATACAGGCTTTCTCCCTGCGCTTTTCCCACTGCAGGGTTTCCAGCTCCGGTTTGTCGGGAAATTCACTGACCCTGCCAATACAGAGGTAAGCCACCAGCTGACGGCCCGCTGGTACCTTAAGGATTTGCCCGACCCTGTCGGGGTCCAGAATACTCACCCAGCCTACCCCAAGATTCATGGCTCTGGCCATTAACCAGATATTCTGCACCGCACAGACCACGCTGTACAAACCCATTTCCTTCATGGTGGTCTGGCCAAGCACCGGACCAGTGACCGGCTTGTGGTAAACCGCAAGATTAACCGGCGCCTCGCTGATCCCCTCCAGTTTCAGACGCAGATACTCCTGCTGTTTCCGGTCTGCGAACTGGTCGGCACCCCGGGCATTCTCTTCCTGAAATACGGACTGTATGCTGGCCTTTATCTCCGGATCCCGGATAACCATAAACTCCCAGGGCTGGGAAAACCCCACTGAAGGACTGTACAGAGCGGCGGTCAGCAGCTGTTCAATTTCCAGGTCGCTGACCGGATCGGGAAGAAACCGGTTCCCCCGGACATCCCGCCGGTGGCGAAGAATCTCCTCCAGCAGGCGGGCGTCATCGGGGGTAAATCGTTTGTCGGTGGGTGGGGTTGACTGCTTCATGGGCCGGCATTCTACCCCATAAGCCGGCCCGACATGAAGTCTAGAACGTCGCTGCAGCGCCGATGGACAGACCGGTTATCTCCACGTCATCATCGTCATACATATTCATGTATTCCAGATTGAGCATGAGTTGATTATCGATCTTGAAATCCAGGCCGATGCCATAAGACAGGTCCTCATCAGAATCGGAACCGGCATCGGTGTCGATATCCACATCAGTAATGCCCACGATAATGTAGGGCATGATACCGTCATTCAGGGGCACGCTGCCTCTGACATAACCGCCAAAATACTTGTCAATCTCCACATTAAAGCCAAGGACCTCGTCATCGCTGACGCCAACGCCGACACGGAGTTCGCCGGACAGGTTCTCGTTGAACTGGCTGCCGAAACGGCCATAGAGCGCCCCCAGATCAAAATCCGTGGAACCCACTTCCAGCTCTGCGGCCATGTAGTTCACGCCTCCATATAACTCCGCAGAAGCTACATTACTGGCCAGCAGTGCCGCACCTGCTATCATCCACTGTGCTTTCAATAACTTCATTTTTTCTCTCCTCCTCAAGTCCTTGATATCCTGTCTTCGCGCAACTTATGCACAAAGACGGTGCACCAATCTATTACAATAGAATGACAGTCGCAAGAGGAGGCAAAACGTCGCGGCCAGTAACGGAGACCTACTGATTAGTTTTCAGGCAGTCCTGACATGAAAATGCCCTCTGGGGCGCAACATGGACTGAATAAAGGCGCTGACAACCTCCAGCGGCAAAACATAATCCGCTGCATCCAGTTTGATCGCTTCATTGGGCATGCCGAACACCACGCTGGTTTCTTCGTCTTGGGCTGCAGTCAGAGCGCCTGTATCACGTATGGCTTTTAAACCTGCGGCCCCATCGTTACCCATGCCGGTGAGCAGAAAGGCAGCACTGTGCCTGGGGACACAGTGCGCAATGGAATTAAACAGCACGTCAACGGATGGCTTGTGACGATTGACGGGGGCATCATCGGAAATACGGATAAACAAGCCGTCATTACGGCGTACCACCGAGGTATGTTTACCACCAGGCGCAATAAACGCCCGGCCCGGAACGATCTGTTCGCCGTGCTCCGCTTCACTGATATGTAACATCGCCCGTGCATTCAGCCGATCCGCAAAGGCCCGGGTAAATTTTTCAGGCATGTGCTGTACAATCACTATTCCCGGTGTGGTGGCGGGCAGGTCCAGCAATACTTTTTCCAGAGCCTGGGTGCCACCGGTGGACGCGCCAATACCAATCAGCTCCACCGCATGCTGATGTTTCGTTTTTCCCGATTCACTGCGGGGCAATACCCTGGAGGTTTCGGCAGCGGCCTTCGGTGCTGACTTGATTCCAGAAGCCCCGGAACCTGACTGATTCTGGATTCTGGCTCGGGCTGCGGCACGGATCTTGTCAACGAATACCGCTTTCTCGTGAACAATAAATTCCCTGACACCGATTTTGGGTTTGCCCATCACATCAATGGCACCCAGCTTGAGTGACTCCATGGCCTTGTCAGAGCCCTTTTCGGAATAGGCAGAACAGACGATAACTGGTGTAGGCCTGGCCGTCATGAGCTGACTGAGGAATGTGAGTCCGTCCATACGGGGCATTTCCAGATCCAGAATAATCACATCCGGCCAGTTACGCGCCATTTTTGCTTTGGCAAAAATCGGATCCTGCGCCGTACCAATCACGGCGATATCGCTGACATCTGCCAACAGCTCTGACAGTGCTGTCCGCATCAACGCCGAGTCATCGATTATAAATACGTTAATCATGAAAGATTTTCCGTCAAGTCAACAAAAGCGCACATGCCCGGCGCCAATGTCCTGTTATTCAATTCTCTGATAAACGGCAGGTCTCAATGACTGAAACTTGTCAGATATCTTGTGCAGGGATTCCGAGTGTCCGATCAGCAGATAGCCACCCGGACGTATCACCCGGGATATCCGCTCGATGATTTCCCGCTTGGTATCCACCGAAAAGTAAATCAGCACGTTGCGCAGGAATACAAAATCGAACTGTGGTAATCCGTTCAGGTTCTGATTCAGGTTGCGTTTCTGGAACTGTATTTTTCTGGTCAGTTCCGGGCCAATTTTCAGCACACCTTTTTGGGAACGAATTCCTTTAAGGCAAAACTTGTTGAGGTATTTGGCCGGTATCTTGTTCTGGGCTTCTATTGGATAAATGCCGGCTTTGGCTTTATTAAGGACGGTATCGTTGATATCGGTGGCCAGAATATTCCATCCATTACCCCCCAGCACATCATGCAGCACCATCGCCAGGGTATAAGGCTCTTCGCCCGTTGAGCTTGCAGCGCACCAGAATTTGATATCCCTGTTGTTCTGCAATGCCATTGCTTTTACCACCTGCCCAACAAATTCAAAATGTTTTGACTCCCGAAAAAAATAGGTTTCGTTGGTGGTCAATAAATCAATAACCTGTTGCTTTTCAAAAGGACGGTCACCACTTTTGAGTAACTGGATGTACTCGGAAAAGCTGTTCAGGCCAAGGTCCCTGAGGCGCTTGCTGAGCCGCCCGTTAACCAGAACTTTCTTGTTATCTCCCAGGGTAATGCCGGCCCAGTCATACATCCAGGTCTGAAACTGCTGGAAATCCGGATCGCTGAGAACATAACGTGCCGGCAGCCCGGTGTGCGTATATTGCTGTGCAACATTAAGATCATTCATACAGTAGCCCTGACAACCTGACTGACACTATCCTGATTAGGAAACATTCCGGAATTTTCCGGCTTCCGAGGCATCCAGCAGCTGCCCCAGGTCCAGCACCACGGCCTGCTCAGAACGGCACACACCCCGCGATACCCGCTTGTCGAGATTAGCGCCAAAGTCGGGAACCGGCTGCACGTCGTCATCATGAATGGCGACAACGTGCAACACAGAATCCACCATAATGCCCAGCTGCACAGAATCCCCCTCGATATCCAGGTCGACAATTACCACGCCACTGCGTGCATGCTTCTCGCTTTTACCCAGGCCAAAACGATACTGCAGATCCATCAGAGCAACACTGGTATCGCTCACCTGAATAATACCGGGGCAATCCTGCGGGAGCATGGGCACAAACTGGGGCTCCTGGTACTCCAGTATGCGACGCACGGATGCGATGGGAACCGCAAAGCGCTTGCCGGCCAGCACAAACACCAGGTGCTTGTGCTGGTCGGACACGCCATGATGGCTTCGCTGTTGAGTACTTTGAGAAAGATTGGCTGCCATCACGTCACCTCAGCTGGCTTTACTGAAACGTTCAAAGTCTTCCACGTTGGTCGGTGAGGCACTTTTCAGGTCGCCGTCGGAATGACGCTGTGAGGCCGGCGCAGATGAGGGCTGCGCAAGCACTTCGTCACTCTCGATAGCGATATTCTGCTTCACTTTAAAAAATGCCAGCAGATTTTGCAGCGCCTGGGCCTGTGAGCTGAGTTCTTCTGAGGTGGCTGCCAGTTCTTCGGAAGATGCGGCAGAATTCTGCGCCACGGTATTCAGCTGCTCGGTGGCAGTATTTACCTGTTCCACTCCGTTGGCCTGCTCCAGCGATGCAGCCGTAATTTCCTGCACCAGATCAGCTGTTTTCTTGATATTGGGTACCATCTGCTCCAGCAGCTCCCCGGCACGCTCCGAAATCGAAACACTGCGCTGGGCTTCTTTACCGATTTCCTGGGCGGCCATCTGGCTGCGCTCAGCCAGTTTCCGTACTTCATCGGCCACCACTTCGAAACCACGGCCAAATTCACCGGCACGGGCGGCCTCAATAGCGGCATTCAATGCCAGCAGGTTGGTCTTGTACGCAATATCTTCTATGACTGAAATTTTCTCGGCAATGGTTCGCATGGCCTGAACAGTTTCCTTCACCGCTTTACCGCCTTCTGTAGCCTGCTCCGAAGAGCGGGTGGCGATGGTATCAGTTTCTTCAGCGTTTTCGCTGTTCTGTTTAATGGATGCGGTCATCTGCTCCAGAGAGGCGCTGGTTTCCTCAATGCTGGCCGCCTGCTCGGAAGCACCTTCACTCAGCCCCTGGGCCGATGCACTCACCTGTTCGGAAGCCGCAGACATATTCTGGGATGCTGCCAGGACCTTTCCGATAGTGTCCGAGAGTTTGTTTACCAGACGCTGTAACGCGCCCAGCATCTGGCCGAATTCGTCATCGGAGTTAACTTTGACATCCACGGAGAAGTCGCCTTGCGCTACGGAACGCACCACCGCCATGGCTTCGCGCAGGGAAGAGGTTACATTGCGGATAATCAGGGTCGCGAACACAGCTACTACCAGCATCACCACAGCCGTTACGGTGATAGCTCCATACATGGTACTATGCGCACTCTCGTATATGGCATGGGAACGCTCCTTAAGAGTCGCCGCCATAATGTCTTCGATTTCCTTGAGGATATCAATTTTTTCACTTTGCTTTTTAAACCACAGTGCAGGGTCAATATCAAAGTTGCCCTGCTCTTCCTTGTCGAATACGGTCTGGCGCATTGCCAGCGTATCGTCAATGGCTGCACCGCGGTAAAGCCGTTTGAAAGCGTCTGTCATTTTTTCAGTGGAGTACTCCACAAACTGAGCAAGATTATACTCAATCAGGGTAACGGTGCGGCTCAACCGGGTCATCTCGGCATCAGATATGTCATTTTTGGTGAACGCTCCATTAAGGATTGCCCGCTCAACACCCAGCAACTCCTTAGCTGACAAAAGGCTCACATAGGCGATCATGCTATTCGCCATTTGCCCGTTAGGAGAGCGCTCACCCAGATCGGAGACCGCATCAAGAAAACCTGTAGTGACTGCTGTATAATACTGTACGGCTTTATCCACAGAAAAGGACAGGCTATCAACAGAACTGCGAATACTGTCTCTCTGTGCCATACGATTAAGAGCGCCTTCTATCAGCACCAGATAGCCGGCGTCCTGCAGTATTTGATTATTATCATCAATAAAGGTTCGTAGCAGCTTGAAACTCTGCTCGGTTTCACCTCGCTGCTGTTCCAGCTCACTCGCGAAAGCCTGCCCACCGGAAGCCACATAACCTGCGGTCATCCCACGCTCATTCTGAAGATTATGTACCAGGTTACCGACATTGATACTAAGTTCAATACCGGTTTCCATCTCGGCGGCAGCCTGATACTCATTGTAACTATCCTGGATCACCTGGGAGGAGAAATACAGCAGCCCGGCTATAGGCAACAGCGCGATCAAAAGAATTTTCCAGATGACACTCATATTATTCAAAAACTTCATAGTTAAATACCTTTCTACCCAATTCGAATGTTGATTACCGATACAGTGGATGTTTTAAAACAAGAATTACCTCATACGCCTCCCTGACCGGCCGACAACATCCCGGACTGCCCGGATACGGCCATACTGATTTTTTCCAGATTCAGAATCTGCTCCAGATCGAGCAATGTCATAAAACGGGTTTTGGTTTTTACCATACCCTTGAGATACTCCACGGGCACACCCGCGCCGAACCCAGGCGCAGGTTCAATGTCGGCATCCTGGATGTCCATTACCGAGCGCACCTCATCAATCAGCAGGCCAACATAGTAGTTCTGTGATTCATGGGTAATCTCAGTTACCATTATGCAGGCCCTGCCCGACCGTTCTCCGCCTGTAACGGTAACGAGTCTGGCCAGGTCTATCACCGGCACAACATTACCCCGCAGGTTAATAATGCCGAACACAAATGCCGGCATCAGGGGCACTTTTGTGTAATGGGCCAGCTCTATGATTTCCCGGACACTGGCCAGCGGTATGGCGTAAATATTTTCGCGACATTTGAAGGACAGGTACTGGCTGCGAGGACCTTCAGCAGCTTTGCCGATGACTTTGCTGTCTTTCACATTTTCACTCTGATTCATTGTCATTCCCGTAGTATTCAACGTTGTGCCTCCTGATCAGGCACTTTTGGCCCACTGTGTCAGCGACTTGATCCGCGAGAACACCCCGGGCACATCAACAATCAGGGCAACGGCGCCGCTGCCAAGTATGGTGCCGCCGGAAATCGGTTCCAGCTGTTCAAAAATGGGACCAAGGGGCTTGATGACTGTCTGAATTTCGCCGTGAAGTTCATCCACGGTCAGACCAAGGCTTTCACCGCCGTAGGAAATAACAATCATGCTTTCCCGATCACTGGCACCCCCATCCAGCCCCATCACCTCGCGCAGGGACACATAGGCCATGGGTTTACCACGCAGATCCATATAGTTACCCTGACCTGAAGTGGCGGAATCGGAAGGTGTTTCGATACATTCGGTAACCCACTCTACAGGCACTACAAAGGACTGATCGTTAACACTTACCAGGAAGCCGTCTATGATGGCCAGTGTCAGCGGCAGCTTGATGCTGAACCGTGTTCCCTCACCGGGAGTACTGTCGATTTCAATGGAACCCCGCAAGGCATCAATATCCCGGCGCACGGAATCCAGCCCAACGCCCCGGCCGGAAAGGTCACTGACTTCTTTCGCGGTGGAGAACCCGGCGTGAAATATCAGGCTCAGTAATTCGGAACGGGACAGTTCATCTTCCGCTCGGATCAGTTCTTTCTCAATGGCTTTTTCACGGATTTTATCCGCATCAATCCCACCGCCATCGTCACTGACTTCCAGTACGATCATGCCTGAGTCATGATAGGCGTTCAGCAACAGGTGACCTGTTTCGGACTTTCCGGCCTGTTTACGCTCAGCAACACTCTCAATGCCATGGTCTATGGCATTGCGCACCAGGTGCACCAGCGGGTCATGAATTTTATCTACCAGGCTCTTGTCCAGCTCGGTGTCACCACCCTTTATTTCCAGATGGATTTCCTTGCCAAGGGCACCGGCAGTTTCACGCACCACACGGTGAAAGCGATTGAAGGTTTCATTGATTTCTACCATTCGCATCTGCAGCGCGGCTTCCCGGATCAGTTCAATCTGGTTATGCAGCCCTTCGATACTTTCGATCATATCCAGGTCCTTACGCTGGTTTGCCATAATCCGGCTTCCCGCCACGGCAATCACCAGCTCGCCTACCTGATTGATCAGCTCGTCCATTTTCTTTGCCGGTACGCGCAGGAAACTGTTTTCGGAGCGTTTTTTTGCGGTAGCAGTCTGCTCTTTTAGCGGCGCCGTTGTTACCGGATCGGGTACAACAGCGTTTCCCGCCGGTTGTTGCTCCGGCACAGCCTCTGTATCTGACAATTGCGAAGCGGGTGACACGGTATCTGGTTTTTCATCCTGAGACAGTATGCTCAGCTCTTCCTCCGATATGAGTTTGAGGCCATGAAGAATCCCTGCGATTTCTTCATCGGCGTCATCCAGCTCTGCGACCATGGCCTGAAAGTCCTGGAATTCCGATCCCGGTGGGTGAATATACAAAGTCGCCAGGTCGTCCAGAAACTCAAACACTTCAAGGATATCCGATTGCTCCACATCGCCCGTAAAGGTAACGTGCATCGCCAGATAACAGGATTCCGGATCAAACGCCTCCGGATCAGAGGGAAGTCGGGAACGTACCAGTTCCACAGCCTCAATAAGGCAGATTTTATTCAGATAACGAATCAGGGAAAGCGGATCAAACCCACAGCGGAACAGATCCTTGCTGAAGCGAACGCCCAGATGCCAGTGGGACTCACGGCACAGTGCTGTCGCCACAGCATCTTCACTGGTATTGTTATCCTGTTTGGCTGAATGGGATTCCAGCTTTGCAAGCAGCGTCTGGCCATGGTCACTGAGCTCGGTTTCGCCGCTGCCATCAGCCACCGCGCTGATGAGATCCGCCACAAAGTCGATACATTTGAAGAACAGATCCACGATATCAGCGTCAGGAATCACCAGCCCATCACGGAGCTGCATCAGCAAATCCTCAAATACATGGGTAAAACCCACAATGTGATCCAGGCTGAGCATGCCGGAGTTGCCCTTGATGGTATGGACTGCACGGAACAGCTCATTGATGGATTCGCTGCTGGCGGGATCCTTTTTCAGGGCGGCCAGCGCGCTCTCAGAACGCTGAATCAGCTCCTGGGCTTCTTCAATATAGTCTTCCAGCAGTTGTTGCCACTGTTCTTCATTCAGCATTATGCAGTCTCCAGATCGTTCCAGCCCAACAGCTCAAGTGATTCGCGCAGCTCATCGCTGATATTCACCAGCGCGACATCAACAGCCTTGCCACGGCAGAACTCCCGAATAAAAAGGAGCCACTGCACACCACTGCCATCAAGATGCTGGCAGGCAGACAGATCCAGTGTCAGAGGGAGTTCCCCAGTGACAGATTCTGCAAACTTGCGATGCACTTCCTGCATATCCTGAATAATCAGTTGCTCACCCACCTTAAGGGTCTGCGGGCCGCCGGTTTTGCTGATCTGGATCGTCATATTCTCCACTCCTCAGACTGCCAGCTTTTCAACGGCGGACAGAAACTTTTCCGGCTTGAAAGGCTTGATCATCCAGGCTTTGGCACCAGCGGCCTTTCCCTGTGACATGAGTGATTCCTCGTTTTCCGTGGTCAGCATCAGAACGGGTGTAAAACGGTATTGCTGTTTACCCCTCAGAGCCTTGAGAAACTCAATACCATTCATGTTCGGCATATTGACATCGCTAACGATCAAGCTAACAGGCTGACCGTCCAGTTTGCCCAGCGCATCGCTGCCGTCCACGCCCTCAAGCACCTCGTAGCCCGCGCCGCTCAGGGACATTCTCAACAGCTGCCGCATGGAGCTGGAATCATCAACAATTAAGACTTTCTTACCCATAATGACTACCCAAATAGTGACTACCCAAAATAATGTTTCAGAAAAACACCAGATCGTCAGAATCGTTAACTTCTGACTCACGCTCTTCGGCGGTGGAATAACTTTTTGACAGCCTTTCCACCCAGGCGGAAGAATCGAAGGCCTCGGATTGACCCAGCTTTTCTTCCAGCAAGCAGATATCCTCACAGACGTGCTCCAGTATCTGTTGTATCCTGTCCTGGAACTGCAAGCTCACCATAATGGCATTGATATTGTCCCTGACTTCCCGGGACATGCTACTGAGCTGCCCTGACTGATCGCGCAATTCGGCAATTGTCATGTCAACATTGCTGATCAGGTGCTCCGAAGCATTTCTGAATTCGGCGATGTTATCCTGATCGATTTCGCTGATTTCTCTGGCAGCCGCCATTGTTTTTTGCATTGCTCGGCTAATATCACCGGATTTCTGCTCCATGTGAGTACCCGCTTCACTGGAAGATCGGGAAAGCTTTCTGACCTCATCGGCAACCACCGCGAACCCGCGCCCGGATTCCCCGGCCCGCGCCGCCTCTATGGCAGCGTTCAGGGCCAGCAGGTTGGTCTGTTCCGCAATTTCTTTTACAGAGCTGGACATACCGGTCAGTTCATCACTGAAATTCCCCAGCACCGTAATGGAGGAAATCAGAGTCTGTCGCTTGGTTACGCCCTGCTGGAAGCGATGCTCAATATCCAGCAGGTTTTCCTTGGCATCTTCAAGAAGGTCAACGGAGCCTTTCGATGAGGAGGGCGCACTCGTATCACCTGCAGATCGCAGAGTCGTATGAATCCGGTTATCGATGTCGCTGAAGCGTTCAATCGATTCATTGATATTGGAAACAGTAATATTCTTAGCCTGTTCTATGCTGTTCAGCCATTTGGGAATAACGGACAACAACAGTGAGCGAACAGATTCACTGGCTTGCAGCTCCCCTTCCAGCTCCGCGATGCGGGCGTCCCGGCTTTCCAGGTTTTTCCGGGCATCGCCCAGCATTATATTGCAGCTTCTGAACTGGTATACCGTCAGAAAAAATGCAACTGCCAGAAGCACATAGGCTGCCACCTCATGAACCTGTATCATGACGCCACCGAAAACCAGGGCCGCGCATTGCATTGCCAGCAGGCCAGGGAGATTGAACATTTGCACTGTTCTCCGCTACTTTATCAAAACTGTACAAGTAGTATGGATCAGAAAGAGAGTAATGGTATCGGGGGTTTCGTAAGGAGGTATCGGGAATTTCCCTATGGGAAACTCCCTTTTGGCTCAGTTTATTCCATGATGCATTAATGACTTTGGTTCATCATCAAACCGGTTATGAAGTGTGGCAGTTTCCTGCCTGTGAAAGCTTTCAACAAATTCAGCAAGCTGGCCCGCCGGTACGGGCCGGGAATAGATATAACCCTGAATCAGATCGCACTGCAATTGCTTCAGCAGTGTCACCTGCTCATGGTTTTCCACGCCTTCCGCCACGACCAGCACATCCAGGCTGTGGGATAAATCAATGATTCCTCTGACTATATTCCGCTTGGTCATATCGGTTTCAATATCATCGATAAAGCTTTTGTCGATTTTCAGCGTGTCCGGCTCAAACCGGGTGAAATAACTCAGTGATGAGTAGCCTGTACCAAAGTCATCAACGGCGACTCTCACCCCCAGGGCTTTCAGCTTCTGGATCTGACGGACACCAAAATCCACATCTCTCATCAACGCTGACTCGGTCAGTTCAAGCTCCACCTGCTTTGGATCCACCCTGTGCCGGGCAATCGCCTCAGCCACACGGTCAGGAAAAGCCGGGTCCGAAAGTTGTCTGGCAGACACATTGACGGAAATCTGCATATCATCAAGGTCACTATGAGTATGCTGCCAGTCACCCAGTTGCCGCAATGATTCATCCAGTACCCAGTCACCCACAGGTACCACCAGATTACTTTCCTCCAGCAGTGGCATGAACAAACCCGGCGGCACCAGGCCACGGTGGGGACTGTTCCAGCGGATCAGAGCCTCACAGCCGGTGATTCTTCCTGTGCCTGTTGCCACTTTTGCCTGATAGAAGAGAACAAACTGACCTTCTTCAAGAGCCACTCTGAGTTCGGAAAGCAGTCTGAATTCCTCGGTCACCTTTCGGCCAAGGGCCTGATCAAAGAAGCGGTACTGGTCACCACCCTCTGCCTGAGCCTTGTGGAGTGCGACAGCCGCACACCTGCTTAGCTGTTCTGCGTCCGCACCATCTTCCGGGAACCTGACCACACCGAGAGATGCTGAAATCCGCAACTTCTGATCCGCCAGCGTATAGGGTTCATGAAACACCTGAGTAATATTGTCCAGCGCATCACGAAGCTCACGCTCGCGGTAGCCCACCGGTAGAATAACCGCGAATTCGCCATTTCCGATGCGCGCTACCTGGGTATCGTTCTGAACGATATGCTTTAACCGTTTCCCCACCTGAATCAACAGCTGATCACCAGCCTGGGCGCCCAGTGATTCGTTCACAGTACCAAAACGGTCGATGGCAAGATGCACCAGCACGAAACTGTCATCATGAGACTCGCCATCCCTGCAATAGGATTCCAGGTTGGAAAAATACTGCTTGCGGTTGGGCAGCTCAGTAAGAGGATCCAGAGTGGCCATCTGGTTCAGTTTGATTTCCATTAACCGGGATTCGGTAACGTCCCGTGCCAGACCCACCAGCCTGACAGTTTCACCCTGCGGGTTGGTAACCGGATACCCCCTGGATTCGATCCACTTTAAGGAACCCTCGCCGTCGTAAATGCGATAGCGTAAAGAATACTGCTCTGAAGATGCCATTGCGGTGCGAAAATGCAGTTTGACAGTCGTTACATCATCCGGATGTATTGACTCCAGCCACTGCCGGTACATTTCCGTGGATGATCCGGGCAACGGTTTTTTCCAGATTTTTTCGTAGGATACAGTGCTGACGTAATCGAGTTTTTTTTCAGCGATATCAAAGTCCCAGAATACATCAGGAATATACCGGTCGATTTCACGGATACGCCGTTCCCTGTTCGCCAGCAGCCTCACCAGGGTTTCCTGTTCCTGGATATCAGTCAGTGACCCCAGGAACCTTACCGGCCGGTTACCGGCTACTTCACATTTACCCCGCAGACGATACCAGCGGTACGAGCCGTCTGCGATTTTCAATCGGCAATGCAAATCCACCGCCCCACTGTCCCTGATGGCCTGATTCATCTTATCCAGGACTGAATCACGATCCAGCTCATGGAGCGTAACGCCGAGCCAGTCAGGGAATGCGGGAGGCACCTCGGTGCCTGTAAGCCCAAACAAGCGGTTAAAGGCGTCCGAATAATCCGTTTGTTCATTAACCAGGTTATAGTCCCACAGGCCATCACTGGTGGTTTCATAAACCAGCCGAAGGTGCTTCTGCTGCCGCTCAAGAACCTTTAGCAAGCGGCGGCTTGCGGTGATCTCTTCATGAGTGATGGCAATCAGCTTGCGGCCAACATCTCCGGTGGCGTTCTTGAGGTGATTGACATGAATGTCAAAGTATTTTTCCGAGGTTGCCTGTCTGATACCGCATTCACACCGAAAACTCTGTTTCTGGCCACTGATGACGGTTTCGATACCGGCCAGCAGATAGGCGATGTCCTCACAACCGCTATCAATCAGGCTGCTGCACAGATCAAAGTAGTTGCCTTTGCCTCTTCCCTGGCCGCCCGGAAAATCATCCACCAGAGGCGACTCATGCCAGCGCTGATTCACCATCTGCAGCTGACCGGACTCGTCGATAACACAAATCTGGTGCGGAAGCGTATCCAGTACACCCCTTACAAAAGCTTGCGATTCCCGGAGGGAAGCCTCTCTCAGTCTCTGGCTGGTAATGTCCCGGAGAATCCCAATCACCTTTGCGGGCTTGCCGTTGGGATCCATAACGCATCTCATGGAAACGCTGATGACTCTTATCCCCTGGTCTCCAGGCAGTAATTCGATGTCAAAGTTGGCGCGCTCCTCACCGGAGGCGGCCCCCAGCAAAGCCCGGGTCAGTTTGAGCCGGTCTTTACTGCGAATGGCTTTTATGGTGAGAAACAGGTGATTTTCCGGGCTTTTATCGGTCACCCCCAGGATTGCCATGGCAGCTGCTGACAGGGTGAGGCGCTCGCTGGCAATGCAGTATTCCCAGTCCCCCAGAATATCCAGGTCACGGACAATCTGGTAATGGGCAATGATCTGGCCTTGGGCAGTTTCCTGTGCCACATGCTCAGTGGTATCCCGCAGGTAAAGCAGGTAACCATCATCCCGAACCACCAGGCGGATATCGAACCAGCGCTGGATGAGTGGGTCAAAACGTCGTGCACACCAGGGATGCTCCGAAAATGACGCGTTCAGAAGCTCATTCCAGCGTTCACTCAGAAATCCCGGTAAATCAAGGGTACGGCCAGACTCGTTCAAAACCCTGAACTCTCTCTTGAAAAGCGCTATGGCACGTTGATTACAGAAGCGCGCCCGGACGCCTTTATCAACGACAATAACCGCCTCATCACTGTGATCGAGCAGTTCAGTCGGCAAATCCGCTGCGTCGCTCGCTGCCGGGATTTGCTCATCTCGCGCCGGTCTGCGGGACAGGTATCCGCGCTTCAGTTCGTAAATCCAGCCGGCCCCCAGTGCGGAAACGGCCATCGTCGCAGCCAGAATAACCAGCCCATGCTCCTTCAGATGCTTATCCCAGGTCAGGTCAAACAGGGTTGCTCCCAGGGAACCGAAGGCCACCAGGCTAAGAGCCAGCATGCCCAGGGGCATGGTCAGAAACCCCAGCAACGAACGGGGAAATGCCGCCGGTGTTGCGACAGAACGTGCCTGCTCCCCCTCAGGCTTCCGGGAGGAGGAACTGTGCAGATCCGTTCCAGGACGTATCTTGTCTGTACTATCAGCACGCATACATTGCTCCACATTAGAGAATGTCGCGATAGTACTCTCGGGCGTGCCAGAAAACGATCAGGAACATCCCTAGTGGGGATCAGAGTTTTCCCTAAGCGGGCTCTGTAATCAGGGATTTGGGAGGCTGACAGAGGGCCCTATTCCTCCAGGGAAATCACCTGATGGCGGATCGCATACCGAACCAGGTTGGCCACATCCCTGATTTCCAGCCGGTCCATGATTTTGGCACGGTGCGTTTCAACAGTTTTTGCACTCAAATCAAGCTCATAGGCGATCTCTTTGGTGGACTTGCCCAGGGCAATCAGGCGCAGGATCTCAATCTGTCGATCCGTCAGGGGTATATCCGGGTCAGTCTCAGGTTTTTCTTCCCCCTCTCCGGAGAGGGTATCGATCAGACACTGCGATACTTTCGGGCTGATATATTTTTCACCCTTTTCCACCGACGTCAGTGCCATTTCCAGCTCCGCCTCCGCGGAATCCTTAACCAGATAGGCCATGGCACCGCTCTCAAAGGCCTCCTTGAAATAATCGCAGGAAGCATGCATGGACAGCAGTATGACCGGGATATCAGGGAAGCGGCGGACGATATCCGGCAGAACATCCAGGCCGGATTTGCGCGGCATGGCAATATCCATCATCAGGATGTCGGGGCGGAAGCGATCCAGCAAGCGGGCTGCCTCGCTGCCATCAGCACCCTCCGCCACCACCTCATAACCGGGAATATCATCAAGCAGCGCCCGCAACCCCGCCCTGACCAGGTGATGATCATCCACCAGCACCACTTTGCGGGTAATAGCTACACTATCCATAACGCTTCCACCCGATACTCCTGCCTACGGCAACCTCCGGAACCGGTTCCGTGCGCTCCAGCGGCAACCGAACCCTGATTTCAGTGCCCACCTGGGGCACTGATCTGATACCGAATTTACCATCCGCCAGCTCGGCCCGTTCCATCATATTGAGCAAACCGAATCCTCTTGAGGTCTGATCAGGGTTAAAACCCACACCATTATCAATCACGCAAATAAGCAGCTCCCTGTCATCCTGTTCCAGCTTGATTTCCACCATAGTGGCATGGGAGTGCCTGGCAATATTGGTCAGGCACTCCTGAAGGATACGGAATACGGTAATCTCCAGCTCATCGGGCAAATGATCAGGAAACCCTTCCGCCTCAATAAATACCTGGGTACCATTTTCCGCAAACAGCCGTTCCGACTGCCACTTGATGGCCGCCACCAGGCCAAGATTATCCAGCTGCGCGGGCCTGAGTTGCAGCGAAATATTGCGTACTGTTTCGATGGTGGATTCAACCATCTCATCAATGGCCGCGATTTTCTCGATTTCAGCCGGCTGCGTTGCCCTTTTGCGCAACCATTTATTGGCCATCTTGATGGCGGTGAGAGACTGGCCCACTTCATCATGCAGTTCACCAGCAATGCGTTTGCGCTCGTTTTCCATAAGCTCCAGGGTTTTCTTTGACAGACTGGTTAAGCGCTCATTGGCTTCTTCCAGCTCCTGCTGAAATGACATCACCTCGGAAAGATCCCTGATCACAATCTGGATGGCGTCCTCGTTTTCATAAATAACCCGCCTGGCGGCCCGTTCGATCACGACGGACTCCCCGTCGATACGTATCACTTTCTGACGACCGAAACCACCCTCCGTGCCAATGGCCTGATAGAGTTCCCCCGGTCCATAGGACCGCTCCACCGGCAAGTCGTCACGGACGAATTTTTCCAGAGTAATATCCCGCATGTCCGCCAGACAATCTGCCCCCAGGATCTGCAGCGCAACCTTGTTGGCATACACCAGAACACTGCCCCGAAACACCAGCAGGCCCGCCGGTAACATGTCAATGAGTGTACGGAACTGAACTTCCCTTTCCCTGAGCTTTTCCTGGGTGCGCTTTTGCTCGGAAAGATCAATAAAGGTACCCACGATACAGTGGCTGACATGATCCTTATAGATCTGGGCATCCACCATGATATGTTTTTTTACCCCT